>JBPCOF010000256.1:0-3125 GCA_051000515.1 Geodermatophilaceae bacterium
CTTCCCGTCCGAGCAGGCCGCGTTGAAGTGTCTCTACCTGGTGACCCGATCACTGGACCCCACCGGGCACGGGCGGGCACGATGGACCATGCGGTGGAAGCCAGCGCTCAACGCGTTCGCGATCACCCTCGCCGACCGGTTCCCGGCCGCCGAGACCTACTGATGACCAACGCCAGAAACACCGTTGCTGGGATACACCCGCCCGGCCAACAATTGCTCATAGGGGTCGGCTTAGCAACGGAGCGGTTCTGGGTGTTTTCGTGATCTTGAGCTGTCAGGCGGTCACGCGTAGCGGTCGGTGTCCGTCGCGGCCGAGTTCGGCGTCGATGTCGAAGAAGTAGGTGCCGTAGAAGTTGATGTGGTCGTGGCGCGCGGGCGTCAGATGAGCGGCAAGGTCGTCGGTGACTTCGACGTCTTCGCCGCGTAGTGCGTCGAGGGCGTGACCGAGGTAGGTGGTCGTCCACAGCACGGCGGCGTTGGTGACGAGGGTGAGGCAGAGCGCCTGGTCGATCTGGTCGTCGAGGTGGCGCCGACGAACGTGGCCCTGGTGGGCGAAGAACAGGCCGCGGCGCAGGGCGTGCAGGCTCTCGCCCTTGTTGAGCTGGCGTCGTACCCGGCAGCGGAGTTCTTGGTCTGCGACGTAGCGGCAGAGGTAGATCGTTCGGATCAGCCGGCCGTACTCATGCAGCGCCTTGGCAAGGCTGCTTTGCCGGCTGCTGGCGTGCAGTTTGGCGATGAGCAGGCTTGCGGTGGTGTGGCCGAACTTCATCGACGCGACGAGGCGGAGCAGGTCGTTCCAGTCGACGCGCCTGCAGCCCGGGCTGATCATCGCGGCAGTGGTCGTTCCCAGGACTGGTGCGTCGGTTCGCTGGCGGTGTTCTTCCACCGCACCACCAGCCGGGGATGTCCTGTCTGCATGCTGCCGACTGCGAAGAACTCGCGGCCCGACCCCGGGCGCCACGCGGACAGGTCTCCGGGAGGATCGAACCGGACCGCGCCCGGTGCGTTGAGAAGGACATCATGCGCGGTCCCGGACCCGACGTTGCGGAGCTCGAACACCGAGCCACGGATGTGGAAGAGCTCCCAATCCGCTGCGGAATCGGGGTGGAGGCTCCGTGATGATGCACGTGCTGCCCACCGACGAATCCTGTCCCCCCGTCCTTGTTGATCTGGCTAATGGTCTCGGCGGCGAGCGACCCCGGTCCGATCGCGGTCGGTCCGGCCGCGGCCAGCAGCTGGCGGACGGCGGCCAGAATCGGTTGGTCGTGGTCAAGGCCGGCTTCGAGGATGTACCCAGCAAGGGGCTCAGCATTCTCAGGCGTCGGGCGTCTGAGGTAGACGTTCAGGTCCGCCGCGGCATCCTCGTTATCGTGGAACCGGGATTTCAGCAGGCCGGCGAGTTTGTCCCGAGCCGCCTGCAGCCTTTGCCCGACCGAGTAGTCGGCGCCGGTCACCGCGCCCTTGGTCACGTCCTTGAGCCCATCACCTGCACCGGCCGCAAGGGCACCGACGATAACGGAGACTCCGTCAAGCTGGCTCGGATTCACGGCTACCTCCAGATCAAGGTCGAGGTTACGTCCATCGTTCCACGCAAGAACTGGCCGGTGGCCCGAGCCAAGCCGCCAGGGAGGACGCGACGGGACGAAGCAGTCGCTTCAAAGAACCTTGTGTCGCACAGGGATCGGCGTACGGACGAATCGAGCGTGCCGCCCGCCCGATCAACGGGCGCCGGCCCCTTGATCGTGGGGTAGCTCGTCGAGTATGGCCTGGGCAAGCTCGACCCAGCCGGCCAAGGGCACGCCCGTGGAGCCCCGAAGGATCTCGGCGACGTCCTCGACGGTCCAGGACTCGGCGACGTAGGGAACGAAGGGCCACTGCGAGGCCCACCCCGAGAGGTGCGCGCTGCGTCGACCCCCGCTCTTGCCGAGGATCCGCAGCAAGTCGTCGCGGGCGACAACTGCACGCACCACGGGGAAGGTGGAGCGGTAGGGCCAACTCCGCCAGGCGCGACGGAAGGCAAACTCAAGATCCATCTTTGACCCCTCGATGGCGTCGACCTCGAGCGCGACGCAGCCGACGGCGAGCCCCTCGCCCACAGCGGTCTCCTGCGTCGCCTTGCTCAGCGTCATTGCCATCAGGACCAGTATTCACCCGGCGGCTCGGCGGTGGATCGCCCAACGGCCAGCCAGAAGCTCCAGCCGAAGCGAGTCGTACGCAGAGCCAGATGGTCGCCCCTGTTCGACGGATCCTCGGCGGAGGCACCCGCCGCGACACTGCGCCCGTCGTGGGGACGGTCTGTTGTGTGCCACTCGAAATCGAGCAAGGCGTTATCATCCGTGATGAGCATGTGGCCAGATGAGTCGACCACGGCAATGTGCCGGCTCGATAAGCGCGACGGCCTTCTGGGCGAGATGCCAGGGCGATGGCTTGTGGGACGCGCGGCTCCTCGCGCCGAGAGCCAGCCAATGCTGCAGGCTGTCGATCACCTCGTCGGTTCCCGCGTCTGGTGCGATGGGCAGAGCGCGCATTAAGAAGTCGACCCGCCGGCCTCCATAACGCTGCCAACCCCTCCACCGAGTTGCTTCACGTTCAGACCGGGCCTCCTGAAGCTCGTAGAGCTGCCGCCCGAACTCCGAGACACCGAAGTCGGCATGCGTTTCTCGCCTGTCGGCTGGAAACCGCTGACCGGGCAACGCAGCATAAAACGACCACACGTCAAAGTCCTTCACCCCGCTGCGGCCATCGGCGTAGTGAAGGGCGGCGCCCTGCGCCAGCACGACGGCCACCCGGCGCTCGCGGTACTCCGGCCGGCCGGCAGCTCGCGTGAAACAGGAGTGATCGGCAGCCGCCAACGCAGACAGCCGGGCAAGGTGAACTGCCATGATCGGCGCGTAAGACCGACGGGACTGCGCGGAGGTCATCAGTTCATGTTGGCACCCAGGGCCCCGCGCACCACGCGAGCCAGCCCACGACGTGTGCTGCCGATCCTGTGTCGTACGACGATCCGCTAGCGGGTCAGGCGGACCGACCGAGATAGATCGTGCGGGTTCCTTCCCGCCCGCCAGGCCCGGTCACCGGGAGACGTGGGCGCCCGCACCGACCTGGTAGGCCTCGCAGAGCAGCCC
>JBPCOF010000289.1:0-4539 GCA_051000515.1 Geodermatophilaceae bacterium
CCTCGTCGAGCATGCCTCCACCGACGCAGTTCTCCGGCACGTTCTACGGCGACTACTCCGGGCTGGCGGTCACCAACGAGATCGCCTACCCGCTCTGGTCGGACACCCGCACCGTCGATGAGTTCGCCTGCGGTAGCCCCCCGCGGGTGTGCGCCGGGACGGCTCCGAACGCCCCGTACGCCAACGATCAGGACGCCTATACCACGGGGGTCCCGCTGCCCTGATCGACGCGTCACCTAGCGTGATCGTTGCGGTACCTCTCCATCGAGCACACCGTTGGAGAGGTACCGCAACGGCGGGCCGGTGAGGACTGCCGCACAGGTCAACCGCTGTAGAAAGGTGTGACACCCCGACTCTGGAGACCACGGCTGCCGCTGACCTGCGCTGAGAAATTCGCCGACCTGAAGTTGCGGGTCATCAATGTCGTCGACCTGATGCGATTCCAGTCGGACACCGAGCACCCCCATGGTCTGACCGACCGTGAGTTCGATGCACTCTTCACCGTGGACAAACCGGTGATCTTCGCGTATCACGGCTATCCCTCGCTCATCCACGAACTCACCTACCGGCGCACCAATCACCGCAACATCCATGTCCGCGGCTACAAGGAGGAGGGCACGACGACCACCCCGTTCGACATGGTGATGATGAACGATCTTGACCGTTCCACCTCGTCCAGGACGTCATCGACCGGGTCCACTCACTGGGCAGCCGAGCGGGCAAGCTTCGCCAGCAGATGTCCGATGCTCGACCTGCTGCGCGGGCCTATACCCGCGAGCACGGCGAGGACGATCCGGCCATCGCCGGCTGGACCTGGCCGACCCGGGACTGAGCCGTGCGGGTGCTGGTCGTCAACGCCGGATCCTCGAGCCTGAAACTGCGACTCCTCGACGAGCACGACCACGTCATCAACAGCGCCGACTTTCCTGCTGGACCGAACGGTTTCGATGTCACGGAGCTAGCCGAGGTTCTCGACGGCTGGGGCAGACCTGAGGTCGTCGGTCACCGCATAGTGCACGGTGGCACGGCCTTCTCCGGTCCGGTCCAGATCGATGACGGCGTACGCAGGTAACTCCAGCAGCTCACCAACCTCGCGCCGCTGCACCAGCCCAAGTCGCTGGCCGCGCTCGACGCAGTCACCGCGCACCTGCCCGATGTCACCGCGGTGGCCTGCTTCGACACCGCGTTCCACACGACGATCCGGGAGGCGGCGGCAACGTGCGCGGTGCCGCGCGAGTGGCGGGAGCGTTACGGAATCCGCCGCTACGGGTTCCATGGGCTCTCGCACGCCTACTGCTCCCGCCGCGCCGCGCAGCTGGTCGACCGGTCGCTGACCGGCCTGCGAATCGTCACCTGCCATCTGGGCGCGGGCGCCTCGCTGGCCGCGGTTCTGGACGGCCGTGGCCTCGACACCACGATGGGCTTCACCCCGTTGGAAGGCCTGGTCGTGGCGACCCGATCCGGCACGGTCGACCCCGGTCTGGTCCTTTGGCTCGAAGAACACGAGCACCTCACCCCGCATCAGGTCGCCACCGCACTGGAGGAGCGCTCCGGACTGACTGCCCTGGCCGGCACCGGCGACATGCGCGAGGTCGAGGCCGCTGCTTCCCGTGGGGATGCCGACGCGGTCCTGGCCACGACGTCTACACGCACAGACTTGTGGCCGGAATTGCCGCGATGAGCGCGGCGATCGGCGGCCTGCATGTCCTCGCATTCACCGGCGGAGTCGGAGAGCGCTCACCCACCGTGCGTCGCCTGGCAGCTGAGCGGCTCGAATTCCTGGGAGTCGCGATCAACGCTGACATCAACGAGATCACCAGCGATGACGGCGACATCGGCGCCTGCGGAGCGACCGTGCGTACCGTCGTGATCACTGCCCGAGAAGACCGGCAGATCGCCCGAGAGGTGCGCCAGCTGCTCAGCGGCTGATCGTTGCCGTGCCGGCTCGGTCAGATGCCTTGCCGGTAGCCGAAGAATTCGTGGTCCTGGTTGTACCCGCCGTAACCGCCGCCGACCTGTGAGAAGTCCTCGACGAACTCGACGCCCTAGAGCCACTTCACCTGCTCGGCCATGCGTCGCACGCTAACAGTGGGCGACGGTATGAAATGGTGCCTGAATGGAGAAGTCGTCGTTGACCGCGCTCGCTCGTGAACAGCTGAAGCTGGCCAGGGAGGCATCCAGCGGGCGCAGCGCGCACACCGTATACGGCGGCCATGAACACGTGCTTCGCCAAACCCTCATAGCGTTGGTCTCCGGCGAGCGGCTGGATGACCACGAGAATCCGGGCGAGGCGACCGTGCACGTGCTGCAGGGACGGGTTCGGCTCACCGCCGGTGAGGTCGCCTGGGACGGCTCCCCCGGCGATCTCCTCGTCGTGCCCGCCGCTGTGCACGCGCTCGAAGCCCTCGAAGACTCCGCAGTACTGCTCACCGTTGCCAAGCGCGGCTATCCGGTCGGCTCCGAGTCAACGGCTGGATGAGCGCAATCAACCCGGCGACCGGCGAGGGACCTCAGAGAACGGGAAGATAGCGCGACAGCTCGAATGGGGTGACCTCGCGGCGGTAATCCGCCCACTCGGCGCGCTTGTTGCGCAGGAAGAAGTCAAAGGTGTGCTCGCCGAGGGTCTCGGCGACGAGTTCGCTGCCCTCCATCGCGCGCAACGCGCTGTCGAGGCTGTGCGGCAGGTCGTCGTACCCTGCTGCTCGACGCTCGGTGTCGGTAAGGGACCACACGTCGTCCTCGGCCTCGGGCGGCAACTCGTAGCCCTTCTCGATCCCGCGTAGCCCGGCGGCCAGCATCAGGGCGAAGGCAAGGTAGGGATTGCATGCGGAGTCGGGCGAGCGGATCTCGACGCGAGTGGAGTTGGCCTTGCCCGGCTTGTACGACGGGAGCCGGACCAGGGCGGATCGGTTGGCTCGCCCCCAGCACACCGAGGAGGGCGCCTCTCCCCCGGCGACTAGGCGGCGATAGGAGTTCACCCACTGGTTGGTCACGGCGGTGATCTCGACCGCGTGCTGGAGCAGGCCCGCGACGAAGGACCGTCCGGTCTGCGACAGGCCCACCTCGTCGCCGGCGTCGTGAAACGCGTTGCGGTCACCCTCGAACAGAGACAGGTGGGTGTGCATCGCCGAACCGGGCTGGTCAGTGAACGGCTTGGGCATGAACGTTGCATGCACGCCCTGGGACAGCGCGATCTCGCGTACGACGTGGCGCAGCGTCATGATGTTGTCGGCCATGCTGAGGGCATCGGCATAACGCAGGTCGATCTCCTGCTGGCCGGGTGCCACCTCGTGGTGGCTGAACTCCACCGAGATTCCCATGGCCTCGAGGGCAAAGACCGCCTGGCGCCGGAAGTCGTGTGCCACGTCATGTGTGGACAGATCGAAGTAGCCACCATGATCGGCCGGTTCCGGGACGCTGCCGTCTATGGGCAGATCCTTGAGCAGGAAGAACTCGATCTCGGGGTGGGTATAGAAGGTGAACCCCATGTCCGCAGCCCTGGACAGCGTCCGGCGCAGCACATGCCGCGGATCGGCCCAGGACGGCGCACCGTCAGGCATGGTGATGTCGCAGAACATCCGTGCCGAGTCCGGTCCCCCCTCGTGGGCCCAGGGGAAGACCTGGAACGTCGCGGGATCGGGCTTGGCGAGCATGTCGGACTCGAAGACCCGGGCGAAACCCTGGATGGCCGAGCCGTCGAACCCGATCCCCTCGGCGAAGGCGGCCTCGATCTCGGCCGGGGCGACAGCCACGGACTTCAAAAAGCCCAGCACGTCGGTGAACCAGAGCCGGACGAAGCGGATCTCTCGTTCCTCGAGGGTCCGAAGCACGAACTCCTGCTGACGGTCCATATCCCGGCAGTCTGCCTCGGTCTTGTTACCGCCGAGTTACGTCAGCCAACTGGGCCGTGGCCCAGCTCGAGTCCGGCACAGGTCAGTCACGTCAGATCAGGGCGGAGCCGAGGATCCATTCCTCCCACGGGATGTTCCAGTCACCGAGACCGTTCGTCGGGTCCAGCGCCTGGCCGGTACCAGTGACCTGAACGACGTCACCCCAGCCGAAGTTCTCGTAGAAGTAGCCGGCGTCAGCCGTACTCAGGTTCAGGCAGCCGTGCGAGACGTTGCGCAGGCCCTGGTCACCGACCGACCACGGGGCGGCGTGCACGAAGATCCCGGAGTAGGAGAGCCGGCTCGCGTACTCGACCTCGAGCCGGTAACCCTCCGGGTCGTCGATCGCGGTTCCGTACGTCGAGGAGTCCATCGTGTAGCGGCGGTCCTGCTGCATGACGAGGTAGGTCCCGCTCGGCGTACTGAATCCTGATTTGCCCATCGAGGTGGGCATCTCACGCTCGAGGGCACCGTTGCGGTACACGCGCAAGGTCAGATCGTCGTTGTCCACCTTCGCCACCAGCGCGTCGTGGATGTCGAACTCCAGGTGCTGATTGACCTCGCCGTAGATGTCGGCCCCCACGTTCACCCCGTACACATTCACGTCGACGACAACATGAGTGCCCGGGTTCCAGTGATCCTGCGGGCGGTA
>JBPCOF010000075.1:0-3588 GCA_051000515.1 Geodermatophilaceae bacterium
CGGCGACCCTGGGATGCGGCGATGGTGGCGCTCTCGCCGCTGCTGTTCGTCCACGCCTTCACCAACTGGGACCTGTGGGCGATCGCGTTGTCCAGCGCCGGCCTGGTCGCCTGGTCCCGTCGGAATCCGGCCCTGGCCGGGGTGCTGCTCGGCCTCGCGATCTCGGCCAAGCTGTATCCGCTGCTGTTCCTCGGCGTGCTGTTCGTCCTGTGCCTGCGGGCCGGGCGGCTGCGCGAGTTCGGGCTGACCACGGTGGCTTCGCTGGTCACCTGGGCGGCGATCAATGTGCCGGTTGCCTTGGCCGCCCCGGAGAACTGGTCCCTGTTCTTCCGGCTCAATCAGACTCGGACCGCCGATCCGGACTCACTGTGGCGGATCGCAGAACACATCAGCGGGTCGACGGGGGCCAGCCTGTTCGATCCTGTGCTGGCACCCGGTACAGCACCGACCGGTCTTAATCTGGCAGTGGCCCTGGCGACGGCGGCGGTCTGCGCTGGGGTCGCCTTCGTGGGCCTGCGGGCGCCCGTACGACCGCGTCTGCCGCAGTTGCTGTTCCTGCTGCTGGCCGGCTTCCTGCTGGTGAACAAGGTGTGGAGCCCGCAGTTCTCGCTCTGGCTGTTACCGCTTGCGGTGCTGGCCCGACCGGAGTGGCGGCTGCTGCTGGCCTGGCAGGCCGCCGAAGCCTTTTTGTGGGGGCCGCGGCTGCTCTGGTACCTCGGGCTGGACAATTCCGGCATCCGGATCGAATGGTTCTTCCTGGCCGTCGGGATCCGCGACGTGCTGGTGATCGCGCTGATGCTCTACGTGCTGCGCGACCTGTGGGATCCGCGGTGGGACATCGTTCGGCGCAGCGGAATGGACGACCCGGCCGGTGGTGTTCTCGATGGCGCCCCGGACCGGTTCCCGGACTTTCTCCGGAGAATGTCACATCAGCCGGCGATCAGACCGCACTTTCTCCGGAGAAAGTCCCTGCCCCGGGGTGCCGGGGACACTGGCAATACCGTCGATCCCCACGGTGAGATCGCCAGTTCGCAACCGCCAGTTCGAGGACCTTGAAAGCGGCGGTTCGCTACCCAGCCCGCAGAGTGCGGCCGGCGATGACCGGGCAGATGTGCCCGAGCGGGAACCGTGACTGGTCCGCTGAGTGGGCGGGTGGCCGTCGTGACCGGCGCCAAACACGGCATCGGCGCAGCGGAGGTGCGCGCCTTCGTCGAGGCGACCGGCAACATCCGGCGCCGCCCTAACTGGTCACTTGCCGCTGTCGCAGGATGCGGCAGTGACCAATTAGTCACTTCCACGAATGTGCGTCGGAGCCAGCCGCGATAGGCGGGGTCAGATCAAGGCGATTGGCGGCGGGCGGTGACGAAGCGGTCCCGGCCGGTCAGGTCCTGATGCGTGGTTGCCCGGGAAAAGGCGTTCGTACGGTCGACCAGTTCGCGTACAGCCGGGCCCTGGACGTCGGCATGTTCCATCACGAGTAGGCCGCCCTGCCTGAGCAGCCGGACCGCCACCAGCACGATGTGTCGCGGCAGTTCCAGCCCGTCGGGTCCCCCACCGAACAACGCCAGAGGCGGGTCATGGTCGGCCACCTCGGGTTCGAGGGGGATGCCGTCATCGGGGATGTACGGCGGGTTGCTGATCACGATGTGGACCTCGCCGTCGAGGTCGGCCAGCAGTCGCGGATCACTGACATCACCCAACTCGACCCGGACCGTGCCGGGGGCGCCCGTGCCGGGGGGGCACGAGCCGGGGGCGCCCGTGCGGGGGGCGCCCGTGCCGAGGACGGCAGCGCCAGAGGCAGCGTCGTCGAGAAGCCGCGCCGCGTTGACCCGCGTCAGTGCCGCGGCCGCCGGGTCGACGTCGACGGCGACGATCCGCGAGCCGGGCACCTCGACGGCCACCGACAACGCAACCACCCCCGAGCCGGTGCACAGGTCGACGACCAGCGGCTGGGCACCGGCCGCGATCAAGCGCGCGCCCTCGTCGACCGCCTGCTGGACGACCACCTCGGTCTCCGGGCGGGGCAGGAAGACCCCGGCCTGCACCCGAACGGTCAGGTAGCGGAAAGCCGCATAGCCGACGATGTGCTGCAACGGCTCTCGCGCCTCGCGCCGCCGTACGAGTTGATCCATCTGGTCCTCGAAGGCCGCCGGCAGCGTGGGCGGCATCGCGAGGATCAACTGCGGCACGCCGAGAGCGTGCTCGGCCAGGGCGATCGCATCGACGCGCGGGCTGGGCACGCCAGCGGCGGCTAATCGGGCGGTCGAATGCGCGAGCGTCGTACGCAACCGGGCATCCTCGCTCCCGCTCAGGCCAACGCCTCCCGGAGCAGGCTGATCTCGGAGCCGCGTTCGGGTGGTCCGCCCGGAGTCTCGAGGATCACCGGTGCACCGGCGGCACGGACCACCGCGATCAACGCATCGGTCTCGATCACACCGCTGGTCAGTCCGGCATGACGGTCCCGACCCGAGTCGGCAGTGTCTCGAGAGTTGTTGCAGTGCACCAGATCGATCCGTCCGGTGATCGCTCGTACGGCGTCGACGGAGGTGCCCAGGTCGATCCCGCCGGCCCACGCGTGGCAGGTGTCGAGGACGAAGCCGGCACCGAACTCGCCGACCGCGGCCCACAGCTTGTCGATCGCCTCCAGCCGGCGGGCCATCGCCTTGTCGCCGCCGGCGGTGTTCTCGATCAGGATCGGCAGCGGAAATCCGCCTTCGTCGGCCTGGCGGCCAAAGACCTTGTGCCAGTTGTCGAACCCGACCGCCTCGTCGTCGTCGGCCAACACATGCCCGCCGTGCACGATCAGGCCCTTGGCGCCGATCGCCGCCGCAGCCTTCGCGTGTGCGCCCAATAATTTCCGGCTAGGGATCCGGATCCGGTTGTTCGTCGTTGCGACGTTCAGGACGTACGGCGCGTGTACGTAGATGGCGAGTTCGCTGGCCAGGAACTCCTCCGAACGGGGATGCGGACGGGGGGCCTTCCAGCCCTGCGGATCGGCCAGGAAGACCTGCACCGCCCCGGCCCCGGAGGCCAGCGCCTCGGCGATCGGATCGGCGTCATCGTCACGGGCGCCGACGTGAACACCGAGTACGGGGACAGCCACGGCTACCGAGCCTAATGACCGCCTCGGACAGCGTCCGTCCGACCGAGTCAGCGCGTCCGGCCGTACAGACTGCTGCGGGCCAGATGTCGTAGGTTTGCCGAGAACACGCGCGGCGCGTCCCCTGCTTTCCTGCGACATCAGCGGCGGTGCGGGCCAGATGTCGTAGGTGCGCCGAGGACCCGCCGGGCGTGTCATCTGCGTTGCTACGACATCAGGAGCCGAAGCTGCGATTGACCCCGCCCTGGGTCCGCGCCGAGGCGGAGCTGTCGTCCCGATTCGGCAACTGTCCGAGCCGCGGGGTAATCTGAACCACGGTCCGCTGCGCTACTCGTACGGGAAGCTGTCCCGACGAGCAACCCAGCGGCCGACATGTGTGCAGACCCTCCTGCTGCGGAACGTCCGCGGCCGTCTTAGTCCAGAGGAGGTGGGTAACTCACGTGCGTCACTACGAAATCATGGTCATCCTCGACCCAGAACTCGAGGAG
>JBPCOF010000010.1:0-6165 GCA_051000515.1 Geodermatophilaceae bacterium
ACATCACGGTCGAGCCCACCGAGGAAGCTCGCGCGGCGGTCTACACGATGCCCGCCTACGACGACGGTGGCTCGTACTTCGGTCCGGACACCTTCGGGTCCGGTTCGGGTGAGGCCGTACGGCTCGAGGAGTTCGACTACGGACGGGACCAGTACCGCTAAGTCCCTCGTACGCGCACAAGCCGGTGCCCCGCAGCTCAGACCTGCGGGGCACCGTCATCTCCGCACCCGCAGATTCCCGCTGTGGTTGTCGACGGTTTTCAGTGCCGCAACGACTCAGCGGGATCGATCCACGCTCACCTCACGCTGGTCGTCGATCCACCTAGCGACCTGGCCGACGAAGTCACTCAGGTCAGCCAGGCGTTCGAGGTTCGCGAGAACGCGATCGTTGCGCACCTCTGTGTACTGATGTACGAGCACGTTGCGAAAGCCCACGGCGCGGGCCACGGCCTCGGCCGACGCGTCGATGAGCACCTGTTCTGTGCCAAGCCGCCGCACTGCGTCAGCGTTCGTTTCCGCGACCGGCCAATCCTCGGAGCGATGATGTGCTGGCTGACCGTCCGCAGCCCTCGATGGCGGTGATGAAGAGATACTTCACGGCGTTCAGCGCGGTCTCGTCGCTCAGCAGCGAGTCGGCCTGTTCGTGATACCTGTTCAGCTTGCGGACATCTTCGGCGATGCGGTCAAGGAGCCGGATGACCCTTTCTGAATCAACCACTGCGCGCCTTTCCTCGCCCTCCAGCCGCGACAGCCAACTGTGCGGCGCGGCGACGATAGCGCTCCCGGATGGCAGGCAGCTCGTCCAGATACCACAGACGGGTATCACCCTGCCAGGCCACTCGTGCTGGCGGATCGTCGTCGAAGAGCAACCGGCCGTGCTGGGCGATCCGACCAGCCAGCCAAAGCGGGGCAACGTTGAGGACGACGAGGTCGACGTAACCGGGGAGGCGGACCTCCCATGACACCGGCGGGTTCCGCACCCACCACGCGCCGACATCAAGATCGGAATCGCCCCGCAGGTCGCGGGCGGCCCTACGACTTCCGTGCACGAACGCGAAGCGGGCTCCGGCCTCTCGAAGCGCTTCGGTCACGACGCTCTCGTCAACCCGCATGCTGCTCAGTCTGACACCGGATGCGGCCTGGAGACCGGCACCCAGGCCGTACCCCCACCACCATCTTCTCAGCGTGACTGCGGTCTTCGGCGGCTGTGCATCCATCGTCGGGCCCGCAGTACCAGCCAGACGATCAGCCCCAGCGCGACCACGACGAGCAGAAACGCCAGGACCGGTACAACGAAGGCCAGCAGGGTCATCACCAGTGCGGTGCCGTCTTCGGCCGCTGACACTGCCGGGTTGCCGATCCCGGCGGTCGACGCGGTCACGAATGGTCGTACCGCTGCGCGCCCGGCCTGCAGGCCTCCAGCTGTCAGCGCGCCGAGCAGCGCTCCAACGGCCGGATTCAGGTCGCTGGTCACGTCGGTCTGCGCGGCGAACAGCACAGCGCCGGACGCCGGAGCGATGGCCAGGCCGATCGCATGCAGCACGCTGTCCAGCGCCGGGACCTTGTCCCCGATGAAGTCGAGCACCAAGAGCAGTGCCACGACGATCAGGCCCGGTGCGCTCGACAGTGCGTCGTACGGCGAGTCGAGATTGATCCAGCCGGCCCGGTCACCCAGGCCGACGGCCAGCAGCGGAAGCCATGCATTGAGACCGGCCGCGCCGGACAGCCCGAAAGCCGCAAGAATGCCGCCGATCGTCCCGGTCACCGGATCCACGCAGGAATCGAACCACTTTGCGGCGTCACTGCGTCTTGGTCTGCGCGGAAAGGTTCACTGGTACGGCGATCTTGACCCGTCGCGCCAGAGCCGCCAGTGAGCGTTGTCGACACAGCGTGTGGATCGACGTACTCGCCGGTCGGGCCAGCTTTCCGATCCTTCGTCTGCAGACCCTGGACGACTGCTCGCACGGCGCTTGGAATCTGTTGACGACGCCTTCAGGCCCGCAGCGATGCGGTGTAGCGGCCTCAGGGGACGCTGATGACCACCTTGCCGCGGGCGTGGCCGGTCTCGACGCTGGCCAGCGCGTCAGCGGCTCGATGCAGCGCAACGACGTCAGTCACGTGCGGATCGAGTTTCCCGTCAGCCACCAGTGCCACGATCTCTCCGAGCACGGTGCCGCTGCCGTCGCGTTCGACACCACCACCACCGAACTCGGCGGCGGCATCGGGATCGGCGGTGGTCAGCAGGCGTGCGCGATCAGTCACCAGGTCGGCGACCGAGCGCAACGCGTCACCGCCGACCAGGTCCAGGATGGCATCGACACCGTTCGGCATGATCTCGCGAACCCGGTCGGCCACCCCGTCGCCGTAAGGCACGAGGGTTGCGCCCAGTGCTTCGGCGAGCTCGCGTTTTTCTTTACTACCGGTGCCGAGAACGAAGACGCCGAGGTCACGCGCCAACTGGGCCGCGGCAACGCCCACCCCGCCCCCGATCCCATTGATCAGCAGGGATTCGCCCTCGCGGAGTTCGAGTTGGCTGATGGCGTCGTAGGCCGTACCCGCCGCCACCGGTAAGGCGGCGGCGTCGGTGAAGGACACCTGGGGCGGCTTCTTCGTGGCGGCGCTCGCCGTGACCAGGGTGTATTCGGCGTACCCTCCCGAGCCCGGCGCGACGGTGCCGAGGACCTCGTCGTGGACCGAGAAGCCGTCGACGTCCTGGCCAACCTCCTCGACAACACCGGCCACCTCGCGCCCGAGAGCGACCGGAAGGTCCAGTGGCATGACCTCGGCCAGATAGCCCTCCCGGATCTGCCAGTCCACCGGGTTGACGCCAGCGGCGCGTACGGCGATCAGCAGTTCGCCGGCACCGGGGGTGGGCCGGCCCAGATCGAGAACCTCTTGTACGTCGGTCCCGCCGTAGCGGGTGAATCCGTATGCAGTGGGCATGGTGTCCTGCTCTTCCTCGACTCCTGGCCTGTCCTGATGTGCAGGTCCGGAATGTGACCGTAGCGACCGTTGTTGGTTCATGTGTCAGTCACCCGCGGGGGCCTGCGAAGCAGGCGTGACGGGGCCGACTTTGACCATCGCCAAGGCATTCGGTAAAGTCGTACCTCGTGCCCGGGGTGACTCGGGCTATGTCCGTGTGTGGCTCCCCTGATCGGGGGCCGCGAAGCGATCGAGCATCAGCAGTATGGCGCTCGAACGTCTCGCCGAGCGCGCGACATGTCACCCACGAGCAGACTGAAGTCCTACCCGCACGTGCGCGTCGAGTGGTCCGACACACCCGACCGCGGGGGCCGGACAGCTCAGCACGACCAACCCGGTAACCAGCACCATGCAATGTCGACCGACCATCGATCCCACAGACGCAGCACCGAGTCAGAGCAGGAGTTCGCAGCACCCATGCCGACGATCAACCAGTTGGTCCGCAAGGGCCGCGAGGACAAGGTCAAGAAGACCAAGACTCCGGCACTCGAGGGCTCTCCCCAGCGCCGTGGGGTCTGCACCCGCGTCTATACGACCACGCCCAAGAAGCCGAACTCCGCCCTGCGCAAGGTGGCCCGGGTCCGCTTCGCCAGTGGCGTCGAGGTCACCGCCTACATCCCGGGGGTCGGGCACAACCTGCAGGAGCACTCGATCGTGCTCGTGCGCGGCGGCCGGGTGAAGGACCTGCCCGGTGTCCGCTACAAGATCATTCGTGGCTCGCTGGACACCCAGGGCGTTCGCGGCCGCAAGCAGGCTCGCAGCCGATACGGCGCGAAGAAGGAGAAGAGCTGACATGCCGCGTAAAGGACCCGCTCCCAAGCGCCCACTCGTGGCCGACCCGGTGTACAGCTCGCCGCTGGTCACCCAGCTGATCAACAAGGTTCTCGTGGACGGAAAGCGCTCGGTCGCCGAGAGCATCGTCTACGGCGCCCTCGAGGGCTGCCAGGCCAAGAGCGACACCGACCCGGTGATCACCCTCAAGCGCGCGCTGGAGAACGTGAAGCCGGCGATCGAGGTCAAGAGCCGTCGCGTCGGTGGTGCCACCTACCAGGTGCCGGTCGAGGTACGGCCGACCCGGAGCACGACCCTGGGGCTGCGCTGGCTCATCCAGTACAGCAGGGCGCGCCGGGAGAAGACGATGACCGAGCGCCTCATGAACGAACTGCTCGACGCCAGCAACGGCCTCGGGGCCGCGGTGAAGCGGCGCGAGGACACCCACAAGATGGCCGACGCGAACAAGGCCTTCGCCCACTACCGCTGGTAGCGGGCCCCCGACAGCTCAGTATCGACAACTTAGTCAAAGACGACACAGGAAGCGAAGTAGTGCACTCGTGGTAAAGAACAGCGACGTCCTGGCCAGGACCCGGAACATCGGGATCATGGCCCATATCGACGCGGGCAAAACCACGACGACCGAGCGGATCCTCTACTACACCGGCATCAACTACAAGATCGGTGAAGTCCACGACGGCGCAGCCACGATGGACTGGATGGAGCAGGAGCAAGAGCGCGGCATCACCATCACCTCGGCTGCGACCAAGTGTGAGTGGCAGGGCCACGACATCAACATCATCGACACCCCTGGCCACGTCGACTTCACCGTCGAGGTGGAGCGCTCGCTGCGCGTCCTGGACGGTGCGGTCGCCGTGTACGACGGGGTCGCCGGCGTCGAGCCGCAGACCGAGAACGTCTGGCGCCAGGCAGACAAATACCACGTACCCCGGATGTGTTTCGTCAACAAGCTCGACCGCACCGGGGCCAACTACTTCCGCTGCATCGACATGATGGTCGACCGCCTGAACGCGACCCCTGCTGTCCTGCAACTCCCGATCGGCAACGAAGGCGATTTCGTCGGCATCGTGGACCTGGTCCAGATGCACGCGCTGACCTGGCGCGGTGAGACCGCGCTGGGCGAGGACTACGAGATCGAGGCGATCCCGGCCGACATGGCCGCCGACGCGGCGACCTGGCGCGACAAGCTCCTGGAGACCGTCGCGGAGTTCGACGACACGCTGATGGAGGCCTACCTCGCCGGCGAGGAGATTGGTGTCGACCAGCTCAAGAAGGCGATCCGCGTCGCGACGATCGATAGCAAGCTCAACCCGGTCGTCTGCGGCTCGGCCTTCAAGAACAAGGGCGTCCAGCCCATGCTCGACGCGGTCGTCGACTACCTGCCCAGCCCGCTGGACGTCGAGGCGATCGTCGGTACGGCCCTGGACGGGGAGACCGAGGTGCTGCGGCACGCCGACGAGGACGAGCCGTTCGCCGCGCTGGCCTTCAAGATCCAGACCGACCAGCACCTGGGCAAGCTGACCTACATCCGGGTCTACTCCGGCAAGCTGACTGCGGGATCCGCGGTGCTCAACAGCACCAAGGACCGCAAGGAGCGGGTCGGGAAGATCTACCAGATGCACGCCAACAAGCGCGAAGAGCGCGCGGGCGTGGGTGCCGGCGAGATCGTGGCGATCAACGGGATGAAGCAGACCACGACCGGGGACACCCTGTGCGACCCGAACTCACCGGTGATCCTGGAGTCGATGACGTTCCCGGCGCCGGTCATCTCGGTGGCCATCGAGCCGAAGACCAAGGGCGACCAGGAGAAGCTGTCCATCGCCATCCAGAAGCTGGCAGAGGAGGACCCGACCTTCCAGGTTCAGCACGACGACGAGACCGGCCAGACCATCATCAAGGGGATGGGCGAGCTGCACCTCGAGGTGCTGGTCGACCGGATGCGTCGCGAGTTCAAGGTCGAGGCCAACGTCGGCAAGCCCCAGGTGGCCTACCGCGAGACGATCCGCCGTGCCGTGGACAAGGTCGACTACACCCACAAGAAGCAGACCGGTGGGTCCGGCCAGTTCGCCAAGGTGCTGGTCAGCATCGAGCCGCTGGCCCCGGGCGAGGATGGTGTGCAGCACCCGTACGAGTTCGTGAACAAGGTCAGCGGAGGTCGGATCCCCAAGGAGTACATCCCGTCGGTCGACCAGGGCGCTCAGGACGCGATGCAGTACGGCATCCTGGCCGGCTACCCGTTGGTCAACATCAAGTTGACTCTCGTCGACGGCCAGTACCACGAGGTGGACTCCTCGGAGATGGCCTTCAAGGTCGCCGGTTCCATGGTGCTCAAGAAGGCCGTCCAGATGGCCAGTCCGGCACTGCTCGAGCCGATGATGGCCGTCGAGGTCGT
>JBPCOF010000011.1:0-31042 GCA_051000515.1 Geodermatophilaceae bacterium
GGAGGTTCGACTCGATGTGGCACGTCGTGGTCGTCGGGGCCGGCGTCACCGGCCTGGCCGCGGCCTTTCAGCACCGCCGTCGGCACCCGGATGATCAGGTGACCGTGCTGGAAGCCACCGATCGAATCGGCGGCAAGCTGCACGCGATCGACTTCGCCGGGCACTGCTACGACGTCGGCGCCGAGATGGTCCTGGCCGTCGTACCCGAAGCTCTTGACCTGATCGATGCGGTCGGCCTGACCGCGGACCTCGTCCATCCGAGTACCACGTCCGCCTCGATCGTGGTGAACGGACGTCACCATCCGGTCCCCACCGGGACCGTGCTCGGCGTCCCTGCGTCGGTCGACGACCTGGTCGGCAGCGAACTGTTCAGTGCGGCATCGCTGGAACGGATCCGCGCCGAGCCGGACACCTCTGGTGCTGCGCTGACCGAGGACGAGTCGGTGGGTGGCTTCCTGCGACCGCGCGTGGGCGACGAGCTGGTCGACCTGCTGATCGAACCGCTGCTCGGCGGGGTCTACGCCGGCCGCGCGGATTCACTGTCGATCAAGGCCACGATGCCGGCATTGGCCCAAGCGCTGCAACGCGAGCCGTCGGTGTTGCGCGCGGCAGCCTCGGTCCGGCGGGATCCGGGCGCGGGACCGGTTTTCGCGACGCTGCGCGGCGGCCTGGCCGCTCTGGCCCAGGCGCTGGTCGACCGATCAGGTGCGGAGGTCCGGCTCGCGACGACCGTGCGCGCCGTCCACCGGACCCGGGCCGGCTACCGCATCGATTGCGGGCCGGCGTCGGCAGTCACGTCCATCGAGGCCGACGCGGTTCTGATCGCTGTGCCGCCTCCGAACGCAGCCCGGCTGCTCGGGGCGCTGGCCCCCGACGCGGCCATTGCCCTGGCCGAGATTCCGCTGGCCAGCATGGCCATCCTCGCGCTCGGTTGGGCATCACCACAGGCCTCGCTGCCGCCGGGCAGTGGGCTCCTGCTCCCGCCTTCGACCGGCGGGTTGGTCAAGGCGGTCACGATCTCGTCCAACAAGTGGCAGCACCTGTCCGGGCAGGGTGTCCTGGTCCGCGCGTCGGTCGGCCGAGTCGGCGAGGAGCGGGCGCTGCAACGCAGCGACGCGGACCTCCTGGCTGCCGCCGGACAGGAGGTGGCCGAGCTGTTGAACCTGAAGGGTGCACCGATTGCGGGTTCGGTGACCCGCTGGGGCGGCGGGCTGCCGCAGTACACCGTCGGGCATCTCGACCGGATCGGCACGGTACGTGCCGCCGTCAGTGAGGTTGCGGGTCTGGCCGTCGCCGGCGCGGCCTTCGACGGAGTCGGCGTCCCGGCGTGCATCCGAAGCGCGTACGCCGCAGTCGATGCTCTGGGCGGCTGAGGGCGGACGCGGACTGTCGTGAGAACGAACCGTACGGTGCAACGCGTGGCTCTTCCGACGGTCCTGCTCGATCTCGACGGGACCCTGGTCGACTCGGCCACCGGAATCACCGAACATCTGTCCTCGGCCCTGGCCAGCGTCGGAGCGCAAGTGCACCTGCCGGCTGCGCTGCGCGGCTATATCGGGCCGCCGTTTGCAGCTTTCATGCCCGACCTCGGTCTCGATCCTGATCAGGTGGTGGCGGCGACGGCGGAATATCGCCGCACCTACGACCCGGTCGCGGCCTCCCTGTCCCGGCCGTACCCAGGGATTGTCACCCTCCTGGAACGGCTGCGGGACAACGGGATCAGGGTGGCAGTCGCGACGTCCAAGCCGGAGTCACTGGCGCGCGTCATCGTCACCGACAACGGCCTGGCCGGTTACTTCGAGGTGATCGGCGGCGCCGACCAGGCACAGCGACGCACCGGAAAGGCAGCAGTGATCGGCTCGGTGCTGGACCGGCTCGGCCGGGTCGCCGGGGCAGCGCCGATGATGGTCGGCGACCGGCTGCACGACGTGGCGGGGGCCGCTGCCCACGGCCTGGGCACCATCGGGGTGTCCTGGGGGTACGCCGAGCCGGACGAACTCGTAGACGCCGGGGCGATTGCGATCGTCGACAGCCCCGAGGAACTGGGCGACCGCTTGGTACCGGAGTGTCAACCCGCTCGGTCGTTGTCGGGACGCTGACTAGGCCGTGGGCGGTCTCGGCTAGCTGTTGGTGGTCCTTCCGCCGTCGGCAGTCCTTCCGCCGTCGGCAGTCCTTCCGCCGTCGGTAGTCCTTCTGCCGTTGGTAGTCCTTCTGCCGTTGGTAGTCCTTCTGCCGTTGGTAAGACATAGCCCTGGAACTTCTCTCGCAGCGTCCGCTTGGAGAACTTGCCGACCGAGGTCTTGGGTACCTCATCGACGAAAACGACGTCGTCTGGCATCCACCACTTGGCGATCCGGCCATCGAGGAAGCTCAGGATGTCCGCCTTGCTGATCTCCTCGCCCTCCTTGACGACCACACAGGCCAGCGGGCGTTCATCCCACCTGGGGTGCGGGATACCGATGACTGCGGCCTCGGCGACCTTGGGGTGGGCCATGATCACGTTCTCGAGCTCCACTGTGGAGATCCACTCACCGCCGGATTTCACGACATCTTTCGTACGGTCGACGATCCGCGCGTACCCGTACTGGTCCATGGTGGCGACATCGCCGGTTCGCAACCAGCCGTCCTCGGTGAACGACTCCGGCGAGCGATCGTCGTTGTAGTAGCTCTTGGCCACCCAGCCACCGGCGGCTTGCAGCTCACCCTGGGTCTTCCGGTCGGGCGGTACCGGCTCGAGGGTCACCGGGTCCACCACCCTGATCTCCGAGCCGAAGATCGGCCGGCCGATCGTGGCCCGCATGTCGGCTCTTTCGTCCTCGGTCGCGTCGGCGAGGGTCGATTTGACGTGCGCGACGCTGATCACCGGCGAGGTCTCGGTCATGCCCCAGGCCTGCAGGATCGGCATCCCGGTCTGCTCGCGGTAGGCCTCCGACAGCGCCCGCGGTACGGCTGAACCGCCGCACGGGATGGTCCGCAGCGCAGAGATGTCGCGGCCTTTGAGTTCGGGCAGGACGCCCATCCAGATCGTCGGAACCCCGGCGGCGATCGTGACGCGCTGAGTCGCGATCAGCGAGGCAAGTGCCTTCGGAGACATGTCCGGTCCTGGCAGCACGAGGTCGGCTCCGACCGCGACGCCTGCATGCGCCAGGCCCCACGCGTTGGCGTGAAACATGGGGACCACCGGCATGATCCGGTCGGTCTCCCGGGCGCCGAGACCGTCTGCCATGAGCGCACCCATGGTGTGCAGGTAGGTGGACCGATGGCTGTAGACGACACCCTTGGGGTTGCCGGTCGTACCGCTCGTGTAGCACATCGAAGCGGCCCGCCACTCGTCGTCGACGTGGAAGTCGATCGGCTCGGCGCCGCCAAGGAGCTCATCGTAGCCGTGCACCTGAATGCCGTTCGGTGCGCTGTCCGGGACCTCGCCCTTGCCGTCGTCCATCACTACGACGTGGCGGACCGTGGCGAAGGTGTGCAGAAGCGGCCAGAGCAGCCCGGTCAGTGATCTGTCGACGAAGACGACCTCGTCCTCGGCGTGATTGGCGACGTAGGTCAGCTGCTCGGCGAAGAGCCGGATGTTCAGGGTGTGCAGGACGCGGCCGGTGCACGGGGCCGCGAAGTACAACTCGAGATGGTTGCCGGTGTTCCAGCCGAACGTGGCCACTCGGCCGTCCGCCGAAACCCCTAGGGAGTCAAGGACGGTACCCAGGCGGCGGGTCCGGTCGGCCCATTCCCCATAGGTCCGCGAGACGATGCCGGTCGCGGTCGAGGTGATCACTGACTTGTCCGGAAACAGCTTCTCGGCTCGGTCGAAGATCGCGACGACAGTGAGTGGGTAGTCCTGCATCAAGCCCTGCATGTGAACTCCTCCTGAGGCGGCGACCGGTCTGCTGAGACTAGGCGCCGCGGCCGTGGGGGAGAATGGCCTACGTGACCGAAACCGAGAAGGCAGCAGACCGGGGTCCCAGTCCGGCTCCTGGCCGCGGTAAGGCGGCCAAGGAGATCAACGCCAGGATCCGATACACGATGTGGTCGGTCTTTCGCGCCGACCGGCGGCTACCCGACGAAGGACGCTCGTCGATCGCCGCAGAGGTCGACGCACTCTTCGAGGAGCTGGCCGGCAAGGACGTCGTCGTACGCGGGGTCTACGACGTGGCCGGACTGCGGGCCGATGCCGACCTGATGATCTGGTGGCACGCCGAGGACCCGCAGGCCTTGCAGGAGGCCTACTCGCGATTCCGGCGAACGGCTCTGGGCCGGGCGTGCGTACCCGTGTGGTCGCAACTGGCACTGCACCGGCCGGCCGAATTCAACAAGTCCCACGTTCCGGCGTTCCTGGCCGACGAGGAGCCGCGCGCCTACGTCTGCGTGTATCCCTTCGTGCGTTCCTACGAGTGGTACCTGTTGCCCGACGACCAACGGCGGGCGATGCTGGCCGAGCATGGCCAGCTGGCCCGGGGATACCCCGATGTACGGGCGAACACGGTCGCGTCATTCGCGCTCGGGGACTACGAGTGGATGCTGGCCTTCGAGGCAGACGAACTGCACCGCATCGTCGACCTGATGCGTGACCTGCGAGCCTCGACTGCCCGGCGGCACGTGCGCGAAGAACTGCCGTTCTACACCGGAACCCGCAAGCCGATCGCCGAGCTGATCGCCACCCTGCCCTAGACCCCGTTTCACGCACTTTCTCCGGAGAAAGTGCGGTCTGCGGCATCGCTGACGTGACATTCTCCGGAGAAAGTCCGGTTGGGCTGTGGGTGGGCTCAGGTGATGGGGTCGGGCTTGGGCGCCAGCTTGATGCTGACCGAGTTGATGCAGTAGCGGTCACCGGTCGGCGTCTGCGGGGCGTCGTCGAAGACGTGCCCGAGATGGGAATGGCAGGTGCCGCACAGCACCTCGGTCCGCGTCATGAACATGCTGCGGTCCTTGCGCAGGATCACGTTGTCCCCGGCGGTCGGCTCGTAGAAGCTCGGCCAGCCGCAGTGCGAGTCGAACTTCGCATCCGAGCGGAACAGCTCGGCACCGCAGGCCCGGCAGGAGTAGACGCCTTCGGCCTTGGTGTCGGTGTACTCACCGGTGAAGGCACGTTCGGTACCGGCTTGGCGCAAGACCTTGTATTCCTCGGGAGACAGCTGGGCGCGCCATTCTTCATCTGACTTGACCACGCTGGGCTGCGTGGAGGGTTGGGTGCTCATGAGTCCACCGTACGACGAAGCGGCCCTGCCTCAGCCCCGCCTGACATGACGAACCGATGACGCCCCTAGTGATATCCCAGCAACCCGGTCGACTTAGTGCGATCAGGTCATGTGAGACTGGCCGCCGACACCGGGCGCGAGGGAGTGGACGATGGATTGGGCTCTGACGTTCGGCGGCGTGGTCGTCGGTTTCGTGGTCGGGCTCACCGGCATGGGCGGTGGGGCGCTGATGACTCCGATGCTGGTGCTCTTCTTCGGCGTGTCTCCGCTGGCCGCTGTGTCCAGCGACCTGGTGGTGTCCGCGATCATGAAGCCCTTCGGCGGGGTCGTGCATCTCCGGATGGGTACGGTCAACCGTCAGCTGGTGGGCTGGCTCTGCCTCGGATCGGTGCCGGCCGCTTTCTGCGGGGTGCTGGTCGCCCGTGCGCTCGGATCCGGCGGCCAGGTCCAAGAGGTCATCAAGCTCGCCCTCGGGATCGCCCTGATCATGGCTGCAGCCGGCTTGATCGTGAAGTCATATCTGGCTCTGGTCGAGTGGGCCAAGCGGCGCGATGGTAGTGGCGGCGGCGGTGAAGGCCTGCCGGGTGACGCGCCGGCCGAGATCATGGTTCGGCCGCTTCCCACCGTTCTGGTCGGGATCGTCGGCGGCCTGGTGGTCGGGATGACCTCCGTCGGCTCGGGCTCGCTGATCATCATCGCCTTGCTCATGCTGTATCCGCGGCTGAAGGCCTCGAACGTCGTCGGGACCGACATCGTGCAGGCCGTACCCCTGGTGATCTCCGCAGCCATCGGGCATCTGCTCTTCGGCGATTTCCAGTTCGACGTGGCGACCTCGCTGGTGATCGGGGCGATCCCCGGGGTGATCGCCGGGTCGCTGGCCTCGGCCAAGGCGCCGGCCGGCATCGTGCGGCGCGCGCTGGCGCTGATCCTGCTGGCCTCGGCCCTGAAGTTGCTGGACGTGTCCAACGGCTGGACCGCCGCGATCCTGATCGCCGTGCTGCTGGTCGCCCCGCCTATCTGGATGGTCGTGCGGCGTCGGCACGGACTGCCCGCGCTCAATCGCCGCCGACCGAAGGCCCGCTCAGAACTCCCGAGCTGACTCATTCGCGGAGTCGCCATCTGCCTTGGGCCAGTTGGCTGCATTCTTCTTGCTGGGCTGCACCCGCGGTGGCTCGCCCGGCATCTTCGGGTAGTCCGGGGGATAGGGCATCCCTTCGAGTCCATGATCGTGGGCATCCCGGTCCGCCCACTCCAACAGCGTCTCGAGCGAATGCCTCGGGCCGTCGTACAGCTCAGCATGCGGGTCGGGCACCGAAGTGAACCGAGCCGGCAGCGAGCGCAGGTCGAAGTCCTCCGGGGAGACCAGCGGGACCTCGTCCCACATCAATGGGGCCGAGACCAGCGCCCGGGCTGACGGGCGAACGGAATAGGCCGAGGCGATGGTGCGATCGCGGGCCATCTGGTTGTAGTCGATGAAGATCCGTTCGCCGCGCTCCTCCTTCCACCACGACATGGTCACCTGCGCAGGCAAACGCCGCTCCAGCTCCCGGCCGAAAGCGATCACAGCCCGCCGGACATCGGGAAACTCCCAGCGCGGCTGGATTGGCGCGTACACATGCAGCCCCCGACCACCCGAGGTCTTGGGGAATCCGGTCAGGCCGGCCTCGCCGAGCAGTTCGCGCACGTGCGGGGCCACCTGCGCCGCCTCGATGAACGAGGTACCAGGTTGCGGGTCGAGGTCGATCCGTAGCTGATCGGGGCGGTCCACATCGAAGCGGCTCACCGGCCAGGGATGGAAGGTCAGCGTCCCGAGGTTGGCAGCCCACGCGATCACGGCCACCTCGGTTGGGCAGACCTCGTCGGCGGCGCGGCCGGAGGGGAAGGCGATTCGGGCGGTTTCGACCCACTCCGGTGCATTCTTGGGGACGCGTTTCTGGAAGAAGGCATCTCCCCGGTTGTCCATCCGGGTGGACAGCTTTGCGCCCTCGAATACGCCTCCGGGCCAGCGCTCGAGCGTCGTGGGCCGATTCCGCAGGGCTGCGAGGATGCCGGGACCGACGGAGATGAAGTACTGCACCACGTCGAGCTTGCTGATCCCGAGTTCGGCGAAGTATGGCTTGTCCGGGTTGGACACCCGTACGGTGCGCTCGCCGACTTCCAACTCGACGGCTGGACTGGTGACCATTAAACGGCTCCGCCGCTGGACGCGCAGCGCCTGACCAGGACCATCAGCTCACGCCGGGCAGGTCGTGCCGTCGGCCGGCGCGACCAGGTCGACGAGATAGTCGACCACCGCGTCGGTGATGCAGTCCGTCTTGGGAAATGCGGTGTGCCCCTCGCCCTCCCAGGTCAACAGGACGCCGGCCTGCAGTTGCTCGGCCATCGTCACGGCACCCTCGTACGGCGTCGCTGGGTCGCCCTCGGTTCCGATCACCAGGATGGGCGCCGACCCGGCTGCATCCCGTTCGGGCAGGGCATGACGGGTTGCTTCCCACAGCGTGCAGGTCAACAGTCCGCTCGCCAGCGCTGCGCCGTAGAGCGGATAGCTGACATCCCATTCGGCGATGTAACCGCGGACCTCGTTCGGAGTGAAGGTCTGGCCGCTGTCGGCGCAGTTGATCGCGATATTGGCATCGATCAGATTCGGATAGGTTCCGTCGTCCAAGCGCCCGGTGTACCCGTCGGCCAGGGCCAGGATTCCCTCCGCGTCACCGGCTCGCGCCGTCGCGAGAGCCTGGGCCAAATCGGGCCAGGCGTCCTGGCTGTAGAGCGCAGCGAGCACGCCGAGGAACACCAGTCCGTCGGTGGCACTTCGACCACCCGGGCCGCTGGACGGGATCGGCGAGGGTTCGGCGACCTCCAGCAATTCATAGACGAGGGCTCGCGGATCCGGGCCGGCGGGACACGCCGCCCCCTGGGCCGCGCAGTCGGCGGCGAAGGCACCGAAGGCCTGTTCGAAACCCGCGGCCTGGCCCTCGGAGCTCTCCAGGTCGTCCTTGCTGGGGTCCACCGCACCGTCGAGGACTAGGGCACGCACCCGGTCCGGGAAAAGTTCGGCGTACGTCGATCCCAGGGTGGTCCCGTAGGAGTAGCCGAGGTAGGTCAGTTGCTCGTCGCCCAGTGCTTCACGCAGCCGATCCATGTCCTGCGCGGTGTAGGTGGTGTTGAAGTTGCCGAGTTCGTCGCCGTATTTGTCCTCGCACCCAGCGCCGACCTCTTCGGAGAGATCGAGGGCCTCGTCAACCTCCTCCGGGGTACGTGGTGTGGGTTCGGCGGCATTGATCTCGTCCTTGAAGGACGCCGAGATGCAATCCACCGGCGAGCTCAAGCCCACGCCCCGAGGATCGAATCCCACGATGTCGAAGCGGGCAAGCAGCTCGATCGGCAGGCTCAACGCCAGGCTGATCGCGGTGTTCACTCCAGAGCCACCCGGGCCGCCGGGGTTGACCAGGAGTGAGCCGATCCGGTCGGTCTGCTCGGGAGAGACACCGCGGAGCAGGAACAGTTCGTATTCGCCGTCGGTCGGGTTGTCGTAGTCCTTGGGCACCAACGTCGTACCGCATTCGAAGGTCAGCGGCCGGTCGAGTTGCCCGCCGACGGCGGATTCGACGTTGTCGGTGCAGTCCTCCCACGAGATGTCATCGACCGGTGGGGCGGCCGGTGGAGCTGATGGCGTGGTCGGCTCGGAGTGTGCGGCCGCGTCGCGGGCTGCCGCTGAGGAGGCCGATCCCTGCACCACTGTGGTACAGCCGCTGGCCAGCAGTGCGATGCAGGCAAGTGCAGCCGCCAGGACTGATCGTGTGGATCGGCGGCGCATGTCAATCAGCCTACGTCGGGCGCGGGCTCCCGGCGGCGTACCTACCGGCCACCGGCAGTGGCGCCCAGCCGCCGCCGCGATGCACCAACTGCACCCTTCCACTCCCTCGAAGGGTGCAGTCGGTGCCTGCGGACGAGCACTGCTCACCTCCCGCTCCGCGAACCGGGCTCGGACGAGGCTCAGCGCAGGCCGGGGACGATGTCGTCGAGGTCGAACGTGACCGGCCGCTCGAGTTGCTCGTAGGTACACGACTCAGGGGTTCGGTCCGGGCGCCAGCGGGAGAACTGGGCGGTGTGCCGAAACCGGATGCCCTCCATGTGGTCATAGCGCACCTCCACAACCTGCTCCGGTCGTAGCGGGACGAACGACAGGTCTTTGCCGGCGTTCCAACGTGAGGTCTCCGACGAGCGTGGAGTCCGGTTGCCATCCTCCGGCTCGGCCCAGTTCCAGGGATGTCCATGGAAGGTGGTCACCAGCGGCTGCATCTCGATCAACAGCTGTCGGCGCCGGGCCATGGGGAAAGCGCCGATGACGCCGACCGAGGCCAGCGAGCCGTCCCCGTCGTACAAACCGAGTAACAGCGAACCGATCGCGTCCGGCCCAGACTTGTGGACTCGATACCCGGCGACCACGCAGTCGGCCGTACGCTCGTGCTTGATCTTGAACATCACCCGCTTGTCAGGCTGGTAGGTGCCCTCAAGCGGCTTGGCCACGACGCCATCCAGACCCGCTCCCTCGAACTCCGAGAACCAGCGCTGGGCAAGATCGCGGTCGGTGGTGGCGGGGGTGATGTGTACCGGCGGATGGGCGCAGGCCAGGGCCTGCTCGAGTCGCAACCGCCGCTCGGCGAACGGAAGGCCGGTCAGATCCTCATCACCGAGCGCCAAGAGGTCGAAGGCGATGAACGAGGCCGGTGTCTGCCCGGCCAGGAGATTGACCCGCGATGTCGCTGGATGGATCCGTTGCTGCAGAGCCTCGAAGTCGAGTCCGCCATCAGTCGCGATAACGATCTCGCCGTCCACGACACACCGCTCGGGCAGTTCTGCCTTGAATGCCGCGACCAACTCCGGGAAGTAGCGGGTCATCGGCTTCTCGTTACGGCTGCCGATCTCCACCTCGTCGCCGTCGCGAAAGATCAGCGACCGAAAGCCGTCCCACTTCGGTTCGTAGGAACCGCCGGGTGGAATGGCCGGTACCGATTTGGCCAGCATCGGCGCAACCGGTGGCATGACGGGCAGCTTCATGTCGCCATTCTTGCTGGACCGCCGTCAGGGCAGCTTTCTACTGCCCACCGGCCCTCGGCGCAGCAGGCGGAGCAATTGGTCAGTGATCGATCGTGGTCGCAGGGCCGCGCTGGCTGTGCCGGCTGCCTCGGCCATACCCGCAACCGCCTCGGCCAAGGCTGTACGTGCGCCGATCTTCGGAACCCAATCAAGCTCGACGCGAGCACGGCCGGTATCCATCAACGGCACCGCGAATGCCAGGTCGATCCACCCAGGATCCAACGGCTGCAGACGGGCGTGCCAAGCCCACGACGCCAGAGTCCGCAGGATTGCCGCGGGGACATGTACGGGAGCTGCGCGCAGGACCTGAGCGAAGTCGTCCCGGGTCAGCGGCGGATCGGCAGCCAGGTTGAACGCACCGGAAGACCGCCGCTCGAGCACGCGCAGCACTGCGTCGGCGACATCGCTGGTATGCAGACCCTGTACTACCAGCCGGCGGTCGACCGGAAAGACCGGGAGAAGCCGAACCGCGGCAGCCGGAATGAACCCCGGAACGCCGTACCGCAGCAGGGCGCTGCCTGCGTCGCGCTGCAGCACGAACGCTGGCCGCATGCGGGCGATCAGCATGCCGCCCGGGTGAGCGCGGACATGGGCGTCAAGTAGTCGCTCGGCTGCGACCTTGTGGATGGAATAGGCGAGCGACGGGATGCCGTCTGTGGGCCAGGATTCATCCACGCGCTGCCCGTCACGACCCGGGGAATACGCCCCCACCGACGACATGTGCACGAAGTGGCCGACGCCGGCCCGAGCGGCGGCTGCCAGGACGGCGCTGGTCCCTCCGACGTCGAGTCGCTCGAGATAATTGGTGTCATGCGATGGCTGGAATCCCCAGGCGAGGTGGACAACGGCGTCGGCGTCGGCCATCACCGGCGCCAAGATGTCCTCGGCGGCCGGGTCAGCCAGGTCCAGGGCGACCCACGTCACCCGGTCGTAGGGCGGGACCGGGTCCGGTGGTCGGCGGCAGATGCCGACGACCTGATGGTCGGCGGAATCGGCAGACAGTCGGCGCAACAGCGCCGTGCCCATGTTGCCGCTGGCACCGGTGATCACGATCCGCATGTCGTGCGGTTACCCGCTGAGGCACGCCATCATGCACCTGGTTTCGGGCCGGTTCGGATACAGCGGTGGCGTGCCGGACCACTGGCTGGACGGATCGAGTAGACATGGCGCTTCGACACGGCGACGGAGGAGGACCCGTGACAGCCCAAGGAATCCGAATCGGGATGTCGCTGACCGATCCGCAACCAGGCCCGGACCCGCTCGGGGATCTCGAGAACCAGATCCGGCGAGCCGCCGAGGCGGGCTTCTCCTCCGCGTGGTTGGCGAACATCTTCGCGCTGGATGCGCTGACTGCGCTGGCTGTCGCCGGGCGAAACGTGCCGGGTATCGAGTTGGGCACGGCGGTTGTACCGACCTATCCGCGGCATCCGGCTGCCCTTGCCCAGCAGGCGATTACCGCTCACCTCGCACTCGGCGAACGCCTGGTGCTGGGCGTCGGTACGTCGCACAAGGTGGTCGTCGAGGGCGTCTTCGGTTACTCCTTCGACCGCCCGGCTCGACACATGCGCGACTACCTGTCGGCACTCGTGCCACTGCTCGAAAAAGGTCGGGTCGATGTCGAGGGCGAGACGATCACGGCTCGCTACCAGGTGACCGGCCCGCGACCGGACCGTCCTCCCTCGGTGCTACTGGCCGCGCTCGCGCCGCGGATGCTCGAACTCGCCGGTACCTACGCCGACGGCACGATCCTGTGGATGACCGGACCGGTGACGATTCGCGACCACATTGTGCCCACCATCGGCGGGGCAGCCGAGGCTGCCGGTCGCCCGGCGCCTAGGATCATCTGCACGTTGCCGGTCTGTGTCACCAGCGACGAGGGCGCTGCACGGCAGCGCGCCGACAAGGTCTTCGCGATGTACGGCCGGCTGCCGTCCTACCGGGCGATGCTCGACCGCGAAGGTGCGGCCGGCCCCGGTGCGGTGGCCATCATCGGTGATCAGGGCGCCGTCGTGCAGCAGATCCGGGGCTTGGCCGATGTCGGCGTCACCGACTTCGTCGCCGCCGAGTTCGCCCGAGGCGAGGAGGCCGAACACACCCGCGAGGTCCTCGGACGGCTAGCCGGTCAGCTGGCAGCCAGCGCGTAGCGCAGGAAGAGGAAGCCGTCGTCTTCCAGCAGATGCCGCAGCTGCAGACGTACCGGGTCGATGGCCAAGTGACCATCGACGATCCGGCCGGCGCCGGGCCCGGTCAGCATCGGTGAGACGGTCAGGCACAACTCGTCGATGATGCCGGCTTCCAGCGCCGTACCCAACAGGGTCGGACCACCCTCGCAGATCAGCCGGCGTAGTCCGCGCTCGGCCAACGCGGTTCTGGCCGCGCGCAGGTCGACAGTCTCCTGGCCGGCGACGATCACCGGGGTCACGGCGGCCAGCGCCTCGCGTCGCTCCACCTCGGATCCCGCGCAGGTCACGATGACCGTACGGGCGACCGCCCGGGCGATGATCGGGTCGCTCGGATCCATGGACAGGCGCTGGGAGACCAGGATCAGCGGCGGAACCCGGGACAAGCCACGCGCCGTACGTGCCGCGGCCCGAACCGGATCATCGCGCAACGGTCGATAGGACTCCGCGATGGCTGTGCCCGCGCCAACGAGAATCCCGTCGGAACGGTCGCGCAGCAGACGAAGGACCTGCTGATCGGTGGCCGACCCGAGGCCCCCGGCTCGACCGTCCAAGGTGGCGGCCCCATCCGCGGAAGCCACGAAGTTGACCCGCAAGAAGTCTGCCGGTTCGTCGCCGTACGCGCGCTCGAGCGCCTCGTCGTCGAGGAATCCGTCCTTGGCCGGGAACAACTGACGCATCGCGCCATCCCACCAGATGAGGCTGCCCTCGGACGACGCTGCCCTCGGATGACGCTGCCCTCGGATGAGGCCAAGCCCCTACGCTTCGAGACCATGGCCGATCAATCCGTCCGACACGCACTGCGCGCACCTCAGGGCCCCGTCTCGCTCTCCGAGTTCGACCCGCGGGCCACCGCCTTGGCCCCGGGCGGCAAAACGCTCACCCGGACCGCTGCCGAGGATGACGGCGCCGCGCTGGCCCGCCTGCAGGAGGCGCTGTACGCCGAGGGCGCCGGCGGCAGCCCACGTCGGGTGCTGCTCGTTATGCAGGGAATGGACACCAGCGGCAAGGGCGGGGTCATCAAGCACGTCATCGGCGCGGTCAACCCACAGGGCAGCCACATCAGATCCTTCAAGAAACCGACGCCCGCCGAGCTCTCGCACCACTTCCTCTGGAGGATCCGCAAGGAAGTGCCCCAGCCGGGTCTGATCGGGATCTTCGACCGGTCCCACTACGAGGACGTCCTGATCGCCAGGGTCCGGCGGCTGGTCCCGGTGTCGACCTGGGAGAAGCGCTACGCCGAGATCAACCGGTTCGAGCACGGCCTGGTCGAGAGTGGAGTGCATGTCATCAAGTGCTTCCTGCACATCTCCTTCGAGGAGCAGAAGGAGCGGCTCCTGGCTCGGCTGGACGATCCGGAGAAGCAGTGGAAGTTCAACCCCGGCGACATCGACGAGCGCAAGCGTTGGCCGGCTTACGCCAAGGCGTACGAGGCGGTCCTGAACCGTACGAACACCGAACTTGCGCCCTGGTACGTCGTCCCCAGCGACCGCAAGTGGTACCGCAACTGGGCGATCGGCCGGCTCCTGATCGAAACCTTGACCGAGATGGACCCGCAGTTCCCCGCACCTGACTACGACGTGGAAGAACAGCGCCGGCGCCTCGCTGAAGCGACGTCGTCAGGCTGACGCCCAGGAGAGCACTACGACGCGGCGCGAAGGACGACCAGCGAGCGACCGAGTGCGGGCACTGAACCTCCGACCTCGACCACAACCTCCGGACTCGACGGCTGTCGGGGAAGCCCGGTGTCGAGAACGACCTCCCAGCCACTCGCGTATTCCCCCGGCGGGGTGCGAAAGTCCAACGGGCCGTCATGGGCGTTGAAGCAGAGCAAGAACGACACGTCGGTGATCGGCTCGCCGCGATCATCGCGCTCGTTGATGCCCTCGCCGTTGAAGAACACCGCGAACGCTCGGTGGTAGCTGGAGTCCCAGTCGCCATGGGCCATCTCGGTTCCGGCTGAGGTCAGCCAGCTGATGTCCGGGACAGGATCACCGACATCGCGCACCGGAGACCCGCGAAAGAACCGGCGGCGGCGGAACGTCGGATGCGCGCGACGCAACCGTGAGGTGGCAGCAACGAATGCCTTCAGATCGCCGTCGGCTGATGCCCAGTCGACCCAGGACAGCTCGTTGTCCTGGCAGTAGGCGTTGTTGTTGCCATGTTGCGTGCGGCCGAGTTCGTCTCCGTGTAAGAGCATCGGAACACCCTGGGACAGCAGCAAGGTGGCGATCAGGTTGCGACGCTGGCGGGCCCGGAGCTCGACGATCTCCGCGGCGTCGGTCGGCCCCTCTACCCCGTGGTTCCACGACCGGTTGTGACTCTCCCCGTCGCGGTTTCCCTCACCGTTGGCCGCATTGTGCTTGTGGTCGTAAGAGACCAGATCGTTGAGGGTGAAGCCGTCGTGTGCAGTCACGAAGTTGATGCTGGCCACCGGTCGGCGGCCGTTGTGTTCGTACAGATCTGACGATCCGGTGATCCTGGCAGCGAATTCCGGCAGGGCGGCCTTCTCACCTCGCCAGAAGTCGCGGACCGTGTCGCGGTACTTCCCGTTCCATTCCGTCCACTGTGGAGGAAACTTGCCCACCTGGTAACCACCCTCGCCGACGTCCCAGGGTTCGGCGATCAGCTTGACCTGGCTGACGACCGGGTCCTGCTGGACGAGATCGAAGAACGCCGACAGCCGATCGACGTCATGCAGTTCTCGGGCCAGTGCGGAGGCCAGGTCGAAGCGGAAACCGTCCACATGCATGTCCAGCACCCAGTAGCGCAGCGAATCCATGATCAGCTGCAACGCGTTCGGATGCCGGACGTTCAGCGAGTTGCCGGTCCCGGTGTAGTCGATGTACCGGTCTGGATGCTTGTCGTCGAGTCGGTAGTAGGCGGCGTTGTCCAACCCACGGAAACACAACGTGGGGCCGAGGTGGTTGCCCTCCGCGGTGTGGTTGTAGACGACATCCAGGATCACTTCGATGCCGGCCTCGTGCAAGGCCCGGACCATGCCCTTGAACTCCTGAACCTGGTGTCCTGCGCTGCCCGATGCCGAATATGCCTGGTGAGGGGCGAAGAAGCCGATGGTGTTGTAGCCCCAGTAGTTCGTGAGGTTGCGCTTGGCCAGTGTGTGGTCGAGCACGAACTGGTGGACCGGCATCAGCTCCAGCGCCGTGATGCCCAACGAGACCAGGTGCTCGATCACCGCTGGGTGGGCGATGCCTGCGTAGGTACCGCGAAGTTCTTCTGGTACGCCGGGGTGGGTCTTGGTGAGGCCGCGCACGTGCGCCTCGTAGATCAAGGTCCGATGGTAGGGCGTACGGGGCGCCCGGTCAGCGCCCCAGTTGAAGAACGGATTGATCACCACCGACTTCATGGTGTGGCCCGCGGAGTCGCTCGGGTCGGGTGCACTGAGGCTGCCACGACCTTTTGTGGCGTGCTGATCGTCCGGGGGATCGTCGAGCCGGTAGCTGAACAGGGTCTGACCCCACTGCATCTCGCCGTCCAGGGCCTTGGCATAGGGATCGACCAGCAGCTTGGCCGGATTGCACCGTTGGCCCCGTCCGGGGGCATACGGACCATGGACGCGGTAGCCGTAGCGCTGACCCGGGCTCACTCCAGGGAGGTAGACGTGGTGCACGAAGGCGTCCACGTCTTCGATGGGAATCCGCTGCTCGACGCCCTGCCGGTCGAAGAGGCACAGTTCGATTCGCTGTGCGACCTCGCTGAAGACGGCAAAGTTCGTCCCGGTGCCGTCATAGGTTGCGCCGAGCGGATATGCCGAGCCCGGCCACGTTGTCACCGGCAGACAATAACGACGCCCCTCCGCGAACGGGTCGCGAAGGGGCGTCATGTGCCGGGAACTACCGGCGTTCCGGGCTATCCCAACCGAAGTTGCGACGGAGTCGCGATGTCGCCTGGCGAGACGAGCCCGCTGGCCAGCATCGACGATCCCTACGTCCGCAGCTACCCGAGGGCCGCTGCGAGCTGTGGTCCCAGTCACTCAGAACGACATCGAAATGCATTACGGAGTGTAACCATCGGTCGAGGAGTCTCGGCGAACCGAGTCTCTCCGTCCTCCGGTCTGTGCCGGTTGTTCCCTGCAAGACATAAGTTACGCAGCGATTTACGCGCAGACAAGATATTTCCCGAGAAACTCTGTCCACTTCAGTCACATTGGTGACTTTGGTGCGCACTCGACCCAGTCGTTACTCTCTGTCCACATGCGATGGGGTGTCGTCCACACCCAGCTGCGTTTTGTGCACACTGAATGAACACGTTGTCCACATGATTCTTTCCGTTCATCGGATCGACGCCGAGGCGACAACCGGCCAGGCTATGCGCGATCGTGAGGCCCAAGTCGCGGCCATTCGATCGCCGGACAGCGATCCATCACCACGGTCAATCCGGCCGCTTGCGCCCGATCAGCTGCGGCACTGTCGACGACGCCCAATTGCAGCCAGATGGCAGCTGCCCCGATCGCGATGGCCTCGTCGACATGCGGGCCGGCCGTTGCGGAGCGCCGGAAGATGTCCACGACGTCGACGGGCTGATCTACCTCGCTCAGCGAGCGCACGCCGGGCTGGCCGTGAACCGCGGCGCCCTGAGGGTTGATCGGAATCACTCGAACCCCACGATCCAGCAGAAACCGCGCGACGCCGTACGCGGGCCGTTGTCGGTTGGGGGTGAGCCCGACGACCGCCCAGACCGGCAGGCTCAGCAGGCGGGAGATGTCGTCGTCGGTTCCGCGTCGGTCGGCCACCCCCTGACGGTACGAGGCACGTGCGGGGTGGGGAATGTCGGACCTCCGGCCTATGTTCGATAGCTGTGACCGCAACAGACTCGACCACCCAGGCCGCAGAGCTGGCCAAGCCTCCCGTACGCCCGCTGCGGGCCTGGTCCAATGCCAAGACTCCGACGACCGGTGCCTTCACGGTCGAGGCAGACTTCCAGCCCTCCGGGGACCAGCCGCAGGCCATCGAGGACCTGACTCGACGGATTAACGCCGGGGAACGCGATGTCGTGCTGCTCGGCGCGACCGGGACCGGCAAGTCGGCCACCGCGGCCTGGCTGATCGAAAGGGTCCAGCGCCCGACGCTGATCATCGCGCCGAACAAGACGCTGGCCGCACAGTTGGCCAACGAGTTCCGTGAGTTGTTGCCCAACAACGCGGTCGAGTATTTCGTCTCCTACTACGACTACTACCAGCCCGAGGCCTACGTCCCGCAGACCGACACCTATATCGAGAAGGACAGTTCGGTCAACGACGAGGTGGAGCGGCTGCGGCACTCCTCGACGGCCAGCCTCGTGACTCGGCGCGATGTCGTCGTGGTCGCCAGCGTCTCGTGCATCTACGGCCTGGGTACGCCCAAGGAGTATCTCGACCAGAGTGTCCGGTTGCAGCTCGGCAAGGCCACCGAGCGGGACTGGCTGCTGCACCGGCTCGTGGACATGCAGTACACCCGCAACGACCTTTCGTTCACCCGGGGGACGTTCCGGGTGCGCGGTGACACGATCGAGGTCATCCCGTCCTATGAAGAGCTCGGTGTACGGATCGAGATGTTCGGCGACGAGATCGAGCGGTTGTACTACCTGCACCCGCTGACCGGCGAGGTCGTGCGCGAGGTCGAGGAAGTGTTCGTCTTCCCGGCCACCCACTACGCGACCGGTCCGGAGCGGATGGAGCAGGCGATCGCCGGCATCGAAGCGGAGTTGGCCGATCGGTTGGCCGAGTTGGACAAGCAGGGCAAGCTGCTCGAGGCCCAGCGGCTGCGGATGCGGACCACCTACGACATCGAGATGATGCGCCAGGTCGGCTTCTGCTCAGGCATCGAGAACTACTCCCGCCATCTCGACGGACGGGCGCAAGGAAGCCCCCCTTCCTGCCTGCTGGATTACTTCCCGGACGACTTCCTGCTGGTCATCGACGAGTCCCACGTGACGGTGCCGCAGATCGGCGGCATGTACGAGGGCGACATGAGCCGCAAGCGCACGTTGGTCGACCATGGATTCCGGCTGCCCTCGGCGATGGACAACCGGCCGCTGCGCTGGGAGGAGTTCGTCGAGCGGATCGGGCAGACCGTCTACATGTCGGCCACGCCGAGCTCCTACGAACTGGGGCGCACCAAAGGCGAGTTCGTCGAACAGGTGATCCGGCCGACCGGCCTGATCGACCCAGAGGTGGTGGTCAAACCCACGAAGGGCCAGATCGACGACCTCGTCGCCGAGATCCGGCTTCGGGCCGAGCGCGACGAGCGGGTGTTGGTCACCACGCTGACCAAGAAGATGGCCGAGGACCTCACCGATTACCTGCTCGAACTGGGTATCCGAGTGCGCTACCTGCACTCCGAGGTGGACACTCTGCGCCGGGTCGAGTTGCTCCGGGAACTGCGCAAGGGCGACTACGACGTGCTGGTGGGCATCAACCTGCTCAGGGAGGGCCTCGACCTCCCTGAGGTCTCGCTGGTGTCGATCCTCGACGCCGACAAGGAGGGCTTCCTCCGCTCGGAGACCTCGCTGATTCAGACCATCGGCCGGGCAGCGCGCAACGTCTCTGGTCAGGTCCACATGTACGCCGACAAGATCACGCCCTCGATGGAGCGCGCGATCGACGAGACCAACCGGCGACGGGAGAAGCAGGTCGCCTACAACCTCGAGCGCGGTCTGGATCCACAGCCCTTGCGCAAGAAGATCGTCGACATCCTCGACGACATCTACGCCGAGGCGGCCGACACCGAGAAGACGACGGAGCGGCTCTACGGCGGCGGCCGTACCCAATCCCGCGGCAAAGCACCAGTTCCGGGCCTTTCCTCACGAGGCAAGGGGGAGCGGGCGCTTGACGCTTCGACCCTTCCGGCCGCCGAGTTGGCCGACCTGATCGGGCAGCTCGACGGCCAGATGCTGGCCGCAGCGCGCGAGCTCCAGTTCGAGCTTGCCGCCCGATTGCGCGACGAGATCGGTGTGCTGAAGAAGGAGCTACGCCAGATGCAGCGAGCCGGTCAGGGCTGATCCCGCCGCGGGTGGTCATCGCGTGGATCGCGCAGGTTGGCCGGGCGTGTCTCCGAGTATGGAGACAACGATCGATCCGAGCACCATGACCACGCCGATGGTGACCAGACCCCACTGGGCCGATCCGAAAAGGTCGGTCATCGCGCCGACCCAATAGGGACCGACGAAGCCGGACACGTTGCCGAGCGAATTCACCGTGGCGATTCCGGCCGCGGCTGTCACGCCGGTCAAGAAGGCGGTCGGCAGCGTCCAGAACGCTGGGAAGGCAGCCAGAACGCCGATGGCGCAGGCGCACAGTCCGAGGTAGCCAAGCCACGGAGCATCGGTTAGGAACGCCGATGCTGCCAGCGCGACACCGCCGATGAGCAACGGCAGGGCGGTGAATCGGGCCGGTCGCCGCAGCCGATCGCATCGCCGTCCCCAATAGATCATCGCAACGGCACCCAGGGCGTACGGCGCCGCGGTCAGCAGGGACACCAGGAGATTGCTGTCGATGGCCAAGCTCGCCTTGATGATCTGCGGCATCCAGAAGGCCAGGCCATACAGTCCGAAGGCGATCGAGAAGTACACCAGTGACAGGGCCAGCACCCTCGGATGCAGGATCGACTTGGCAATGCCGAAGTCGTGGCGCTGCCGCACCCGTGAACCTTCCGACTCGATTTCCTTGGTCAAGTGGACTCGCTCGTCGGGAGTGAGAAAGGAGGCGGTCGACGGTCGATCGGGTAGCAACTTGAACAGGAACACCCCGAGGAGAATCGACGGCACGCCCTCGACGATGAAGATCCACTGCCATCCACTGAGGCCGCCGAACCCGTCCAGGCCGAGCAGCAAGCCGCCAAGCGGCGCCCCGAGAGCCGTTGACAGCGGCACGGCTGCCATGAACATCCCGGTCATCCGGGCTCGTTGCTCGGCTGGGAACCAGTAGGTCAGGTACAAGATCATGCCGGGGAAGAATCCGGCCTCGGCGACACCGAGCAGAAAGCGGATGACGAAGAAGCTCGACTCGCCCTGGATGAACGCGGTGCACGTTGCAACGATTCCCCAGGTGATCATGATCCGAGACATCCAGATCCTGGCGCCGACCCGATGCATCACCAGGTTGCTGGGCACTTCGAATAGGACATAGCCGGCGAAGAACAGCCCGGCACCAAGGCCGAAGGCTGTAGCGGTGATCCCAAGGTCGTCGTTCATCGTGAGGGCCGCGATGCCGATGTTTGTCCGGTCGATGTAGGCAAGGAAGTAGCAGATGCACATCACCGGGATCAGTCGGCGAGCCACCTTGCGCAACGTCTGCTCACGCTGCGCCGTCGGCCAACTGGCGACCTCGGATGTGAACACCTGCACGTTCGGTCGTTCCACTGCCATGACTCCTCCTCGAACCGGTATGAGGTTGCCTTCGGGATCTGATTCAGCGCCGTCGGGCACTCAGGTGCATACGGCACCACCCGCAGCCGAGCCGACCGAACGGGCGTACTTGGCCAGCACTCCGCGCACGGCCCGGGCAGGGGGAGGCGCCCAGGCGCGCTCACGCTCGGCCCAATCCGCTTCGCTGATCAGCAGATCGAGCGTCGCGGCGCCGATGTCCAACTCGATCCGGTCGCCATCGCGGACCAGGCCAATCGGGCCGCCTTCGATGGCTTCGGGTGCGATGTGCCCGACGCAGAGCCCGGTGGTCCCGCCAGAGAACCGGCCGTCGGTGAGAAGCAGCACGTCCTTGCCCAGCCCGGCGCCCTTGATCGCTCCGGTGATGGCCAGCATCTCCCGCATCCCGGGACCACCTTTTGGCCCCTCGTACCTGATGACGACCACGTTCCCGGGTTCGATGGCTCCGGTGCCAAGGGCGTCCATCGCAGCTCGTTCGCCGTCGAAGACCCGGGCTGTACCGAGGAAGCCGGTTGCGTCGAATCCCGCCGACTTGACCACTGCGCCGTCGGGCGCCAGCGACCCCCGCAGGACGGTGATGCCGCCGGTGTCATGCAGTGGATTTGCCACCGCCCGCAGGACGGTGCCGTCCGGAGCGGCAGGATCAATGCCATGGAGGTTCTCGGCCAGCGTCTTACCGGTGACCGTGAGGACATCGCCGTGCACCAGACCAACGTCCAGCAGCGCCTTCATGAGCACCGGAATACCGCCCACGTGGTCGACATCGCGCATGACGTGCCGGCCGAATGGGCGCACGTCGGCAAGATGGGGAACCTGCGCGCCAATCCGAGCGAAGTCGTCCAGGCTCAGCGGCACCCGGGCCTCGGCGGCGATCGCCAGCAGGTGCAAGACCGCATTTGTCGACCCTCCGAGGGCCATCACGACCGAGATCCCGTTCTCGAAGGCGTCCCTGGTCAGCACCTCGCGAGTGGTGATACCCAGCCTGAGCAACTCGACCGCCGCTGACCCAGACCGATGTGCGAAGGCGATCCGGCGATGATCGGTCGCCGGCGGGGAAGCGCTGCCGGGCAAGGACATGCCGATCGCTTCCGCGAGGCTGGCCATGGTGTTGGCGGTGTACATCCCGGCACAGCCGCCCTCGCCCGGACAGTACGAGCGCTCGATCGCTTCGGCATCCTGGTGGCTCATCAGGCCTTGCACGCAGGCGCCGGCCGCCTCGAAGGCATCAACGATCGTGACCTCACGCTCCGAGCCGTCCGACATCCTGGCCAGACCCGGCAGAGACGTCCCGGCATAGAGAAAGACGCTGGCCAGGTCGAGACGGGCAGCGGCCATCAGCATCCCCGGCAGTGACTTGTCGCAGCCGGCCAACAACACAGATCCGTCGAAACGCTCTGCCTGCATGACGGTTTCGACGCTGTCCGCGATCACCTCTCGGGAGACCAGCGAGTAGTGCATCCCCTCATGACCCATCGAGATGCCATCGCTGACGGAGATGGTGCCGAACTGCAGCGGATAACCTCCCGCCGCATGCACCCCCTCCTTCACCGCCTGGGCAAGGCGATGCAGGTTGAGGTTGCACGGAGTGATCTCGTTCCACGAGGAGCCAACGCCTACCTGGGGCTTGCCGAGATCGGCATCGTCGAACCCCAGGCCCCGAAGCATTCCGCGTGCTGCTGTCCTCTCGATCCCCTCGGTTACCTCCCGGCTGCGAGGTCGGGCATCGACCGGCGTGGATCCGCTTCGGTTCGTGGACATCACAGGGGAAGGGTGCGGCCAGCGCCGCATCCCAACAAGGATGCTGTTGATACTGGTACCGGCACTACTACCCCGCTACGGTCGCTGCAGTGTGTCCCGGGAGGTGCTGTGAGCACAGTCGCGTCGGCGCGAGCCGAACTCGCCGACTTTCTGAGAACCCGGCGGCGTCAGATTGCTCCCGAGTCGGTCGGCCTCGAAGTGAGCCAACAGCGACGAACGCCGGGTCTGCGCCGCGAGGAGGTCTCCCTTAGGTCCGGGGTCAGCCTCACCTGGTACACCTGGCTCGAGCAGGCCAGAGACATCAAGCCGTCCCGGCAGGTGATGGACGCCTTGGCCCGGACCCTGCACATGTCCCCGGCCGAGCACGAGTACGTCCTTCGGCTCACCGGGCATGCCACCGAGCCTCTGCTGAATCAGGCCACTGCAAGCCTGCCACCTCATGGGCAACGCCTCCTGAACGCGCTGGGAATCTTTCCCGCGTACGCCATCACCCACAACTGGTCGATCGTGGGCTGGAATCGGGCCTATCAGAACCTCTACCCGAACGTGGCAACGACTCCGGCGACGGATCGCAACCTGCTCTGGCTGGTGTTCACCGATCCGTACGTACGTGAGCTGCTGACCGACTGGAAGACCGACAGTCAGCGGTTCCTGACCCAGTTCCGCGCCGAGGCCGGGTCGAGAGTGCACGAACCCACGTTCGTCACCCTCATCCAGCGGTTAGAGGAGATCAGTGAACCGTTCCGCCGCGGCTGGGCCAGCCACGACGTCGACCAGTTCGCCTCACGGGAGCGAAGCTTCCAGCACCCGCGGGTTGGCAAACTGGTGCTGGAACACCATCGACTCGCACCGTCGGACAGCCCCGATCTGCATATCGTGATCTATACCGACGCACCCACCACGGATAGCGCTGCCAAGCTCGTCCGCCTCGATCAGCTCTCCGACTCCTCGGGTCGCACTCCGGATCCACCGGCACCGGTCGACCAATCCGGCAGCTGCTGCAGGGACCAGCCGTTTCCGTCTGGATCGGCGAAGTAGACGAAGGACCCCCAGGCCTGCACGTCCACGTCGCTGACCTCAACTCCGCGGCCGGCAAGCTCTGCGCGAGCGGCATGGGCGTCGGCGATCACGCACATGATCGCCTTCAGGGAGCCTGGTTCCATCGTCGAGATGCCCTTGCCGAAGGCGATCGAGCAGGCCGAGCCGGCCGGGGTCAGCTGGACGAACCGGATCTCGTCGCTAACCGTCTGGTCGTGATCCAGGACGAAGCCCACGTTGTCGACATAGAAGGACTTCGCCCGATCGACGTCGGTGACGGGCACGGTGACCACTTCGATTTTCATCTCCATGGCTGGAAACTAGCAACGACCTCCGACACCGGCCCCGATGCGCACCCGCAAGGTCACGTCGTACAGAATGGGTGAGTCGGTGGAGGGGAGTATTCCTTCGCGGCGGGGTCGTCACCACGGCCGGACCGGCGTTCTCGGTTCCGTCCCGGTCCCGTCGGTCAGGCAGCCCACGAGACATCTCATTGGGCCGTCAGGCGGGAGAGACCTCCGGTTGTCGCTTCATGCCACCGGAGAGGGACTGCCAGTGCTCGATCTACCCGTTTGGTTCGAGATCGGATCTTTCGTCTTTCTCGGGCTGCTGCTGCTGGCCGATCTGCTGATCGTGGCCCGGCGGCCACACGTTCCTTCGATGAAGGAATCTTCCCTCTGGGTCGTCTTCTACGTCAGCCTGGCGCTGCTCTTCGGGTTAGCGATGCTGGCCTTCGCTGGGGGACGGGCGGCCGGAGAGTTCTACGCGGGGTGGCTCACCGAATACAGCCTGTCGGTGGACAACCTTTTCGTCTTCGTGATCATCATGGCCCGGTTCTCAGTCCCTCGTAAGTACCAACAGGAAGTTCTGATGGTCGGGATCATCATCGCTCTGGTCCTGCGTGGGGCCTTCATCCTTGCCGGCGCCGCGCTGATCGAGCGCTTCACCTGGCTGTTCTACATTTTCGGCGCCTTTCTCGTCTACACCGCGATCAAGCTGGCCAAGCAGCAGGGGGAGGAAGAGGAATACGAGGAGAACGTTCTGATCCGGCGGTTGCGCCGGATCCTGCCGATCAGCGACGACTACGACGGGGCCAAGATCCGCACCACGGTCGATGGCAAGAAGCTGTGGACGCCGATGATCATCGTCTTCCTCGCCATCGGCTCCACCGACCTGCTGTTCGCTTTGGACTCGATCCCGGCGATCTTCGGATTGACCCGGGAAGCGTTCATCGTCTTCACGGCCAACATCTTCGCGTTGATGGGGCTGCGCCAGCTCTACTTCCTGCTGGGCGGGCTTCTCGAGCGGCTGGTCTATCTCTCGCTCGGATTGTCGGTCATCCTCGGCTTCATCGGGATCAAACTGATCCTCGAGGCGATGCACGAGAACAGCCTGCCGTTCGTCAATGGTGGTGAACCCATCGCGTGGGCACCGACCATCCCGATCTGGCTGTCCCTGAGCGTGATCATCGCAGTGATGGCCCTTGCCGTGGTCGCGAGCCTGTTCAAGGCCCGCAGGGATCCTGACGCCGCCGCCCAGCTCCGCGGCAGCACCGAGGAGGAACAGGTGCGCGGTGGCAACGAGGAGGACCGGCCGGTCGGCCAGGTCTGACGCGAATGCGGCTCTTCGGGCCTGTTACTCGGGCGAGTCTCGCGGTACGGGCTCGTCGCCGGTGGGCCGAACACCTGCGACCAGCACGCCGTCCTGATAGACCGCGCGTATCCGTTCCCGGAGCCCCACGAGGTCGGAGGTAGCGCCCTCCAGGACGACCACGTCCGCGCGTTTGCCGGGCTCGAGAGTGCCGAAGTCCTCGGAGATTCCGAGCAGCTCGGCCGCCGACGCGGTGCTGGCCCGCCAAGCCTGGGCCGCCGTCATACCGAGGTCGGTCATCAGCCCGAGTTCATCGAGGTTGTCGCCGTGCGGGCCGACTCCGCTGTCGGTGCCCGTAGCGATCTTGACTCCTGCGGCAATGGCACGACGGACCGAATCGTCGTGAGATTCCAGGACCATCCGCGCCTTGCTGATCACGGCCGCGGACATCGGCACACCAGAGTCCGCCATGCTCAGCACGGCGCGTGGCGCGGACAACGTTGGTACCAGCCAGGTTCCGGCGGCGAGCATCATCTCGATGGCCTGGTCATCGAGATAGATCCCGTGCTCGATCGAGCGGACCCCGTTACGAATGGCCACCTTGATCCCATCCGTCGCCTGCGCGTGCGCCATCACGAACAGCCCAGCCGCGGTGGCTTCCTCGACCAGTACGGCAATCTCGGCGTCGCGAAAGTGGCCGTGCCGCGGGTCGTCGCGCGGTGAGAGGACGCCTCCGCTGGTCGCGACCTTGATGACGTCGGCACCGGCGCGCACAAGCTCGCGCACCACCCGGCGCATCGAATCCGGTCCGTCGACGATGGTCGAGGGACTTCCTGGATGGCCGACCAGGAGAGGCATGATCGACCCACACGGCTGCCAACCATCGCCGTGCCCGCCGGTCTGGCTGACCATGCTGATCGAAATCTGCACCCGCGGGCCCGCGATGAGTCCGTCTCGGAGGGCTTGGGCCACACCGAGGTCTGCACCGCTGGCGTCTCGCACGTTAGTGATGCCGGTCTCGAGCGTCGTGCGAAGGTTGTGCACCGCTTCATAGAACGGATAGCTGAACGGCGTTTGCATCATCCGGAGGACGTTGACGCCGCTGAACAGGACGTGCACGTGGCTGTCGATCAATCCCGGGAGAACCGTCGTTCCGGCGCAGTCAACGACCTCATCAGCGTCGAAGTCGCTGCCGACGTGCGCGATCAACCCCTCCTCCACCAGGACGTCGGCGGGAGCAGGGTCTGAGCCGGTGCCGTCGAAAACTGACCCACCGGCGAAGAGGGTGCGAGTCACCTTGGGACCGTAGCCGTTGCGGTCCTGTCCGGCACTCTTGAGTCATGGCAGTGGCGGAGGCAGAGCTGACTCAGGCGCACCCACAGACCGTGCCCGTCGTTGCTGCGTACTTCGTTTCGACCCTGTCACGACCGAAGTTTCGGCATCGCTACCAGCCGCGAGCACGCCACTCGGCAAGATGCGGCCGCTCGGTTGCCAGGGTTGTGTCAGAGCCATGTCCGGGGTAGACCCACGTCTCATCGGGAAGGGCGGCGAAAACCCGCTCCTCGAGATCATTCATCAGCGACACGAAGTCCTCGGTGTTGCCGAATGTGTTGCCCGGGCCGCCCGGAAACAGGCTGTCGCCAGTGAAAAGGTGGTGCCCGTCCCCCTCCCATAGCAGCGCGATGCTGCCGGGAGTATGCCCGCGAAGATGGACGACACCGAGGTCCACCTGTCCGACGGTCACCGTGTCGCCGTGCCTGACCGGGTCGCTGACCGGTACAGGGAGTTCAGCGCCGTCCAGCGGGTGCGCCGAGGTGGCCGCTCCGGTCTTCTGGACGACATCAGACAACGCCTGCCAGTGATCGGGATGCCGGTGGGTGGTCACAATTCGCCGCAAGGAGATGCCGTTGATCAGCTGGAGTAGCCGATCGGCCTCGTTCGCCGCGTCGATCAGCAGGCCGTCACCCGTGGCGGTGCATTCCAACAGGTAGGCGTTGTTGTCCATCGGGCCGACGGAGAGCTTGCTGATCCGGAGTCCGGAGAGTTCCCGGACGTCGGCTGGGCCACCGGTACTGACCGTTCCGGTATAGGGAGCTGGGACCGTCATCGTCGAGCCGAACTCATCAGGCGTACAGCTCGTCGAGCTGGGCCCGGTGATTGTCCTCGACAACCTTGCGCTTCACCTTCAGGGAAGGGGTCATCTCGCCCGATTCCACGCTCAGGTCGTGATCCAGGATCACAAACTTCTTGACCGTCTCCCAACGGTTGAGCTTGGCGTTCAGCTCAGTGACATAGCCGTCGATCATGCTCCGCGCCTCTTTAGAGGTGACGATCTGTTCGTACGCGGCATGTCCGAGCCCGCTCTGCGAGGAGGCCCAGCCGGCGATCGCCTCCGGATCGAGGGTCACCAGCGCGACGACATAGTTTCGCTGGTTGCCATGAACGAGGACCTGCCCGATGTACGGGCACAAGGCTTTGAACTGGGACTCGATCTGGGACGGGGCGATGTACTTGCCGCCGGAGGTCTTGAACAGATCCTTCTTGCGATCGGTGATCTTGGTGAAGCCGTCGGAGTCCATCTCAGCGATGTCCCCGGTGTGCAGCCAGCCATCGGAGTCCAGCGTCTCAGCCGTTGCTGCGTCCAGGTTGTGGTAGCCGTCCATGACTCCGGGGCCCTTGATCAGCAGCTCGCCGTCCTCTGCAATCCGAAACTCGGTGCCCTCGAACGGAATTCCGATCGTTCCGAATTTGTTGCGCCTCGGCCGGTTGACCGATGACCCGGCTGAGGTCTCGGTCAGCCCGTACCCCTCGAGGATCAGAATGCCGGCTGCATCGAACCAGCGTGCGATCTCACCGTTCAGCGCCGCCGCGCCGGAGATGAAGAAGCGGACCCGCCCACCGAATCGTTCCTGGATCTTCGAGAACACCAGCTTCTTGGCCAAGCCGTGCTGCGCCTTGAGCAGCGACGGGATCGAGCGGCCGTCCGCCTCGAGGGCCTTGACCTGCAGCCCGACCTTGAAGGCCCAGTCGAAGATCTTCTTCTTCGGCCCGCCCTCGTCCGCGGTCATCGTCGTGATCCGGTTGTAGGCCTTCTCGAAGATCCTCGGAGCCGCCCCCATGAAGGTCGGCTTCACGATGGCCAGGTTCTCGATGATCTTGTCGATCCGGCCGTCCACAGCGGTCTCGAAGCCGACGGCCAACTGGGTGCTGAGCAGGACCTTGCCGAATGAATGCGCCATCGGCAGCCAGAGGTACTGCAGGTCGTCCACCGAGAGCAGTCCCGGTTCGGAGGCCACTGCGGCACCCTCGTAGGTCCAACTGGAGTGCCGCAGGCGCACGCCATTGGGCCGCCCGGTGGTGCCCGAGGTGTAGATAAGCGTGGCCAACGACTCAGGTTCGATAGCTGCGATCCGGTCGTCGATCACCGAGGGGGAGCTGGACAGCAGTTCATGACCCCGAGCGGCTACGTCGTCCAGGGAGAGCACCCAGTCCCCGACGCTCGAACCCTCGAAGGTGACCACGGCCGTTACCAGCGGGATCTGTGAGCGGACCTCGACCAGCTTGGCGACCTGACTGTCGTCCTCGGCGAAGACCACCCGGGACTCCGAGTCGGCCAAGATGAATGCCACATCCGAGGCCATCGAACTGGGATAGACGGTGGTCGTGGCCGCACCAGCACACATGATGGCCAGATCCGCGACGATCCACTCGTACCGCGTCCCGGAGGCGATCGCGACCCGCTGACCCGCCTCCACCCCCAGGGCGACCAGGCCGGCGGCGACGTCACGGGCCCGGTCACCGGTCTCTGCCCAGGTGACCGACGTCCAACCATCCCCTTGCGGAAAGCGGTACGCAGGGCGCCCTGGCGTCTGCTCCACCCGTTCGAGGAATAGCCGGGCCACGTTCGGCGCCCGGTTCTCGATGCTGGCTGCTGGCTCGACGTCCAGGGTGTTCGTCATGGCTCCTCTTCCGGTCGTACGTCGGTGGAGTCGCGGCCCGGCGAATGCGGATCCTCACTCGTCGATCGCGTACGCCGAACGGTAGATGGTTACCCAACCCGAGCGGTAGCGGTCGGTCCCATTGACAGTCGGAGGGCTTCGCTACGGTTCCGATTCGTGAAGGTCACCGGCGCGACGGCCAGCGAGATCTCCGAGGCTGTCTGTACCGGGCGGAGGTCCCGGTTGCCGCCAAGGACAACGTGGCCATCACCGGCGAGGTCGCCACTGTGGGCACCCCGGTCGGGCAGGGGCACGGTGCCGGCGAGAATTGGATGTAGACGGGAGGAGACGCGGCGGATCGGCACCTCGGTCCGCAGTCCGCTCGTCGGGGCCTGGCCCGACGCGGACAGCCGATCTGGCGTCGATCGGGCCGCCGCGGCTCTGGCGGTGCTTGGCCATCGGGTCCACACGGTACGGATTCCATGCCCGACGTCGGCGGCGCTGGCGCTCATCCTCCGCTGGTACGCGGTGGCAGTGGCCCACCCTGGGCCTGACCGGTCCGTCCCCTGCGGCGCTGGACCGGCACCGGCGCAGCTGGCTGAACAATGTGCCGACCCCCTCGCGTTTTGCGCCGTACCCAGCAGTGTGGAAGCTGGTACCCGGCCATGAGCATCCCCATGGGAACACGCGAGGACGGTGTCCCGTTGGCACTACAGGTGGTGGGGCCGCCCGGCACGGAGGCACGATTGCCGGCGCTTGCGGCCACACTGGAACGAGCGCTTCCATGGGCCCGACACGCCGAAAAAGCACGTGTCAGTCAGCGGACAGGCTAGTCGAACGCATGTTCGATATGGTTGCCGTGGCGGGGTTGGCCCGCGGCTGGCGTCAGGGAGTCGGTAGCCGACACGATGAATGACAGAACACGGAGGACAACGGGCCAGATGGACAGACTGGTCGTTCGCGGAGCCCGGGAGCACAACCTCAAAGACGTACATCTCGATCTGCCGCGCGACGCGATGATCGTGTTCACCGGACTGTCCGGCTCAGGCAAGTCCAGCCTGGCCTTCGACACGATCTTCGCCGAAGGTCAACGTCGATACGTGGAGTCCCTCTCGGCCTACGCCCGGCAGTTCCTTGGTCAGCTGGACAAGCCCGATGTGGACTTCATCGAAGGACTCTCCCCGGCAGTGTCCATCGACCAGAAGTCGACCAACCGCAACCCGCGCTCGACCGTCGGCACGATCACCGAGGTCTATGACTACCTCCGGCTGCTCTACGCCCGCGCCGGCCAGCCGCACTGTCCGATCTGCGGGCGGGTGATCGCCAAGCAGACCCCGCAGCAGATCGTCGACCAGGTCCTCGCGCTGGAGGAGGGGACCCGCTTCCAGGTTCTCGGGCCTGTCGTCCGGGAGCGCAAGGGTGAGTACGTCGACCTGTTCTCCTCCTTGCAGGGCCAGGGCTTCGCCCGCGCCCGGATCGACGGGGTCGTCTACCCGCTGACCGACCCGCCCACGCTGAAGAAGCAGGAGAAGCACTCGATCGAGGTCGTCATCGACCGGCTCACGGTCAAGGCGAGCTCCAAGCAGCGCTTGACCGATTCGGTCGAGACAGCTCTACGGCTGGCCGGTGGGCTGGTCATCCTCGACTTCGTCGACCTGCCCGAGGACGACCCGTACAGAGAGCGCACCTTCTCCGAACACTTGGCTTGTCTCTACGACGGCTTGTCCTTCGAAGCGCTGGAGCCGCGGTCGTTCTCGTTCAACTCTCCCTTCGGTGCCTGCCCGGAATGCACCGGCCTGGGGACTCGCAAGGAGGTCGATGCGGACCTGGTGATCCCCGACCCGGAACGCTCCCTCGC
>JBPCOF010000052.1:0-7717 GCA_051000515.1 Geodermatophilaceae bacterium
TTCTCGTCGCAGCGGGCATGCTCGGGGTGGCGGCTGTGATCACGTTCTTCGGGTTGAACATCCGGCACGAGGACCTTGCCACCGACGGGGCGGACTCAGCCCCGGTCGCCGCTTCCTAGACCGAAGCAACTCGTCAGCCGGCCCCGCCTCACGGCGGGACCGGCTGCCGGTCGACCGGGCTGATGTTTCAGTCGGGGTGACAGGATTTGAACCTGCGGCCTCTTCGTCCCGAACGAAGCACGCTACCAAGCTGCGCCACACCCCGAGGACCTCAGCGAGTCTAACCGGCCGCTCAGGACCGCTTGGATCAGGGCCGCGGCCGCGCGGTCACCGCCCGACGAGGGTCAGCAACGTGGCCTCCGGGGGGCAGGCGAAGCGCGCCGGAGCGTAGGGCGAGGTGCCCAGCCCGGCCGAGATGTGCAGCCAGGTATCGGGTGCCCAGCGGTGCAGCCATCGAGCCCGTGGCCGGTCGATGCCGCAGTTGGTGACCAGTGCTCCGTAGAACGGGACGCGAAGCTGACCGCCGTGAGTGTGACCGGCCAGCACGAGGTCATAACCATCCGCGGCAAAGCGATTGACGACCCTCGGTTCGGGGGAGTGGGTCAGCCCGATCCGCAGATCCGCCCCAGGATCTGCAGCACCGGCCACCTCGGCATACCTGTCGTAGCGCAGATGCGGATCATCGACGCCGGCGAAGGCGATCTGGCGCCCGTCGGCCTTGGTCAGGCCCCGCGCGTTGGTGAGGTCCAGCCAACCGGCCGTGGTCATCGCATCGCGAAGTGGCTGCCAGGGCAACCTCGTTCCGTGTACCCGCTTGTGATCGGGCCAGAAGTACTTCAGCGGATTCTTGGGCCGGGGGGCCCAGTAATCGTTGCTGCCCAACACGAATGCCCCCGGCCGTTGCAGTAACGGGGCTAGCGCGGACAGGGTGGGCGGCACGGCATCCTGGCAGGCCAGGTTGTCACCGGTGGTGATGACCAGGTCGGGGTCGAGTTCGTCGAGTCGGCGTACCCAGTCCTGCTTGCGGCGCTGTCCCGCGGTCATGTGCAGGTCGGAGATGTGCAGGACCCGTAACGGCGGGGCTCCGGGCTCGAGCACGGGAACGTCGAAGCGGCGCAGCGTGAAACTGTTCCGCTCGATCAGGCTGGCATACGCAGTGACGGCGCCGCCCAAGCCGATCACCCCGGCGATCACGGTGTAGGTCGGGCGCATCCCCCGAGCCTACGCAAGCGGCCGCGCCGGGCCTGCTACTACCGTCTGGTGCCGTGAGAACCCTCAAGGAACAACTGCGTTCAGACCTGACGGCGGCGATGAAGGCTCGCGATGAGCTGACCCGAGCCACCCTGCGGATGGCCGTGGCGGCCGTCCAGACCGCGGAAGTCTCGGGGACGCAGGCACGTGAGCTGTCCGACGAGGAGGTGCTGGCGGTGATCCGGCGTGAGGTGAAGAAACGCCACGAGTCCGCTGACACCTACCGTGCGGCCGGCCGCTCGGAACTGGCTGACCGGGAAGTAGCCGAAGCCGTCGTGCTCGAGGCCTATCTGCCGCAGCAACTCGACGATGCCGCCTTACGTGCCGTTGTCACGGCCGCCATCGCCGAGTCCCGCGCGAACGGTCCCCGTGACATGGGCAAGGCCATGCGGGTGGCCAAGCACAGCGCGGGCGCGGAGGTCGACGGCAGGCGGCTCTCGGCCGAGGTCAGCCGACAGCTTCGCGAGTCGACGTGATTCCCGGGATGGAGTGGTTCTCGACCGAGGCCGCTACCCGCCGGGCCCAGGGAATCCGGGGGGCAGGGTCGTCGGTGGTGCGGGGCGGCCCGGGGGAGGATCCGGGGCCGGTCGAGGCGGAGGTTGTGGTTGTGGTTGTGGAACCTGACTCCCGTCGCTCACGTTGACGGTCACGTTCTGACCGACGGCTACCCGGTCGCCACTCGACGGGTTGATCGAGGTGACGATCCCGGAAGGTCGAGGTCCAGCTACCGACCGTACGATGGGGTTGAGTCCCTGACCGCGCAGCGCGGCCTCGCAGGTCGACTGACTGAAGCCCACGCAGTTGACCCTCAGCGTCGTGGTGTTGCCGTTGATGTAGAACGGATCACCGGGCGGGAACTCACCCACAGGCGTCGGGGCCAGGATCGGTTGCATGGCCGTTCGCCAGATCTCGGCGCCCTTGCCACCACCGAACCCGCCGACGTCCTGATTCGCCGTCGGGTTGTAGACCATCACGCTGCCCACCAGCTGTGGGGTGTAGCCGACAAAGGCCACTGAGAAGTTGTTCTGCGAGGTCCCGGTCTTGCCGGCGATCTGGCGTCCCGGGATGTAGGCGTTGGAGGCCGTCTGGCCGGGAAAGCCGGGTTCGACGTCCTTACGCAGGACCTCGTTCAGCGTCGCGGCCAGGCCCGGGGGAATCGATTCCGGCGTGCAGTTGGAGGCGTCGACGTAGGGGGCGCCGTCCTCTTTCAGGAGCACCTCGCCGTTGCGGTCATAGATCTGCTCGACCGGCGTCGGGTAGCAACGGGTTCCATTCGCGGCTAGCGTGGCGTACGCGGTACCCAGCGCCAGTGGGCTGGTGGCGTCGGGGCCGAAGGTGAAGGACCCCCGATTCTCGGCGATGATCTTATCGGCGGTCGCGTCGATGCTGTAGAGGCCCATTCGTTGGGCCATCCGCACCGGCTCCTCGACGCTACCGAGCGCGTCTTCCAGCGCCAGGAAGTACGTGTTGGACGACATGTAGAGCGCCTTTTCCAGCGTCAACGTCGGCGGGTAGTTGCGGCTTGCGTTCTGCACGTCGTACGGCTTGGTGCCGTCCTTGTAGACCGTGGAGACGTAGGGATTGGCTGTGGTCTGGGTGTAGAAGATCGACATCTGCCGTTCCAGCGCGGCTGCAGCGACGAAGATCTTGTACGTGGAGCCTGCTCCCGCCGACGCGACGGTCGGAAGGTTCACCGTCGTCTGGCGCGGATCGGTGTCGGTGTTGGGCCCGAAGATCCGGTTCACCGACAGCGCCCGGACCTTTCCGGTGCCCGGCTCCTGCAGAGTGAAGACGCCGGCCCGGGAATCCTCCAGCGCCAGGGTGTTCAGCACCGCGGCATCGCCGGCGGCCTGCGCGTTCACGTCGACCGTGCTGACGATCTTGAGCGAGCCCTGCTTCAGCAGGGCGGCTGGAATCTGCAGCTTGTTGATGAGGTGCTTTTCGAGGAAGTCGCAGAAGAATCCGCTCACCGTCGCCTCGTAGCATCCGCGCGGCGGTGCCTCGCCCAGAACGAGTGTGATCGGCGTCGCCTTGGCGGCCTGCACGTCCTGCGCCGAGGCGAAGCCGGCGTCCTGCATCCGATCCAGGACCAGATCGCGCCGGGCGGTCGCGGCTTCCACAAAGACCACCGGGTCGTAGTCTCTCGGGTTCTGGACCAGGCCGGCCAACATCGCGGCCTCGGGCAGCGTCAGGTCAACCGGTGCCTTGCTGAAGTAGGTCCAGGCAGCGGCCTTGATGCCATAGGCACTTTGCCCGAAGTAGGCGATGTTCAGGTAGCGGGTGAGGATTTCCTGCTTGCTCAGGTCCTCCTCGACGGCCAGTGCCAGTCGGGCCTCGCGGAGCTTTCGGGCCACGCTCTGCTCGGTGGCAGCGTCGCGCTCCTCTTGGGTGTCGGCGGTGTACTCCAGCGTGAGCTTGACCAACTGTTGGGTGATCGTCGAGGCGCCTTCTTGGACCTCGCCGGCGGCGGCGTTGGTGACGAGGGCGCGAAGCACGCCCTGCACGTCCAGACCGTTGTGCGAATAGAACCGCACGTCCTCAGTGGCCACGACCGCCCGCTGCATGACCTCGGGGATCTCCTCGATGGTCGCTGGCACGCGATAGAAGTCGTAGAAGTAGGTCAGGGGCGTCACGCCGTCGGAGGCCAACACGGTCGTTATCCCGGCCAGCGGCTCGTCGGCAAGCTCCTCCGGGACCTGTTGGAGCAACGTCGTGGCGTTGCGCGCTGCCAGGCCGGGCCCGCCGACCCATGGCAGCAACAGCCCTGCCACCACCGCACCGGACAGCACGATGGCCAGGACCATTTGACCTGCGGCGCCGAGGCGGCGCTGAGTGGATTCCGACATCACGGTGGAGTTTACGCAGGCGGTCTGGCAGATGTGCGTCTCGTGCGTGTCTTTGTCGAGCCACGCGAAGGTATCGGCGCGGTGAGGTGCGCGCCGATCTCGCGTAGCGCGTCCAGGTCGTACACGTCCTGGGCCGAGGCGGGCACCGAACGAACCGGCACCTCGGGGTGGGCGCTGGCGAACTGGCGGGCCAGCCGCTGCTCGTCAGCGTCAGTCCGCAACCGCTGCGCGTGCACTTGCAGCAGCGACGCGGCCAGCACCGCGTCCCGGCCACTGACCGAGGCGAGACTCTCCGCAGCACCTTCGGCCCGGCCGGCCGACAGGCTCGGGGCCCTGCTCGGGTGTACCCGGTTGAGCACCAAGCCGGCCAATGGCATCTGGTCGCTGGACAACCGGTCAACGAAGTAGGAGGCCTCACGAAGGGCATCCGGCTCGGGGGTGGCCACGACCAGGAACGCGGTACCGGGCTGGCGCAACAGGTCGTAGGTCGCCTGGGCACGTTGCCGGAAACCGCCGAACATCGTGTCCAGAGCACCGACGAAGTGCGAGACGTCGGTGAGCAGTTGGCCGCCCAGGATCTTGGCGATGATCCGGCCGAAGATCGCCAGACCGGCACCGACGACCTTGAGATAGGCCCGACCGCCGGCGCGGGCGGGCGCGGACAACAAGCGGATCATGGTTCCATCGAGAAAGCGGCTCATCCGGTGCGGGGCGTCGAGGAAGTCCAGCGCCGAGCGGGACGGCGGGGTGTCGACGATGATGAGGTCCCACTTGCCGGTCTCCCGCAGCTGGCCCAGTTTCTCCATCGCCATGTATTCCTGCGTCCCGGCGAAGGAGGACGAGAGTGCCTGGTAGAAGGGATTCTCTAGAATCTGCCGGGCACGTGCCGGTTCGGAGTGCGCCTCCACGATCTCGTCGAAGGTGCGCTTCATGTCCAGCATCATCGCCTGCAATCGACCCCCGCTGGCCGCGGTGAACTCCGCCGCCGCGGGTACGTCGCGCGGAGTGTTGTCGAGCTTGCGCAGGCCCAGAGATTGAGCCAGGCGCCGCGCCGGGTCGATGGTCATCACCACTACCTGACGGCCGGTCTCCGCCGCGGCCAGGGCAAGGGCTGCCGAGGTGGTGGTCTTTCCGACGCCGCCGGCGCCACAGCACACGATGATTCGGGTGTCCAAGTCGGCGAGAACGCCGGCCAGATCCAGTGCTGGCGACGCGCCGGCCGTACCCGTCGTACGGGCCGTACCAGTCGTACCGGCGCTCATCGGACTCCGGCCTGGGTGAGGTGGTCGGCCAGCTCGTAGAGCGACCCCGTGTCGATGCGTCCGGGAAGTTTGGGAAGTTCGTATGTCAACCGGCCCAACTCCTCGAGCCTGGCTCGGCAGGCAAGCTGGGCCCGCCAGCCCTGGGCGTGTTCAGCCGCCTCGAGCAGGAGTGGACCGGCCAGCGACTCGCCGTCGAGCCCGGCCGCTTTCAGACTGGCCGCGATCGCCGCCGAGTCGAGTCGGCCGCCGGCCGCTCGGGCCATGGCGCCCACCGGGAGCAGCGGTTGCTGGGCCATGTTGACGATGATCGAACCCACTGGCAGGCCGATCCCGCGCAGTTCGGTGATCGCATCCACGGTTTCCTGGACCGGCATGTCCTCGAGCACCGTGACGATGTGGATGGCGGTCTGGGACGAGCGCAGGACCGCCATCACCCCGTCGCTCTGGGTCTTGATCGGTCCGCCCTTGGCCAGGCCCGACACATGTTCGGTGACCGAGAGGAAACGGGCAATCCGGCCGGTGGGCGGCGCGTCCACGACGACGGCGTCGTACGCGCGAGCGCCCTTCACCTGTCGGGTCACGGCTTCCTTGATCTTGCCGGTCAGCAGCACATCGCGAAGGCCCGGTGCGATGGCGGTGGCGAAGTCGACTGCGCCCATCCGCCGTAGCGCTCGTCCGGCGCGCTTGAGGTTGTAGAACATCTCCAGGTATTCGAGCAACGCGGCCTCGACGTCGACGGCCAAGGCGCGGACCTCACCGCCACCCCGGGCCACTGCGACTCGGCGCTCCTCGTAGGGCAGCGGCGGGGTGTCGAACAACTGCGCGATGCCCTGCCGCTCCTCCACCTCGACGAGCAACACCCGCCGCCCGCCGGCAGCCAGGCTCAACGCCACGGCCGCGGCGACAGTCGTCTTGCCCGTCCCGCCCTTGCCGGTCACGACATGCAGTCGTGCCGCCGGCCAGGCGGCTTTCGTGGGCATTACTTCAGGGTAGGCAGCGGGCGGCACGGGCGCAGACGCGCGTGGGTTATCGGTGCGTCAGTGGGTGAGTGCACGGTGCGTCAGTGGGTGAGAGCAGTGGTTGCCGGGTGACCAGGCTCACGGGGGACCCAGCCGATCGGCGGGCTGCGCTAGCGTCCGGGTCATGCAGAAGTGGGAGTACGCGACGGTTCCGTTGCTCGTTCACGTGACGAAGCAGATCCTCGACACCTGGGGGGAGGACGGCTGGGAATTGGTCACCGTCGTTCCAGGCGCCAACCCCGAACAACTGGTCGCCTACCTGAAACGAGCGCTGGCCGCATCGTGACCGCGACCCAACGCCTGGCCGAGCTGGGCATCACCCTGCCCGCCGTCGCGGCTCCGGTGGCCGCCTACGTACCCGCGGTGCAGACCGGCTCCCTGATCTTCGTTTCCGGGCAACTGCCCTGGGTCGACGGGGCGCTGCCGCGGACGGGCAAGGTCGGAGCCGAGGTCAGTGCGCAGGAGGCGACCGAGGATGCGCGGCAGTGCGCCCTCAACGCGCTCGCCGCGATCGACGCGCTGGTGGGCATCGATGCCATCACCCGGATCGTCAAGGTGGTCGGATTCGTCGCCAGCGCAACAGGTTTCACCGGACAGCCTGGAGTGATCAACGGCGCGAGCGAGCTGTTCGGGGAGGTCTTCGGCGAGGCCGGCGTCCACGCCCGTAGCGCCGTGGGCATGGCCGAGTTGCCTCTCGGTACCCCGGTCGAGGTCGAGGTGATCGCCGAAATCGGTGCAGCCGGGCCGACGATCCGGTTGGCCGGCCCAGGTCAGCCAGGCATCCGAGCCTGAGGTACGCAAGGCTGCCGGTGACCGGAGGAACCAGAGAGTCGGACGGCGCGGAAGCTGTCGGGCCGGCGGTCCCGCGACAGGCGGCGACCGTGTTGCTGTTGCGCGATGGGGAGCACGGCGTGGAGGTCTACCTCTTGCGCCGGGTTCGGGGAATGCCCTTCGCCGGTGGAATGACCGCCTATCCCGGTGGCGGAGTAGACGTTCGGGACGCGGATGCCGATCTCCCGTGGACCGGGCCGGGCGCTGCTCAGTGGGCGGCCAGCTTCCACTGCGACGAGCCATTGGCTCGCGAGCTTGTCTGCGCCGCCGTACGAGAGACCTTCGAGGAGTCCGGCGTACTGCTTGCCTCATCCCTCGACGGTTCACCCCTGGATCCGGCCTCGGCGCAGTGGGAGGCCGATCGACTGGCGCTGATGGCGCGCGAACGGTCGCTCAGTGAGGTCTTCGCGGCCCGCCGGGTGACCCTGCGCGCCGACCTTCTCCGGCCGTGGGCGCACTGGATCACTCCGGAGGCCGAACCCAGGCGCTACGACACGAAGTTCTTCAC
>JBPCOF010000111.1:0-7072 GCA_051000515.1 Geodermatophilaceae bacterium
GCGCCCGCCGTCCTCACAGACCATGCCCAGCCCCGCCTGGGCCCTCGCCAACGGAGTCTGCGGCTCCACATGACGCCAGCCTGGCACCAAGAGCACACAATTCTCAGCTCGTCCGGCTGACGATCGGGCTACGGGCCGGCCGTCAGCGCTACTTCTGCTCGGCAGCCAGATGCGCTTCGACGATGACTACACGATCGTCCAAGCTGCCCGCCGGCACATCGACGAGTGCGAACCCGTTCTCTCGGTAGATGACTTCATGCACCCGTTCGAAGGCCAACGAGTCGGCGTACCCGATCCGCCTGGCGGCTGTCGGTCTCACTGAGTCGTGGCGAGGACGGTCACTGCCTGTCCTTCCAGGAAGCGCAGGGCGACCACCGGCCGCGGTGGCCCGGGCAGGACGTGCCGCAGCAGATGCACCTAGACGTTCTGGTGCAGGACCTCGCCGTAGCCGAGGCGGAGGTATGCGCCTTGGGGGCCACTCCGCTTAGTGAGGTCCTCGATCCCGGACACAAGCAGTGGCGCATCCTCGCCGATCCCGCCGGCCACCCCTTCTGCTTGGTCACCAGCACCATCTAGCCATGTCCCGCTGGCCGATCGTTAACAGGCGATCCTCTGCCGCGCCGGCGGGCTAGGTCTGGTCGCGCAATAGGTCGCTGTAGGACCGGGCCTCCAAGTCCTGGTCGCGGACTCCGAGCAGGTGGCGGTAGTGGTCGCACTGGGTAAGCAGGTGTTCCTCGCCGAGCGTGCCATCGCGGTCGATGGCCTCCACCTCGAGGAAGGCGCCGAGCTCGGCGACCTGGTCGACGTGGAACTTCACGTTGTCCAGCCACAGGATGTGGCGCTGTTTGCTGACCACAACGTCGCGGTCCAACGCTGCGTCGAGCACCTCGTCGATGGCCCGATCGGCCGGCAGATCGGCGACGTTAACATCGGAGCGTTTGGCATTGGCCTGATCTTGCCGCTGGTAGTAGATCAAGCTGTTCTCTATGTTGCCGCGGCGCAGCTTCAGTCGGCCCTGCGCTGACCGGTAGTAGACGTCGCTCTGTGCGTCCACGCCTTGCAGGTGTGCACCGAGCTGTCGCAGCCGCGCCAGTACCTGCTCGGGTTCAGCGGTACGTGCCTTGAACTCGACGTTGAGGTGTCCCATCCGCCCACTGTCGCAAGTCGGTCGCCCGACCCCCCGGCCGGGCGCTCCCGCTCTCCTCCACCGTCGTCCGGGATGATGACCCAGTCCGGGATGATGACACAGGTGACGTACATCAAGAGTGTGACCTTCGACTGCCAAGACGCCCTCGTGACAGCGCGTTTCTGGGCTGCAGCGCTCGGCTCCAATGTCGATGAGGACTCGACATCGGAGAAGGCCTACGTCGAGGCGCCTGGCTGGGGTGGGCCTAACATGTGGTTCGTCGACGTGCCGGAGCCGAAGATCGCCAAGAACCGGATGCACTTCGACCTCCGCGCCCCGGGGCGGCTCGCCGATGAGGTTCGCCGCCTGTCTGACCTCGGTGCCGTCGTCATACGCCAGAGCGACAGCCTGGTGGTCATGCAGGACCCGGCCGGCAACGAGTTCTGCGCCGAGTAGGCGTCTCGCAAGCACGAACGACCAGCGGGAAGCGTCCCAGCTGGGGATCCGTCAGCGGGACGGAAGCCGGCCGGTGCGCGGGTCGCGATCGGTAAGGCAGTACTGCCGCCCGACCGGATCCTGGAGGGTGTCCCAGTGCTGCTCGTGACGATGGAACGTGGCGCCGAGCCGAAGATGCCTGGCAACTTCGGCGGGTCGGTTAGTGCATGCGATGTCCAGGTGCGCCGTGGCCGTCCCGGTGGCAGGGGCGTCGAGGCGCTGGAAGAGCAGCCGCAACGGCAGATCCGCAGGCCGCTCAAGGTAGGCGAACTCGGGACGGGCCCCGCACCGACGCGGCCAGCCGAGCAAGGCCGACCACCAGGTCAGCTCCGTATCGAATAACGTCGTTGGAACATCGACGCACACCTGATCCACGAGGCTAGAGCGCTCGCCGGGCGCCCCTGTCGGTGCTGGGCGGCGGTGCTCGCCGCGGTGGCAGACCAGGCAGAACGCGAGCCCTCCGGGCGAGCGGGCCAGCACCAACGTGCCCAGGTCGGCCACCAGGGTGGCGCCGACGCGTGCCGCCTCCGCGGCGGCGAGGCTGACGTGGTCGACGTGCAGATCCAGGTGGCAGTCCGGATCGCCGTCGTCGGTGTCTTGGATGCGCAGATAGGCGTCACCGTCCGACGGCAGCAGCGTCGCGAATTGCTGGTACGGCCCGCAGCGGGGCGACAGCTGCGTCTCCGTGGCTTGAGCCCAGAACACGGCCGCCTCGGCGGAGCGAGGCGCTTCTCTGGGCGTGTCCAAGAAGGCGGTGATCCACCGGACCATCACGCACCACACCGTCTCACATCGACCAACGACTCACCAGCGCCAGACGGACTGCGGACGGGGACGGCCGCCCACCCAGTGGCCGATCGTCGGCTCCTGGGACAGGTCCTCGTGCCTGATAGCCGGCACTATCGATACCGACGAAGCGGCCTACCGGATGCTTCGCAGCACCGGCGCGATTTGTCGATGCCTTGAGAGGTGGAAACCCGCTCGCCGGTGCGCGCCTCCCGAGGCATGCTCGGCCTTCACACCGCGCGGTCTGGCGCGGTGGGGTGCGCGTCGAAGGAGGATCACAGTGGCCGGCTACGAGGCGCTTGCCGACGTATACGAGTGGCTCATCCCAGACCCGAAGTTGACGCCTGCCGGGTCCGTTGCCGCGTTCGCCGACCTCGTCCAGTCGCTGCCGCGCAACGCGCGGGTCCTCGATTGTTCCTGCGGAACCGGGCAACTCGCCGTAGGCCTCGGGGGGATCGGTCTGGACGTTGTTGCTTCGGACGCGAGCGCCGGGATGGTCCGCCGTACGCAGCAACTGGCCGACGAGCACGGTGTCGGGCTGCGGACGCTTCAATCCCCGTGGCACGAGTTGTTGGACCACCTCGATCCATTGACGTTCGATCTAGTCCTGTGCGTCGGCAACTCGCTGGCTCATGCCGAGGGCACCTCCGGTCGCTTCAGTGCACTGGCCGCGATGTCGCGGCTGCTGCAGCCGGGCGGAAGGCTCGTGCTCACGTCGCGGACGTGGGAGTTGGTGCGTGCCGGAGGCACCCGGCTTGACGTCCGCGATCGAGTCATCCGCCGCCGCGATCGTGACGGGGTCCTCATCTACCACTGGCAAATCGAGGACCACTGGGACGACGAGCACCACTTGGAGGTTGCCGTCGCGCTAATCGAGCCGGATGGGTCAGTCCGCACCTATTCAGAACGGCTGTCCATCTGGCCGTACCGCTATGAGGCGCTCGTCGCGGAGTTGCATGCCTCTGGGTGCGAGATCGAATCGAGCACCTTCGCTGCTGACGTCGAGGAGTACATGGTCATTGCCCGAAGCGTCTAGGTGCCGCGCCGCAACGGCCACAGAGGTGCAGCGACCCGAGGGTAGGTGCCGCTATCTGCTCCACCACTGCGACACGGTATCCCGCTGGTCGCTCCTCATTCGGCATCAACATCGCGAGTGGCTTTACGTCAGTTCAGGGCGACCGCCAGGCCCTCGTCAGCGAGCAGAATCTCTCCGTCGAAGGCTTCGCGGGCCGCAGCCTCGGAGGACTGCCTGTCGTTGTCGGGCCAGAAGTGAGTGAGCATGAGCCGTCGGACACCGGCATCGCGGGCGGCTTCACCAGCCTCACGAGACGTGAGATGCATGCGCTGTCCGGCGAGGGAGACGCGATGCCGCTGACGGTCGGTCGCCTCGGCGATGAAGAGGTCGGCGTCACGAGCGAGCTCGACCAGGGCAGCGTCAGGTCCGGTATCTCCTGTGTACGCGACGGTGAGGTCGCCAGCCGAGAAGCGGACGCCCGCGTTGGGGACGAAGTGAGGCAGCGCCCAACTGTCCAGCCGAAATGGTCCGAGCTGATACTGCCCGGCCGGAAGGGCCCGCCAAGTGAAGACCTGATCGATGGCACCGAGGTCGTCCTCCTCCAATCCGGCCAAACGTTCCCGAACGCCATCGGCGGCGTACACCGGAATCGGCGCCTGGTCGCGCCTGGAGAACCACCGAGCCCGGAAGAGCCCGTGCAGATCGAGCATGTGATCGGGATGCTTGTGAGTGATCACCACGGCGTCGATGCCGTCTGCGGCTGTTGAGCTGAGGTGCTGGAGGAGCCTGGTCAAGGTGCCGTAGCCGAGGTCGATCACGATGCAAAACCCAGCGTGTTCCAGGACGTACCCACTGCAGGCGCGACCCGGCTCTGGCCAGGCACCGCAACTGCCCAAAACCGTGAGTCTGCTGTCCCCAGACATAGCTGGGTCAGTGTCCATCCCAAAATCGTAGGACCGTCCTCAACTGGCCATAGCGCGGATCGCGGTAGAAGCGGACGTTATGCCAGGACGCGCTCGTAGCGGCACAGCGTTGGGTGCGGTGGGAACGTCGTCCGTGACCTCACGCCCGTCGGCACCCAGCCCCGCCTGATGTAGAAGCGGATAGCCCGTTCGTTCACCTCGAACACTGTCAGCCACGCGGTTCGGTAGCCACGACCACGGAGGTGTTCGAGGACCTCGTCGTGTGCCTGACCCGCGAGCCCGGTACCCCAAGACCGGACAGCGGTCCCGAAGTGCAGCAACTGGTCAGCCCTCGTCGCTGCGAAGCCTGTAACCTGGTCGGCATTCAGGATGGCGAAGCAGTCGATGTCCGGGTCTGCGAGCTGCGCAAGCCACCGGTTGCGAACGGTCTGCGTTGGGAATGGATGGCTGTCCTGAGGGAAGATGTGGTTGAGCCCGGTGACGGCTCCCTCACGCTGAACCGCGAGGAGCGGGTCGAGGTCATGTTCGGCAAGTGGCTGAAGCACGGGCACGCCCCGAGGCTATTCCACGCCACGACGTCGTCATGTTCGTCCAATGCTGAGGAGTGGCCCCCGTCCCCCTCCGCCCGCGACCTCGGCCAGCACTTCACTGGTCTCTCAGTCGTTGGCTACGCCGGACCGTGTTGTCCAACGACGGTGAGGGAGGGAGGGTCCCGACCCGGCAAGGATCACCGCAACAGGATCGTCAGTGGGACGGTGTCCCGCTGATCCTTCGTCTATCAAGACCTGTTCGGGCTGGTCGCGGGGTCGGGGTCAGTAGCGGGTCGCCCGCAGCCGTCCTCCCTGGCTTCTCGGTCAGACCAGGGACGGACATCGCCGTAGGTGACCGCCGCCCGTCACCGAGAGGCGCGGCAGGTCGTACGAGCCTGGTAACCCCGTCGCCCCCGGCCGTGTCCTTGTGCCACCCTTGACGCGTCAGCGACTGACCAGATTCAGGAGACATCAAGTGCGAGCAGCCATCACGCCCCGGACCCAGATCCGTCTCGTCGTGGAGCTGCCTCTTGTCCTCGTCCCTAAATCTTGGAATCGTCGCGCATGTTGACGCCGGCAAGACCAGCCTGACCGAACGCCTGCTCTTCGAGGCCGGCGTGATCGAGTCGCTGGGCAGCGTGGACGCCGGCACCACCCGCACCGACTCGCTGGAACTGGAGCGTCGGCGCGGGATCACCATCCGCGCCGCCGTGACCTCGTTTGCACTCGGTGACCTGACCGTCAACCTCGTGGACACCCCCGGGCATCCCGATTTCATCGCCGAGGTCGAACGATCCCTGGGTGTTCTCGACGCAGCAGTACTGGTCCTGTCCTCGGTGGAGGGCGTCCAGCCGCAGACTGTGGTGATCTGGCGCGCTCTCCAACGGATAGCGGTGCCAACGGTGCTATTCGTCAACAAGGTCGACCGCGCTGGCGCTGACGTGGGTCGCGTGCTGCAGCAGGTACGCCGTCGCCTGACACCCCACGTTGTCGAGTTGGCACGCGCCTGGGACCAGGGTGGGCGGGAGGCCCGCGTCACAGCCGTATCGCTCACCGATGAGTCGGTCGTCACCGCCGTAGCCGAGGCAGACGACGGGGTTCTCGCTCGATGGGCGGTCGGGGAACCCGCCCTGCGCCGCGAGGTGCTGCGGGCACTGCGGTACGGAGCACGCCGTGGTGTGCTGACGCCGGTCGTGTGCGGGTCAGCGATCACGGGGGCAGGCACTCCCGATCTGCGCCGGGTGCTCACCGACGTCCTACCGCGGGCCGCCCGGCACGACGGTCCACTCGCCGGCACGGTGTTCGCCGTCGACCGGGACCAGCGCGGCCGGCGCGCGTGGATCCGTGTGTGGTCAGGCGAGCTTCGGGCTCGAGACCGGGTTGCGATTGAAAGCGGGCGACCCGTGCCAGTGACCGAGGTGGCCGTCAGCGGGCCAGGCGGGCTGACTGCGGGTGCCGTCGCTCGGGCCGGCGACATCGCGGTCGTGCGCGGGCTGGCCGCGCGGATCGGCGACACCCTCGGGCGGCCGCCGCGGCGTCGCAGCCACCGCTTCGCGCCCGCCGCCCTCCAGGCCCTGGTCGAGCCCGAGGACCCGGCGCAGCGAACGGCGCTCTTCGCCGGTCTGACCGAGCTCGCCGACGAGGACCCGCTCATCGCCCTGCGCCTGGACGAGGTCGACGGTGAGGCGGCCGTGAGCCTGCACGGCGAGGTCCAGAAGCAGGTGATCGCAGCGCTGCTAGAGCAGCGCTACGGCGTGCGGGCGCGCTTCCTGGAGACGTCGGTGGTGTGCCTGGAGCGCGTCGTCGGGACTGGCGCTTCGGTGGAACGGATAAGGGTCGGCGACAACCCCTACCTCGCCTGGATGGGCCTGCGTATCGAGGCGGTCCCGGTCGGGCACGGCATCGAATTCTCACCGGGCATCGAGCGCGGGAACCTTCCCGCGGCGTTCCTCACCGCGACCGAGGACGGCGTCCGTTCCGCGCTGCGCCAAGGGCTTCGCGGCTGGGAGGTCACCGATTGCGTCGTCACGATCACAGAGTCGGGGTACTGGCCACGGCAGAGCAAGCCGCACCAGAAGTTTGACAAATCGATCTCCAGCGTGGCCGCCGACTTCCGCAACCTCGCCCCCGTCGTGGTGATGGCGGCGGTGACGCAGGCCGGCACCCGGGTGTGCCAGCCGGTCGACCGGTTCGAGCT
>JBPCOF010000190.1:0-12013 GCA_051000515.1 Geodermatophilaceae bacterium
TCCTGAGCACGAGCGGCGCATCGACCTGTGCCTCGACTCGATGAGCGAGCTGGAACGCGGCCACCACAGCAGCCGCTTTCGCCGTACCCACGCCCTTCCGAGTGGCGAGTTCCTCGGGTCGAGCCGCAGCAAGTCGGGCAACATTGCCGTACTCCGCCAGGAGTTCGGCGGCGAGATCGAGCGCACTGAGTCCGCGAGTCCCATTGCGCAGAACGAGGGCGAGCAACTCACGTTCGGTCAGCGCCTCGGCGCCCCGGGCGAGCAGCCGTTCCCTCGGTCGTTCGTGCGGCGGGACCGCTGCCATCAACACCGTCATGTGGCACCTCCGGCCCGATCGTAGGAACGGCATCTGACAGAGGGCAGTCGACTCGTGATCTTGACGTTGTTGTCGGTTCAGTGGGTCGAAACGGTCGACGAACCGACAACAACGTCAAGATCACCGGATCAGGGGTGGCTGGTTTACATCGGGCGCTGTGAAGCGGTAGCCCTTGCCCCTCACGGTGGCGATGACCGTCGGGTTCCAGGGGTCATCACCCAGCCGCAGCCGCAACCGGCGGATGTGCACGGTGATGGTGTTGGACCGCTCATCGGGCAGGCCGGGCCAGAGCTGTTTGAGGATCTCGTCGCGGGTCAGGACGCGATCGCAGTGTGACATCAGTAGATGCAAGAGATGACACTCCTGCAGCGGAAGGTCGATAGCCCGGTCGTGCACGAATACCCGCTGCGATTCAGGGTCGAGGCGCACCGGCCCGCACTCGACCGGTCCGAGAGTCGTCCGGATGGGTCGCAGCGACCGGACGAGAGGTTCCAGTTCCACGATCCGGTACGGCCTTGCCACGCACGCAGCGGCGCCGGCCCGCATTGCCGCCGCAGCGGCGGGGCCATCGTCGGGTCCGACGCCGACGATGACCGCGACCGGGCGGTGCCGGCGCAGCGTGATGATCAGTCGTTCGCTGCTGATGTCGGGCAGGCCGGCGGCGGCGAGCACAACATCGGGGTGGAATTCCCCTGCGGCCAGCAGCCCGTCGGCAGCGGTGTCGACCAGGACGAGGCTGAACGGCTGGTCGAACGCCTTCTTGAGCACGAGCGCTTCGGATGCCTCCGGCTCCACCACCAGCAAGAGCAGGTGCCGTCGCCGGCCGTAGTAGGACTCGACGGGCGATGCTGAGAAGGCGGCTCGGGCGGCGACCATCATGTGTTCCGGGCTAGCGTGGGCCGGCAATCAGCCGAATCGGCCGGAAATGTAATCCTCGGTGGACTTCTCACTCGGCGTGGAGAAGATCGTCGAGGTGTTGTCCATCTCGATGAGCTTGCCGGGCTTGCCGGTGCCTTCGATGGTGAAAAAGGCCGTCCGGTCGCTCACCCGTGCGGCCTGCTGCATGTTGTGCGTGACGATCACGATCGTGTAGGTGTCCTTGAGCTTTTCCATCAGATCCTCGATGGCAAGCGTCGAGATCGGATCCAGCGCCGAGCAAGGCTCGTCCATGAGCAACACCTGCGGCTTGACCGCGATTGCCCGGGCGATGCACAGCCGCTGCTGCTGGCCGCCGGACAGGCTCGAGCCGGGCTTGTGCAGGCGGTCGGCAACCTCTTTCCAGAGGTTCGCGCCTTTGAGCGAGCTCTCCACGAGGTCGTCGAGGCCAGCCTTCTTCATCTTCTTGTTGTTCAACTTGAGGCCGGCGGCCACGTTCTCGTAGATCGACATCGTCGGGAACGGGTTCGGTCGCTGGAACACCATCCCGATCTGCTGACGTACCCCGACCGGGTCCACGTCGGAGGCATAGAGGTCCTGTCCGTCGATCACGACCTTGCCCTGGACCCGCGCGCCGGGGATCACCTCGTGCATCCGGTTGAGCGAACGGATGAAAGTCGACTTGCCGCACCCGGAGGGTCCGATCAAGGCGGTCACGCTGCGCGGTTCGATGACCATGTTCACGCCTTCGACCGCCAGGAAGTCGCCGTAGTAGATGTTCAGATCAGAGACGTCGATGCGCTTGGCCACAGGCGGATCCTTCTTGGCTCGGACCGGCTCAGCGGCCGGTCTTGGGGGCGAACCGGCGCGAGATCAGCCGGGCGATCAGGTTGAGCGCCATCACCAGCATGATGAGGACGAGTGCCGCGGTCCAGGCTCGGTCGACCGAGAACTCCGGCGGGATACCAGGCTGGGTGTAGGAATAGAAGGAGTAGACCGGCAGTGTCGCCATCCGCCCGTCGAAGGGGTCGAGGTTCGTGCCGTTGGTGATACCGACGGTCACCAATAGCGGGGCGGTCTCGCCGATGACTCGGGAGATCGCCAGGGTCACGCCGGTGGCCAGGCCCGCGGCCGAGGTCGGCAGCACGATCTTCACGATCGTCCGCCACTTGGGCACACCGAGCGCATACGAGGCTTCGCGCAGTTCGTTGGGCACCAGCTTGAGGATCTCTTCGGCCGATCGAACGACGACCGGAATCATCAGCACCGCCAACGCAACAGAACCGGCGATGCCCAGCCGGACCCCGGGGCCGAGGAACAGGGCGAAGAGGGCATAGGCGAACAACCCGGCCACGATCGAGGGGATACCGGTCATCACGTCGACCAGGAAGGTGATCGCTTTGGCCAGCCGGCCGCGCCCGTACTCGACCAGGTGGATCGCGGCCATCACGCCGATGGGTACCGACATCGCCGTCGTGATCAAGGTGATGATCACCGTGCCGAGGATGGCGTGATAGCCGCCGCCGCCCTCGCCGACGATCCCGACCATCGAACTGGAGAAGAACTCCGCATCCAGCCGTCGCAGGCCACGGCCGAGGACCTCGATGATCAGCGAGACCAACGGCACCATCGCCAGGCCGAATGCGGATACGACGAGGCAGGTGACGAATCGGTCGAGTGACTTGCGCCCGCCCTCCTTCATCCGGGAGGCGATGGTGATGATCGCGGTGCCGAAGATCACCGTGAACAGGACGAAGACCACGATGGAGAAATCGCCGAACAGGAATGGCAACGCGGCGGCGAGTGCGGCGCCGGCCGCTACTGCTGCCAGCGGCGCCCAGCGTGGCAGTGGTGCGTTGACCAACGGCATCGCTGCCAGCGCAGGAATCTCCGAGGGCGGGGTGCGCGGGGGAGTCTGCAGGCTCATCAGTTCGCTCCGGAGAACTCGGCGCGACGATTGACGATGTATCTGGCGAACATGTTCACCGCCAGCGTGATGACGAAGAGCACCAGCCCGCTGGCAATGAGCGTGTTCACCGCGAGGCCGGTGGACTCCGGGAACTGCAGCGCGATGTTGGCAGCAATCGTTCCCGGGTTCCCAGAGCTGATCAGATTCAGGGTCACTCCGCCCGAGCCGGACAGGACCAGCGCGACAGCCATGGTCTCGCCCAGGGCACGGCCGAGCCCGAGCATCGATGCACCGATGACCCCGGACTTTCCGTACGGGATGACCGACATCTGGATCATCTCCCAGCGAGTGGCGCCGAGCGCGAGGGCGGCCTCCTCATGCAGGGTCGGGACCTGCAGGAAAACCTCCCGCGAGATGGCCGTGATGACCGGAAGGATCATCACCGCCAGGACCAGCCCGGCGGTGAGGATCGTCCGGCCGGTCGAGGAGGCCGGTCCGGCGAAGAACGGGATCCAGCTGGCGTGCTCTGCCAGCCAGTCATATCCGGGGACCAGACGTGGAGCCAGCCAGAAGATTCCCCACAGACCGAAGACGACGCTGGGTACGGCTGCCAGCAGGTCGACGAGGTAGCCCAACCCTTGGGCCATCCGGCGCGGGGCGAAGTGCGAGATGAACAGCGCGATCGCCACGCCCAGGGGGGCGGCGACGGTCAGGGCGATCACCGACGCGAGAAGGGTGCCGTAGACCAGCGGCCAGACATAGGAGACCAGTCCCTTCCCGCCCGGAATGTCCTCGGCTGGGGCGGTGAGGGCGGGCAGGGCTTCGGCGATCAGGAAGATCGCCACGCCGGCCAGGATGATCAGGATCAGGATGCCGGCGCCCTTGGCATTTCCGGAGAACACCCGGTCGCCTACCCGCGATCGAGCCTCGCCCTTGAGCGCCGCCTCGGTCGAGGTGGAGGTCACAGCGAGGTCTCCATCGTGGTCAGGGTGATCGTGGTCAGGGTGATCGTGGTCAGGGTGTCGGTGCGGAGGACACGTGCATCGATTCGGCTCGGTGCGGGGATGGCGCAGCGGCCCGGGATGCCACTGGTTGTGGACACCCCGGACCGCCGCTTTCCGATGTGCGACCGTCAGCCGGCCACCGTGATCGCGTCGATCGCGGTCTGCGCCTGCTCGCGCAGTGCGTCGGAGATCGGAGCGGAGCCGGCCGCCTCGGCCGCGGCTGCCTGGCCGTCCTCACTGATGATGTAGTTGAAGAAGGCCTGCAGCAGGTCGACGGTCTCCTGATCCTCCTGCTCGACGCACATGACGTGATAGCTGACCAGGACAATCGGGTAGTTGCCCGACTCGGTGGTGTCGCGGGCCAGCTCCAGCGCGAAGTCGAACTCGCCACGTTCCACATCCTCGGCCGGCGGAGAGTTCTCGACCACCGCAGCTGCGGCCTCTGGCGAGAATTCGACGAACTCCTCGCCAACACCGACGGCCACAGTCCCGAGGGGGTCCTCGACCTGGCTGGCGTCGGCGTACCCGATGGTTCCGTTCCCACCGGAGATCGCGCTGATGACACCGGAGGTGCCTTGGCCGGCTTCTCCGCCGGCGACCGGCCAGTCGCCGCTGGCCTCGTAGGGCCAGTCGTCGGGCGCGGTGGCGATCAGGTACTCGACGAAGTTCTCGGTCGTGCCGGACTCGTCGGAGCGGTTGACCGGCGTGATCGCCAGGTCAGGCAGCGTGGCGTCAGGGTTGTCCGCAGCGATCGCCGGGTCGTTCCAGTTGGTGATCTGCTGGTTGAAGATCTGCGCGATCGTGGACGGGCCGAGGTTCAGCGACTCGATCCCCTCGAGGTTGAAGGCCACCGCGATCGGGGAGATGTAGTCGGGCAGCTCGATGATGCCACCCCCACCGCACAGTTCTTCGGACATAGCGAGTTCTTCCTCGTCCAGCGCCGCATCCGAGCCGGCGAAGGCCGTACCGCCGGCGAGGAACTGTTCGCGGCCACCACCGGAGCCGACCGGGTCGTAGTTGACCGTGACGCCGGACTGCAGTTCGGAGAACCCGGCAGCCCAGCCCTGCATGGCAGCCTGCTGTGAGCTGGCACCGGCTCCAACGAGCTCGCCGCTGAGCTGCTCCTCGCCGCCGCCGCTGCTGCTGTCACCTCCACTACCGCTGTCGGATTCATTACTGGCGCCACATGCGGCGACCGTGAAGGCGAGGCCGAGCGTCGCAGGCAGAGCCAGGGCGCGCCGGAAAGTCGTGCGGTTCAAGGTGGCTCCTCATTCGTCATGGAGGCAACCGGATCTAGACGCCCGGCCGTAGAAAAACGGAACGACAGGGACGCTAGGGACGACAGGTGAAGTGGCGGATCGCCGAGGGTGAACGGCGGATGAACTCAGGCTGGTATTTGAAGGTGGCGCTGGAGGGTCGTGGGGCGTTCAGTCGCGGGTGTAGGACACATCTGTGTCCCAGCGGGTGAATCCGAGCCCGGAGTAGACCGAGATCGCCGCAGTGTTGGCCTCGTCGACGTAGAGCATGACCTGACTCAGCCCGCGACTCCGGAGGTAGCGCAGGCCGGCGATGGTCAGGGCCGGTCCCAGTCGCATTCCGCGCGCCGAGGGGTGTACGCCCAGGACATACACCTCGCCGATCGGCTCGTGCGCATGTTTACCGGCGCGCTCCGAGGCTGACCAGCCATGGATCTTTGTCCAGTGGAAGCCGATCAGTTCAGGCTGGGGCTTCCCGTTGGGGCCCTGCATCGGTTCGGTCTCGGCCAGCAGGAACCCGGCGGGGTCGAACCACGGCTCCTTCTCACGGAGCAGGATGTCGTCCTGGCTCCAGCCGCCCTGATCGGGATGCTCGGCAAAGGCGGTGTTGTTCAACGAAGTCCAAGTGGCCTCGTCCTGTCCAGGTACGAACGGCCGGAACCGCACGCCCTGCGGGATCTCCACCTGCGGCAGGTGGGCCAGTAGCGACTTGCGCATCTGCCAGAGCACTCGGGTACGTCGGTATCCCGCCTGACGGGCGAGTGCCTCGGCGCCGGGGTGCGCCCCGTGCGCCCATAGTCGCAGGCGCCCGTCGGGGCTGGCCTGCTCGACGGCCGTCAGCAGTCGGCGGCCGAGCCCCTTCCCTCGGTGGCCGGGATGGATGGCCAGCTCGGCGGCCGGCCCGGCGATCGGATCGGTGGGGTCGAGATGCCCGTAGCCGACCAGGCTGCCGTCGGGGGTGCTCAGCAGGAAGTTCGAGGAGTCGACGTCCCCACCGTGTCGCAGGTGCAACAGGACATGCTCGTTGACCGGGCTGACACCGTCGGCATCGGCGACCTCGTCGATGAGTTCGGCGACCTGTGCCGCCTCGGCCTCGGTGAGCTGGCCGCGCTCGGAGAGGCCCGGATCGGCCGGGCTCGGCGTCACTTCTGGGTCCGCTGGATTCACCGTGCGGCGGGAACCTGCTGCTGCGCCGGGGTGGGAGCGTTGGCCTCGAGCTTGTACCCCACGTTGCGTACGGTCCCGATCAGCGAGGCAAAGTCGGTGCCGAGCTTTGCGCGCAGGCGCCGCACGTGTACGTCGACTGTCCGAGTGCCGCCGAAGTAGTCGTAGCCCCAGACCTCTTGCAGGAGCTGTGCCCGGGAGAAGACCCGGCCCGGGTGGGCGGCAAGATATTTCAGGAGTTCGAACTCCTTGTACGTGAGGTCCAGCGACCGTCCGCGGAGTTTGGCCGCGTAGGTGTGCTCGTCGATGGAGATGTCCCCGGCCTCGATCAGCCCGCTGTGCGGCCCGTCGACGGGCGCCGCGCCGGCGAGCCGGCGGTCCAGCGCCCAGCGCAGCCGGGCGTTGACCTCGGCGGGACCAGCGGTGTCGAGCAGCACGTCGTCACAACCCCAGTCGGGGGACAGGGCGATCAAGCCTCCGTCGGTGAGGACGGCAACCAGCGCAGCGGCCACTCCGGTCGAGGACAGCATCTTGCACAGCGTCCGGGCACCGGCAAGGTCCATTCGGGCATCGACGATGACGACATCCTCGTTGCCGGCTACATCACTGAGCAGGCTGTCCAGCCGCGCCGGGATGACGCGCACATGATGGGTGAGCAAACCGAGGGCTGGGAGCACTTCGGTGGTCGGCTGGCTGGCATCGGTCATCAGAACGATGTGCATGCGGCATCTCCCGGGTGGCGGGGGCCTGACTGCGCCGGCAGGCTGCGAAGGGCTGAGGCTATCTCACGGCACTGACCGCAGGTCCGGGACGAGCGGGTCTGAGACGATCACCGGATGATGCAGGCATGAGCATGGCGGCGCTGCGGACCGAGATTGCCCCGGTCCGCCACCACGCACCAGCCGCCGGGCTGGCCGCGGTGGCCACGCTTGCTCTGGTGCTGGCTCCGCGGCAGTTCGGTCCGACCGGTCTGCTGATCACCGTCGCCCTGATGCAGATAGGCCTCATCGCTGCCTGGTCGCGGGCCACGGGCACCCGCGGGTATCTCGGCTCGCTGGTCATCGGAGCGGGTACGGCCCTCACCGCTGACACCGTGCTGGCCATGCAGTCCGAGCCCGACCTCGGACCGCTGGCCGCCGTATTGGCCCTGGCGTTCGTCGCGGCGATGCTGCACCAGCTCACTCGTTCGGCCCCTCGACGGCTGGCCACCGCGTCCCTGGCCGGAATCGGGACGCTGGCGGTCAGTCTGGTGGCCTCGTCGGCGTTCCTGCTGCTCTATCGGGTCACCGATGGGTCAGCGGTCTTCGTCGCGACTGTGGTCTCGGCTGGTGGGGCGATCGTCGTCGGGCACCTGGTGGATCTCGTGCTGCCGGTCCCGCAGATAGCCGCCGGCGTTCCACGCGGCCTCGCCGGCTTACTGCTCAGCGTCGGTACGGGGATCGCAGCATCGGTCATGCTGTCTGATCCCGATGGACTGGTCGGCAGTCTCGGCGCTGCGATCGTCGGGGCAATCGTAGGCCTGGTCTCGGCTCTGCTGGCAGTCGCCGCCTCCTACATCGCCGCAGAGCGACCGCAGCCGAACTGGTCGCTGCCATGGCTGCAGGCCCTGCTCCCGCTGGCCGGTGCCGCACCGATCGGCTACTTCTTGGCCCTGCGGGTCGTGGGATAGGTGGAGCTGACATGCGCGCGCTTCTGATCGCCGTCCTCGTGCTGCTCGGCATAGCCGTCGCGGCCGATCGCGTTCTGTTGGTGGTGAGTGAGAACCAGCTGGCGGCCGCGATCCAGGAGCAGGGCCAGCTCCCCGCCGAGCCGGAGATCTCGATCGAGGGCTTTCCGTTCCTGACCCAGGCGATCAGCGGTCGCTATGAGTCGGTCCGAGTCGGTGTGGACGTGGCGGCCCTGGGGTTGCCACCTGGCGCCACCGCCGACATCCAGCTCCAGGGGGCCGAGGTTCCCCTGGAATCGGTGATCTCGGACTCGGTCACCTCGGTACCGGTCGACAAGGTGCTCGGCACGGTGACCTTCCCGTTCGACTACATCGGAGAGCAACTGGGCGGTGCCACCGTCACCCGGGACGGCGCGGGCCTTCGGGTGGAGACCACCGTGTCCCTGTTGGGCCAGGACTTCCAGGTGGCTGCGACGGCCCAGCTCTCCCTGGTCGGTCGTGAGGTCACCCTGACGGCCAGCAACGTCGAAGGCTTCGGTGCCCAGTTGCCCGATGAGGTCGACGCCGTGGTCCTCGACCTGCTCGACGTCACCCTTCCCGTGCCGGAACTGCCCTTCGGCCTGGTGTTCACCGGCATAGAGGTGGTCAGCGACGGGATGCGAGTCGTCGCAGAAGGCTCCGACATCGTCCTCGAAGACCCCGCCTGATCCGCGGGAATAGCTGACGCCCGGTGCGGCGTTGGCGCGAAGGTGGACGGTGTGGGGACGCTGGGCGTGATCTCGCTGGCCGTGGTGCTGCTCGTGGTCGTGGCCGTCGCGCTCGTGCGTCGACGCTTCGACGGCCGGGTTCGTACGGCCACAGGTGCCCAGTCCACCTTGGCCGAGGTCGGCATCGTCCTGCCGTCCGACAGAGTCACGGTCGTCCAGTTCTCCGGACAGTTCTGCGCCACCTGCCCGCAGGCGCGGACGTTGGCCGATCGAGTGCTCCAGGACCACCCGGATATCGCGCAGATCGAGGTGGATGTCGCCGAGCATCCAGAGGCGGTCCGAGCACTCGACATCCGACGTACTCCTACCCTGTTGATCGTCGACAAGCAGGGTCAGGTCGTCCACCGCGCTTCAGGAATGCCCCGAGAGGCCGAACTGCGCCAAGCCGTCTCGGGTCTGACCGCACACAATCGATGAACTCGACCATCGCCGGCGCGATCGAGGCGCCCATCCGGGGACGAGGCCTGCGCTGGTACCGTCGCGACATGGGTCTGTTGCTCACGATGCGCCGCACAGTTGACCTGTGCCGCCTCGGCAGCTGCCTGTGTCTGGCCTCCTAGAAGGCCACCGACCCTTCGAGGACTCTGCGGAGTCCGAGATGATCCTCAGTGGCCGTACCGACGTTTTCCCGTCCGGTCCGCAGGAGGCTTTGATGCCAGACCCGCACTCGCTCAGTACCCTGCACGTCGATGCCCGAGGGCCACGCTTCGCCGCGTGGATCACCTCGGCCGTCCTGGCCGGCGGTCTTCTGACCTCCAGCGGCTGGATCCTGCTGCTGCAGACCGCGGTCTTCGGGTTGGGAGCTTTCGCCGGCCTTGCTTACTCGCCGTACGGAATCGCATTCCGGACATTGGTCGCACCCAGGTTGGGTCCCGTCGTCCGGAGGGAGCCGCAGCCGCCGCTGCGCTTTGCGCAGCTGGTCGGTTTCGGCTTCGCCGCCGTGGCCACGGTCGGGTATTTCACCGGCGTTCCGATCGTCGGAGCTGTTGCTGCTGGGTTCGCCCTGGCGGCCGCGCTGCTCAACGCCACCACGGGCTTCTGCCTCGGTTGTGAGATGTACCTGCTGGGCCAGCATGTCCTACACCACCTTTCACCGCACATTTCGAGGCGTACGACCGCCGTACGCGCCACCGAAGGAGTTTGACCGCTATGAGCCGCAATGACGTCCTGGTCTCTGCCGACTGGGCCGAACAACATCTGGACGACGACGGCGTGGTTTTCGTCGAGGTCGACGAGGACACCAGTGCATACGACAAGGGGCACATTGCCGGGGCCGTGAAGTTGGACTGGAAGTCCGACCTGCAGGACACGATGCGCCGCGACCTCGTCAACCGGGGGCAGTTCGAACAACTGTTGTCGGCCAAGGGGATCAGCAGCGATGACACCGTCGTGCTGTACGGCGGGAACAACAACTGGTTCGCCGCCTACGCCTACTGGTACTTCAAGCTGTACGGGCATCAGAAGGTCGTCCTGCTCGACGGCGGCCGCAAGAAGTGGGAGCTGGACTCCCGTGCGCTGACCGACGCCGAGGTGACTCGGGACGCGACGTCGTACTCCGCCCAGGAGCCGGACACCTCGATCCGCGCTTTCCGCGACGAGGTCGTCTCGGTGATCGGTGCTCGCAACCTCGTGGACGTACGGTCCCCTGACGAGTTCGCCGGCCGCTTGGTCGCCCCTGCACACCTGCCGCAGGAAGGCGCCCAGCGGCCCGGCCACATTCCCGGTGCGATCAGCGTGCCGTGGAGCAAGGCGGCCAACGAGGACGGCACGTTCAAGTCCGACGACGAGTTGACCACGCTCTACGCCGATGCCGGTATCGACGGGGACAAGGACACGATCGCCTACTGCCGGATCGGCGAGCGTTCCTCGCACACCTGGTTCGTGTTGCGGGAGTTGCTGGGGCACAAGAACGTCAAGAACTACGACGGATCCTGGACCGAGTACGGCTCGCTGGTCGGTGTACCGATCGAGTTGGGCGACCCGAAGTAGGTATGGACATGTGTGGAGCTCCTGCGCAGAAGGCCAACGGTGCCGGCCTGGAAGGCATCGACCTGAAGACCCAGACGGTCATCCAGGGGGTCGTCGAGTCCGACGGCGCACCCGTGCCGGCGGCCTACGTGCGGCTTCTCGACGCGACAGGTGAGTTCACCGCGGAAGTGGTCACCAGCGCGACCGGTGACTATCGCTTCTTCGCAGCACCGGGATCATGGACGGTGCGTGCGCTGTCCCCGATCGGGCGCGGAGAGTCAGCGGTTGTCGCCGATCGCGGCCTGACCGAGGCCGGGATTTCGCTGACCTGACGGCGGACGGCGCGGGGGCGGGCCCGTACGCAGACGGCGAGCTAGTCTCGATGTCGTGGGTACGGCGCTGGCGATCGCGTTCGTGGTCGTGTGCGTAGTGTGCGTTGCGCTGCTGCTCCGGGTCGCCTGGAGTGTCTACAGGGGACCGCAGGGATGAATCCCAATCCTGTTCCTGTGCTTCCTATTCCGGCCGATACCACCGACGTGCGCAGCGGGCCGGACGTACATCCTGGAGTCCTTCCGTTGCTGCCGCTGCTGGGTGAATGGACCGGCGCGGGTCAGGGCGACTACCCGACGATCGAGGGGTTCCACTACGGCCAGTGGATCCGGTTCAGTCACGATGGACGGCCGTTCCTGGTCTACGAATCCCGGACGTGGTTGATCGGCCTGGACGGCGAGATCATCCGTCCGGGCGCCCGTGAGGTCGGCTGGTGGCGGTCCAGCGGCGGTGATGAGTTCGAGGTCCTCCTTGCGCACCCGACCGGCATCGTCGAGGTCTACGTCGGGCGCTCGATGACCACCACCTCCTGGGAGTTGGCCACTGACGTCGTCGCCCGGACCGCGACGGCCAAGGAGGTCGCGGCCAACAAGCGGCTCTACGGCATCGTCGACGGCGCGCTGATGTACGCCGTGGACATGGCCGCCCAGGGCCAGGAGTTGCAGCCGCATCTTTCGGCCCGGCTCGAGCGGGTCGTACCGCTCCCGCCGCTGTGATCTGAACGACTCAGGGGCGTCGCTGAGTCGAATCAATCGAC
>JBPCOF010000242.1:0-7295 GCA_051000515.1 Geodermatophilaceae bacterium
CGACCGGTTGCCTCGGCCTCTCGTACGACGTCCCCGATCGGGAGCGGGGTCAGCCATCGGAGGTCGAGCACCCGAACCGCAAAGCCGGTCGCCGCCAACCGTTTGGCGACCCGGAGACTCATCGGCAGCCCGTTCCCGAAGGTGACGATCGCGAGGTCGCGCCCTGACCCGTGAGTTCGGGCCCGGCCGAAATCGGCGTGCTCCTCGGTCCACTGATCTGGGGCCGCGTACGGCCAGAGCCACGCCCCGTCGTCCGGGGCGTGCAGGTCGCGAGCGTGATAGAGCGCGATCGGCTCGACCATGACCGAGACGGTCCCATCGACCCGAGCAGCGGCCAGGCAGCTTCGCAGCATCGGCGCCGCGTCCCGCGGGTGCGCGGGTACGGCAAGGACCAGCCCCGGGATGTCGCGGAGCACGCCAAGTGAGTTGTCGTTGTGAAAGTGGCCGCCGAAGCCCTTCTGGTAGGCCAGCCCGGCGATCCGGACGACCATCGGATTGCGGTAGGCCCCCTGGGAGAAGAACTGCAAGGTCGCCGCCTCGCCACGTAGCTGATCCTCGGCGTTGTGCAAATACGCGAGGTACTGGATCTCCGGGATCGGCAGGAATCCGGCAAGTCCGGTACCCAGCGCCAGGCCCAGGATGGACTGCTCGTCGAGAAGGGTGTCGAAGACCCGGGCCGGCCCGAAAGAGCGTTGCAGGCCGCCGGTCAGCCCGTAGACGCCTCCCTTCACGGCGACGTCCTGGCCGAACACCAGGGCAGCCGGGTCGAGGGCCAGCGCGTCGGTCAAGCTGGCCCTGATGGTCTGGGCCAGGGTGAGCCGGCCCTGGGATTCGGGCAGTCGGTCACCGAATGCGGTGCTACGCCGGCTCGACGAGGCTGCCTCCAGCGCTCGGCTCGCCGTCTGACGACTACGACGGGGGGCCAGCGGGGAAATCACCTCGGCGCGGCTACCGATGGTCGAACTCGCCATCGCCTTTTCGGCCACCGACCAGATGTGCTCGCGGGTCCGGTCGTAGCGGTCGAGTAGTTCCGCCGGGCTGTGTCGGCCCGACGCGACGAGCATCGCAGCGGTCCGGACCAGCGGGTCCCGGGCATAGTCGGCGGAAACTACCTTCGCGCTGCGGTACGAGGCTTCCGCGTCAGAGCCGGCGTGTCCTAGGAAGCGCACGGACTCCACGTGCAGCAGCACCGGTCGGCGTCGCCTACGTGCCTGCTCCACTGCGCGGCTGGCCACGTCGAAGACCTCGGCGAGGTCGCCTCCGTCCGCGCGGAAGTAGGCCAGCCCCGGCCTGTTACCGACGGCCGCCGCTACCCAGCCGGGTGGACTGGGCACGCTGATGCCGTACCCGTTGTCCTCGCACACGATGACCAACGCAAGGCCGAGGCCCTGATGGACCGTGTGCAGAGCTGTGTTCAGCGCACCGGTCACCGTCGAGTGATTCACCGAGGCGTCCCCGATGCTGCAGACCGCGACCGCATCCTCCGGCCATGGTGTGCGGTGCCCCAGCTTGCGGGCGCGTTCGATCGCGAAGGCGACGCCGACCGCCCGCGGGAGATGTGATCCGATCGTGGAGGTCGAGGGGATCACCGCCAGGTCAGGATGCCCGAAGACCTTGTGCCGGCCGCCGGCGATCGGCTCCTGCGTCGCGGCCGCCACCCCGTACAGGATGTCGCGCACCGGATCCTGCCCGGGTAGCTGAGAGGCACGGGTGATGTAGAAGGCGCCCGACCGGTAGTGCAGCAGGGCCGGGTCGTCTACCCGCAGAGCTGCGGCGACAGCGGCGTTTCCCTCGTGCCCAGACGAGCCGATCGTGTAATAGCCACGACCCCGGTTATGCATCCACTGCGCGGCCAGATCGCAGAGCCGGCTGGCGATCTGGGCGTCGAAGAGCTCGAGGCACCGCTGCAGGCTCAGTCCCGAACCCTCGCGTACGGCCGCCGAAGGTGGAGGCGGGGCCTCGGCGCTCGACCTGGCCGCATCCCGGCGCAACGCGCCGACCGCCTCGCGGAAGTGCGCCTCGAGGGGGTGGCTGCGCTGCGACGGGTCAGTCGACATGCCGTGACCTGACCGGCCCAGCAAGACCTGTTGCGTGCCGGCACACAGGGGACGCACGGCAGTCGGTCAGTGCCCGGTTCAGCCACCGAGCGCACAGCCCCTGCGGGTTCGGCCCGACGTGCCTCATCCGGTGGCCAGCCGGCGTCCGGCTGGGCATCCGTGGTGGCGGTGGGCAGGGGAGTACGGATGGTGAACCAGGACAGGATGCCGCCGGCAGCCAACAGAACCGCGTTGCCGATCATCGCCCGCGTGTAGGCCGCATCCAGCCCAACCGGCTCCAGACCTGACTCACTGGACAGCCCCACCAGCAGGGGGAGGCCGGCGACGGCGAGCAGCCCCGCCGCGCGAGCGACTGCGTTGTTGACCCCGCTGGCCACTCCGGCGTACCGGTCGTCTGCGGCGGCCAGCACGGTGGCCGTCAGCGGCGCCACCAGCGTGGTCAATCCCAGGCCGAACACCAGCGCTCCGGGCAGCACATCGGTCAGGTAGTTCGCAGCCGGTCCGGCGCGCAGGAACAACAGCGTCCCGACGGCACAGACCAACGGCCCCACCGTCATCGGGACCCGGGGGCCGATCCGACCGGCGAAGGCCCCGGCCCGGGTGGAGAACAGCATCATCAGGACCGTGACCGGAATCATCGCCAGGCCGGCAGCCGTCGCGGAGAACCCGGAGACGACCTGCAGCTGCAACACGAGGATGAAGAAGACCGCACTCAGCGCGCCGTACACGAGGAAGGTCATCCCGTTGGCGGCGCTGAACTGTCGCGACGAAAAGATGCCCAACGGAACCATCGGATGCGCCTCGCGGCGCTGGCTGACGAGAAAGCCGATGCCGCCGGCCAAGGCGAGCAGGGCCGCCACCAGCACGTCGGGGCGGATCAGATCGCCGGCAGCGTAGATCAGCGCGTACGTTCCCGCTCCGAGGGTGAGGACCGCGAAGACCGCGCCGAGCCAGTCGAAATGCCCCGCACTCAGCTCGTCGCGGCTCTCCGGTACGTGCTTGTGTCCCACCCAGAGCGCCAAGGCGGCGAGCGGGACGTTGATCAGGAAGATCCATCGCCAGGTGGCCGTGTCGATGAGATAGCCGCCCAGGAACGGACCGATCAGCGTGGCCACACCGCCGAGCCCGGCCCAGGTCCCGATCGCGCGTGCTCGGTCCGCTGGGACGAACGATGCCTGGATCAGGGCCAGGCTGCCCGGTGTCAGCAACGCGCCGCCGATGCCCTGCAGCGCTCGGGCGGCGACGAGTTGCCAAATGTCCTGGGACAGGCCGCACAGCAGCGACGCGACGGCGAACCAGGCGATGCCGATCAGGAAGATCCGCCGGCGTCCGACCCGGTCCCCGAGGGAGCCGCCGACGAGGATGAATGAGGCCAACGTCAGCGTGTACGCGTTGACCGTCCACTGCAGAACGGACAGCGGGGCGTCGAGATCGTCGGAAAAGGTGGGCAGGGCGACGTTGACCAACGTCGCATCGAGCAGTGCGATCGAGGAACCGAGGATCGTGGCGAGCAGGATCCAGCGGGCCTGTGCCGTGCCCCACTGCACGTCCGAGCCGGCCATGCCCACCACCAACCTCTCCGGCTTACGCGTGCCTCGCCTACCGGAGCACGCGACCCGGGCAGGTCAGCCGACGACGGCGTCGGTGATGAAGTAGGCCACCGCTGCGACTGCACCTGCCGCGGGCAGGGTAAGCACCCAGGCCGTGACGATATTCCCCGCCACGCCCCAGCGCACCGCCGACAGCCGACGCGTGGATCCCACACCCATGATCGAGGTGGTGATCACGTGCGTGGTGGACACCGGCACGGCGAAGACGGTCGCGGTCGTGATCATCACCCCGGAGGCCACGGTCTGCGCCGAAAAACCACCGGCCGGGGTGAGCTGGATGATGCGCCGGCCAAGGGTCCGCATGATCCGCCAGCCGCCCGCGTACGTGCCGGCGCTGATCGCGAGTGCTGCAGCGATGACCACCCACAGGGGTACGTCGAAGGTGTCGATCTCCCCGGAGGTGACCAGCGCGAGGGTGATGACCCCCATGGTCTTCTGCGCATCCTGCAGTCCGTGGCCGAAGGCCATCGTCCCGGCGGAGATGATCTGCGCGTACCGGAACCCCCGGTTGGCCCGCGCCGCATGCGCTTTGCGGAAGGACCACAGCACTGCCAGCATGAACAGGTATCCCAGACCGAACCCCACCAACGGCGCGACGATCATCGGGATGAGGACCTTGTCAAGGACGCCCATCCACTGAACGGAGTGCGCGGCAGCCAGGGCCGCCCCGACCAGACCACCGATCAGGGCGTGCGAGGACGAGGACGGCAGCCCGAAGTACCAGGTGATCAGGTTCCAGGTGATCGCACCGATCAGTGCGGCGAAGACGATCTCCAGACCCTCGCCGCCGGTGGGGGTGTCGATGATGCCCGCCCCAACCGTCTTGGCGACCTTGGTCGAGATCAGCGCGCCGACGATGTTCATGACCGCGGCAAGGGCGAGTGCGGTTCGCGGGGTCAGCGCCTTGGTCGACACCGAGGTGGCGATCGCGTTGGCCGCGTCGTGAAACCCGTTGGTGTAGTCGAAGACGAGGGCTATCGCGATGATCGCGATCAACGCGAGGGTGGTGCCTTCCACCGCCTAGGACTCCTTGACCGCGATGGTCTCCACCACATTCGCCACATGCTCGAAGGCATCGGCGGCCTCCTCGAGCAGATCGGCGACCTCCTTGAGCTTCATGACCTCCAGCGCATCGAACTCGCCGGAGAACAACCGCGAGAGCAGCCGTCGGTAGAGCTTGTCGGCCTCGTTCTCCAGCCGGTTGACCTCGATCCAGTAGTCCGGGAGATCCTTCATCGTCTGTAGCCGGGGCATCGCATCCGCGGTGGTCTTGGCGGCGCGCAGGATCAGTTCGACCTGCTGGGCCATCTCGGCCGGGAGGGTGCCGAGCCCGGTGAGCACGACGATGTCCGCGGCCGCCTCGATCGCGTCCATGACGTCGTCGAGGTCGGAGGCGAGGTTGTAGATGTCCTCGCGATCGAACGGCGTCACGAAGCTCGAGTTGAGTTGCTTGAAGATCGAGTGAGTGATGGTGTCGCCGTCGTGTTCGTGCTCGTGCAGCTTGTCCATCAGGTCGTTGCGGTTGCCGTTGAGGTGCACGAAGTCGGCAAGGACCTGGGTGGCTGCCACCAGGTTGTTGGCCGAGTCGGTGAACATCGCGTAAAAGCTGCTGTCCTTGGGGGTGAGGCTGAAGCGCGGCACCTGTTAACTCCGAAGTGGTCGAGGACGCGGCGGGGCCCGCCGTCGGGCAGCATAGGTGAACGGCTCGTGAACGGTAGGTGCGGCTCGTATGGGGATCCCGTCGGGAACTCAGCGGGTCCGTGCCACGTCTACCTCGTGAGATCGACGCTGCCTGCTGGAGGGACATCACGTGGGCTCAGCCCGCGACGGGTCGGCCATGATCACCCGCACCAGGCTCGCCGGTGGGCTGCCGTGGGCAAGTGCTCTGGCTAGGCTGGTGCTTGCTTCGGTATTCGCGTGGGCCGGCCTTGCCAAGGCCGGCGACCTCGCTCTGTCCCAACTGACCGTGCGCTCCTACCGGCTGCTGCCCGACGGGCTTGCCGACGTCATCGGCAACGTGCTGCCCTTCGTAGAGCTCGCCTTAGCCGCCGTCCTTCTCGTCGGCCTCGGAACCCGCGTGGCCGCCGGCCTCACCGCGGTCCTGCTTCTCGGATTCCTCGTCGGGGTCTCGTCGCTGTGGGTACGCGGGATCGACGCGGCGTGTGGCTGTTTCGGTACGAGCCTGCTCTCCGACGGGAGCGAGCCCTCGTACCCCCTGATCGTTGCCCGCGATGTCGCACTGTTGCTCCTCGCCGCCTTCGTCGCGAGCGTCCCGCGCAGCCGCTGGTCGCTGGATTCCGCACTCGACCGTCCCGTACCGAGGGAAGACCGATGAGCACCCCGAGTCCGGGCCCGAAGCCTGCCAAGAGCGTCCGCCGTACCAGCAAGAAGGCCGCTCAGGCCGAGCGCCGCAAGGCAGCCGAGAAGGCCGCCGCTGCCGCCGCCGCGCGGGCGCGGCGCAAGCGCCAGATCCTCACCTGGTCGGGGGTCGCCGCTGCCATGGTCGTAGCCGTCGTCGTCGGGATCGTGGTGGGCTCGAACTCACCGGATTCGGCTACGGAAGGGAGCTTCGATACGTCGGTCGCTGCCGGATTCCCGGACAGCACCCGCAGCGACGACGGCGTGGTCATGGTCGCCGCCGACGCGCAGGATCCGGTCAGCGTCGAGCTCTACGTGGACCTGCAGTGCCCGGCCTGTCGCGAGTACGAGAGCCGGGTCGCCGACACGTTGGAGGAGCTCGTCATCGACGGCCGGGTCGAACTGCTGGTGCACCCGATCGCGATCCTCGATCGTGCCTCCACCACTGAGTACTCCTCGCGTGCGGCGGCGGCCGTGGCCTGCGCCGCCGACGAGGGACTGTTCTGGCAGTACCAGAAGTTGCTCTACGCCGAGCAGCCCGACGAGGGCGGCGACGGTCTGAGCGAGCAGAGACTGGTGGACCTCGGTTCCCAGGTGGGTCTGTCCGGGCAGTTCGAGACCTGTGTGAGTTCCGATGCCCAGGCTGACTGGGTCGACCAGGTCACCGAGGCCGCCCGTGACGCGGACATCACCGCGACCCCCACGGTCGTGGTCGACGGCGAACAGATCACCGGAGGCAGCGCCGAGGACCTGCGGGCAGCGATCGAGGCAGCCGAGTAGCGCCTCGCTTCTCCGGGATCAGGAGCGCAGGAATGCGAGCACAGCGAGCACGCGCCGGTGATCACCGGCATCCGGGGCAAGGTTCAGTTTCGTGAAGATGCTGCGGACGTGGGCCTCGACCGTCTTGCCGCTGAGACACAGCTCCATCGATAGCGCGCCGTTCGAACGGCCCTGTGCCATCAGGGCGAGCACGCTGCGCTCTCGCTCGGTCAGAGCGCCGAGTGGGTCGCCTTTGCGCTTTTTGTCCACCAATCGTGCGACCAGCTCGGCGTCGATCACGCAGTCGCCGTTGGCCACGCGCCGCACGTCGCTGGCAAAGGTGGCCAAGTCGGAGACCCGATCCTTGAGGAGGTAGCCGACGCCTCCCTGGAATTCTGTCATCAGCCGCATGGCGTGGTGGGTCTCGACGTGCTGGGAGAGCAGCAGCAACCCGACGTCAGGGGACATCCGTCGGATCTGGGCCGCCGCCTCGATGCCTTCCGCGGAGTGG
>JBPCOF010000255.1:0-7584 GCA_051000515.1 Geodermatophilaceae bacterium
ACCGCCCGCATCGGCACCGGGTCGCCGCTGGGCACCAGTGCGTTGCGGACGTCGTGCGCAGGTCCGAGGCCCAACACCCAGTCGACGCCGCTGAGCGCCCGAATTGCATCGACGGAGACTGCACTCACTCCCCCCTGGGCGCTGGGATCGGTGATGACGATGGACCGTGCAGAGGGTGTGTCGATGCGACTCAGGATGGAGTTCGCGGCGGCGTCGCTGCGCCCAGCTGAGGTCAGGATGCCGATCACCACGCCCAGGACGACCAGGCCTACCGTTGCGCTCAGCACGCGTTCCCGACGCAGCAATGCGGCCGCTTCGCCCAGGTGTTCGCGAAGGCCCGGGGTGGTGTAGCCCTCGATTCGCCCCGGTCGGCGCCTCACAGCGCCAACTCCGTGTCGCACGCGGCCGTGACCGACCTGTCGTGGGTGGCGATAACCACGGCGGCACCGGCGTCAGCGGCCGAGTGCATCTCGGCAAGCACATGCCGTGCTGTCGCGGTGTCGAGGTTGCCTGTGGGCTCGTCGGCCAGCAGCAGCGACGGCCGCTTCGCCAGGGCGCGTGCCAGCGCGATCCGCGCGCTCTGCCCACCTGAGATCTGACCGGGTCGGCGATTCGGCGGCACGTCCACCCCGAGACGATCCATCAGATCGAGAGCCTGCTGACGCGCCTTGGGTCACGGTGTGCCCGCGTAGAAGCAACCCTCGACGATGTTCTCCAGGACCGTGCGGCGCGGATCGAGATGCGCGTCCTGGAAAAGGAATCCAATCCGCGCCGCTCGAAGTCGGGATCGCTGCAAGTCCGAGAGGCGTTCGGTTTGATCGGCACCGAAGAGCACCGATCCGGAAGTCGGCGCCACCAACAATCCCATGGCGTAGAGCAGGGTGGACTTTCCGCGCCCGGACGGTCCAGTGACCGCCGTCATCGAGCCGGTTGGAAACGCATGCGAGACGCCGGCGATGACCGGCGTTGCAGCCACATAGCCGACGACCAGGTCTTGCAACGTCATGATGGAATTGGCGGGCAGCATATCCGGTTCAGCCATCGACTATTCGGCAGCATCGGGCAGGCGGACATGCTCGCCCGCGCCGACGCCGTCGACCACCGCTTGCCCGCGGGCTTGAGCCCGGATGGTAACCGGTCGAGCGCTGCCGTCAGCCATGGCGACAAACGTCGCGCCGCGGGCATCGGTTTGCACAGCCGCAGCGGGTACCACGGGCCCAGTTGTCATGGGCACCAAGATGATAGCGGCCGGAAAGTCGGTGATGCCGTGTGTCGCAACCTGGTCGCAGCGGTCTGCACACACCGGGCTGCCGTCGGCCGTCGCCAGGGCGAGCCGAAGCACCGGCTGCCCGTCCTCGACCACCTCGGTGGCGCTCAAGATGACCGCAGACCATTCGCCGTCGGCGTGGGTAAGGTTAACCGGCACATCCAACGGCACCAGATCGCGCTGCTCAGGGCTCAGCGGGATAGAGAAGCGAGGGGCCGGAGCGAGGGCACGGAGGGCCTCTTCGGCGCCGGACAGCTGACGGCCGACCTCGATGCCCGCCGCGAGGACCAGCGTGGCCGGCAAGATGGGCACGAATCGGACCTGTCCATTGGGGACCCGGCCAGTGCCCTCGATCCCGAGGCTGCGCTGCCAGCGCGCCACCGCACTGGTCACGCCAGCATCGAATTGGCCATCAGCGGCTCCCGATTCGAATCCTACGGCGGCAAGCCCCTCCTGGAGTTGCCGAACATCATCGCCCACCGCACCGAAGGCCAGTGCGCGGAACGCGGGCACCGCACCGGCGAACACCACGACCGGGATCAGGTTGACGTCGTACACCGTCGCACCCGCAGCTGCGGCCAGGGTCTCGCCTTGGGCTGCCGCCACCGAGGTCACGGTTCCGGCCAGGCCTGCGGTAGCCACCAAGGTGGAGTCCCACTGCGCCTGTGCTGTGAATGACTGCACGCGTTCAACGGTTCCTTCCACGACCTCGACCAGGGTCGGTGTCGTCGCCGAGCCCTCATCTACCTGAGGCGGCGTAAGAGTGGCGCGTGCGGAGAAGAAGCCGACGGCACCCGCAATCAGCAGCGGGCCGATGACGACGGCGACGCGCCGCCATCGGCCGGACCGGCCGCTACGATCGAGAGCTGACGCGGCTATGGTCGCGGCTCCGGACAGCGCGCCAGGACCTCCAGATCGAGTGTCCCGAGGTCGATCCCCTCGTAGGGCGACACCTGCGCTTCGACATAGGCCTCCTGCGACACTGGCGAGTTCGGGTCATAGCCGTTGGTGCGCAGACACTCGATCGCCTCGACATATCGCGGGAAGATCGCACGCAAGGTCGCTTCGTCGAGGGGCGACGGCGTCCCGCTATATCCGAGTTCCTCCGTGCAGCGTTGCGCTGCCGCGTTGGCCGCAGCCTCCTGCCCAGGAGGCGGGATCATGTGGACGCCCCCGTCGTCAGTGAACTCGGCTGGTATACCAGCCTCGGCCAAGCACCCGAGGAACCGCAATTGAAACAGCGCGTCATCCGGGTTCACCGTGCCCTCGGACTCCGCTGTCGCGGGGACGTCTGCACCGGATTCTGAGCCAGCGGATGAGCAACCGGCGACGAGCATAACGCCCGCAGCCAGAGCGGTGAACAGCAGTAGCCGATGGGACCACTCACACCCTGGAAACACTGTCTCCTCTACGCGTAGCAGCCCGAGCTTGCGCTGCTTATAGAGACCGCGAAAACTCCCCAATAGAGTTCATTCCCTCCGACGATGGAACGCCGAAATATCGGGCTCGAGTTGTACCAAAGTATGATCCGTACGGAGATTCGTACCGATGTTCGGTGGACCCCGTGGTGACTGAACTTACTCCCACACGCACCCCAGGTGAGCAGTACTGGTGTCCAGTCTTCGATGCGGCACTGGCGGGACCGACGGCAGCGAAGACGAGGCATACTGTCGCTGCTGTGGTGACTAAGGCCCGCCAAGCAAGCGCTGCTGATCTCTGCATGATTACTCCCCCATCCAGATAGTGACAGATGGTGTGCGCAATATAACACACAGTGCTGGCAGGCGGATGGGATGATCCTCATCTCATCGGCACCGATCAGCGGTCAAGTCCCGATCGCCCGTGAACGCTGGCTGCGGCCGTTCCGACCTGAGCGGTTCGATCCGGAGCGCTGCGATGTCGCCGCCTACGCCCTGGCCAACGAGGTCGACCCCAGCCCCAGGGCAGAGCACATATCCGATCTACTGCTCCTCGTCCACGTCGCCGAACCGATTCCCGCGCCCGCCGTCGCATTCCAACGAACGGGCGAAGCGGACCAGGCCGCGGCCGGGCCAGCACGAGACCAAGAGCATCAGGGCGCGCTCGCGGCCACCCCGACGACTGCCGACCAGGGACTCCCGGCGATGACCACGAGCACGAAGCCGAAATGCGCCGCGGTCTTAGCGAGAGCTTGGGTCAGGAGGTACGACGATAGTCACCGGAATGGCGCGCTCCCGGCGTCTAGCTCGAAGGAGTTGCGGGCAACGGTTCGGGGAGAAATGCGACGACCTGAACGAATCCGACGGCTATGATACCGATGCCCGCGGGGACGAGCAGCGATCACACCGGCGTCAGTCCGCCCAAGGGCTGAATCACGAAAGCGGTGCCACACAGCACCGTGGCTGCGACGAGTGCGCCGAACAGGTAGCGGAGAGCCGCACATTGGCCGCGGCGTCCACCGGCCCGCTGGGCGCCGTGTCCCGCTGTTGCCGCCGAGGGGAAAGACCAGACTCAGTCGCCGATGGCGGCCAGCACCTCATAGAACGCCCCGAGGGAATGCCCGCTGACAAAGACGTCGACGAAAGGCAATGCGGCCGCCATGCCGGCGGTGCTGGGGGTGAACTTCCCGGACTGCTTGCGCGGGTTCACCCACACGACCCGGTACGCCAACCGGGAAAGGCGCGACATCTCCCGGTCGAGCAGGTCCACCGTGCCGCTCTCCCAGCCGTCGGACACGATCACCACCACCGCCCCGCGGGCCAGGCCGCGTCGCGCCCAGCCGTCGTTGAAGCGCTTCAGCGCCTCGCCGATCCGGGTTCCCCCGGACCAATCAGGGGCCGCCGCCTCGGCGCGACGCAGCGCCAGCTCGGGCTGGGTCGCGGCCAGCGCCCGGGTCAACCGGTGCAGCCGGGTGGCGAACACGAAGGCCTCGGCACCGGTGGCCCGTACGGCTCCGTGCAACAGATAGAGGTACGCGCGGCCGTAGGCCTCCATCGACCCCGACACATCTGCCAGCAGCACCACCCGGCGCGGCCTGATCCGTCGTGCCCGGCGAATCTGACGTACCGGATCACCGCCGGTGCGCTGCGCGGCCCGCAGCGTCGCTCGCAGGTCCAGCAGCGAGCCATGCTGGGCAACGCGGGTACGCCGTCCGCGCCGACGGGCTGGAGCGAGGATCAGCCGGGCCATCAGGCTACGCAACTGCTCCAGCTCGTCGGGAGTGCAGGCGGCAAACGGCTTGTCCCGCAACCGTTCCTCGGCGCTGATCGCCGCGACAACGGCTTTCTGCTGTTGCTCCGAGTCATCGGAGCCCTTGTCCGGGAGTTGTCCGGGACTGCTCGGCCGAGCTTCCGGATCCGTCCCGCCATCTTGCTGGGGCGGCTTGCCCGGATCGGGCCGGGCGGGGGTCGCCGACTGCACATCGATCGGCGGGGCGTCAGGATTGCGATTGGCATCCGACGAGTCGGCGTAGCCACGAAACACCTCGGCGAAGACCCGATCGAAGACCGGCAGCTCGGCATGCTCGCCGACCAAGGTGATCCGTGCCCGCCAGTAGATCTCCTCCACTGTCCGCGGCGGGTCCAGGTGCAGCGCTGCGGCGAACCGGCCGCTACGACCCGGAGTGACCGGGACCCCGGCGGCGTGCAGCAGGTACCCGAACCGCCCGACCACTTCGGCCAGATCAACCCCGATCCGGGTGCCGGGGGGCGTACCCGGCCCGGTTACCTCTGTCGAACTAATTGGCGGTTTGTCGGCAAACCGCCCGGTGCTGATGGGCCGGCCGGTCATGTCCGCGTTCAACCGGTGCCAGTCGCGACCCAGCCCAGTCCACGTTCGGTGGCCAGGTCCAGATCCTCGCGGTACTTCAGCACCGATCCGAGCGTGAGCGAGGTGGTCTCCGGCGTCAGCGTCGTGATCCCCAGCGCGTGGCACACCGCGACCCACCCGATCGCCTCGGCAACACCGGGCGGCTTCTGCACGTCGAGTGAGCGCAGCCGCAGGGTCGCCGCCCCGATCTGCTCGGCCAGGTCCGCACGCGAGTTCGGGACCCGCCGCCGGATGATGTCGACCGTACGGGCCAGGCTGGGGAAGTCGATCCAGTGGTAGAGGCAGCGTCGCTTGAGCGCATCGTGCAGGTCACGCGTCCGGTTGGAGGTCAGCACCACGATCGGTGGATGCACCGCGCGCACGGTGCCGAGTTCTGGAATGGTGACCGTCGCCTCGGCGAGCAGTTCGAGCAGGAAAGCCTCGAACTCGTCGTCGGCACGGTCGACCTCGTCGATCAGCAGCACCGCCGGTCGTGGTCCGGGATGCCGGATCGCGGCCAGCAGTGGGCGCTCGATGAGATAGTCCACGCCGAACAGGCTCGCCTCGGAGAGCTCCGCACCACCGGCTTCGGCCCGGCGGATGGCCAGCAGCTGTCGGGGGTAGTTCCACTCGTAGAGCGCCTCGGCGGCGGTGATCCCCTCGTAGCACTGCAGCCGGACCAGCGGGGTCTCCAGTGCCCGGGCCAGGGCCTTGGCCGCCTCGGTCTTCCCGACTCCGGCCTCGCCCTCGAGCAGGACCGGCTGCGGCAGTCGTACCGCGCAGAACAGCGCAGTGGCCAGACCGAGATCGGTGAGATACCCGACGTCGTCGAGGACCGCGGCCAGACCGTCGGTGTCAGGTGCCAGGACCGCGAGAGGGGTATCGGCGCTGTGCGGGTTCACAGGCTCATCGCCGGGTCACCGGCTCATCGAGCTGGTGTCGTTTCGGCGTCGGCAGCGGAACCGTCGGCTTCGGCACTGACGGCGACACCGAAACCCGCCGGATCGGCGGCAAAGGCCCTCAGGCAGCCGCTGCCACAGAAGTAGAAGCGGGTGCCGTCGTGGTCCAGATGCAGCGAGGAGTCCACCGCGGCCACCGTCATGCCGCAGACCGGGTCGCTGGCCTGCGACGCGACTGGAGCGTGCCCGACCACCGCTCCGGACGAGGCGTCGAGCAACGCCGTACGGCCGGTCGGCCGTGGACGTCGGGCAACGATGTCGGCCAGGATCGACAGGGCGATCTCCTCGGGCGTACGAGCCCCGATGTCCAGCCCGGCCGGCGTGTGGATCGCACTCACCGGCTGGTCTTCCAGGTCTAGGGAAGCCACGACCGCCGAACCGCGCTTGGGACTGGCCACCAGCCCGATGTAGGGGACCTGCGCTGCCACAGCGGCGCGAAGCAGGTCGGCTTCATCCCGCCCGTGCGAGGCCACCACGACCGCGGCGACGTCGTCGGGCAACGATCCTGAGTGCCGTACCAACTCGTACCCGAGTGGCCGGCCGATCGCCAACAAAGCCCGGGCGATCGGGGTGTCCCCCTCGACGACGACCAGCGGTGGGGGGCGGCGGGGCTCCAGGAAGATCTCCAGGGTCCCGCCGGACAGGCACGGGTTGTGCACCGACAACGTCCCAGCCACGGCCTCCTGCGGCTCGGACTCCAGCTCCGGGGTGATCCGCAGCAACAGCGAATCACCGGAGTCCAGCAGGGCCAGCGACTGCGCGCGTACGGTCGATTCCGCGCAGTCGCCCCCGACGAACCCCTCCATGCTCCCGTCCGGCAGGACCAGGGCCTGGTCGCCGGGCTTGGCGCTGGTCGGCCGTTGCGCCAATACCACCCGGGCATGGACGTAGGGCACCCGCATCCGAGTGAGCTCCGCCGCGCGGTCGGCGATTTCGTCGACAGACGCGGTCACCGGCACTCCCCACTGGTCGGTCGGCTCAGCCGTACGAGCCGCTCAGCTGTCGGCATCAATCAGACGCAGGCCGCCTCGATCGAGGTCTCACTCGTAGGCGAGGTCGGTCCGAGCGGGCCGGCCCTGCATGGTCAGCCACACCTGGGCCGGCGTCAGCGGCATGTCGGCGTGCATCACGCCGTACGGCGCCAGCGCGTCGACCACCGCATTGACCACGGCCGGCGGCGAGCCGACCGTCGCGGACTCCCCGACACCCTTGACGCCCAGTGGGTGGTACGGGGACGGCGTGACGGTCATGCCGAGCTCGAAGGTCGGCACCTCCATCGACGTGGGCAGCAGGTAGTCCATGAACGAACCGCCCAGGCAGTTGCCGTCGGTGTCGAAAGTGATCGCCTGCATCAGCGCCATCCCGATGCCGTCGGTCAGTCCACCGTGGACCTGGCCTTCGACGATCATCGGATTGATCCGCGGCCCGCAGTCATCCACCGCGATGAACCGACGCACCTTTACCGCCCCGGTGCCATTGTCCACATCCACGACGCAGATGTAGGCCCCGAAGGGATAGGTGAGGTTCGGCGGGTTGTAGACAGCGCTCGCGTCCAGATGGCCCTCGACGCCT
>JBPCOF010000304.1:0-3896 GCA_051000515.1 Geodermatophilaceae bacterium
CCTGGTGGCTTGAGGACCTGCACCTTCAGCACTGCCGAGCGTGGTCCGAGGTACGCGGTGACATCGGCGCTCCCCGGAGAAAGAGGGCGTATCGCGTACAACGCTCCCCGCCGTTCGACTGCGACAATTCCGGGCGGTATGACGTCGAAGACTGCCTTGGCCAAGGATGCGGGGTCGGCTGGCTTGCGGTTACTGTAAAGACCGGCGAGCTGCACTAGACCGGCCGGGCCACCAGCAAGCAGACGAAGCGACTTGGGGGCGATTGTCAGAGTGGCGAGGGTGACGGGCGCGCCCTTGCCCAAAAAGGCCTTCGCCTCTTGTTGTTGTGCCGCCGCCCACTCTCGGAGCCGACTCAGCTTCACCGGACCGCGTGCTACCGGAACGTCGTACGTGATCGTGGAACGATGCCCAGTGGCAGTGAGCTCGACAACGGGGTCATCGCGGAGTGTTCTGCTTTTTTGCGGCGAGAATGTGATACGGCTTGCCGAGGCCACCATGCTTTTTGGCAAGGCCTCGACGAACGGGATTGGAGATTCACTCTTGGAGATGACCACCAGTTCCCCGTGCACCTGGTCACCGTGGCGGCCCTGAAGCACCCAGGCCCGCGACACCACTATGCCCTTAGCGGGGTACGACTCGTCCGGGAAAGGCAGGACCGCCCGGCTAACGGCGGCGCCCGGCGAGCGGTTCGAGACCACAACGGCGGTAACGCCCAGAGCGGTCACAGCGGCAACTATTGCCGCGATAATGAGACGTGTCCGACCGGAGGCAGGAAAGACGCGCGGCCGCCCCGTGACCCGAACGCTGCCAGCCGCAAGTCCGGCGCCCGACAGCTCACCGATGTATGTGGGTGCGTCCGTGTCAGATAGCGACACCTGGTCGGCCGAGCGCGTCTCGGCGACTGACAGCCGGTCGGCCTCGGCCGTCTTGTCACCCGCCGTGGGCGGTCGGGCCGTCAGCCGGGTCGGCGCCTCTCGGCTCACCGGCCGCGTGCCGTTGCCCGGCCCACTCGCCATGGCGGCGTGCATCGCCTTGATGAGACCGCTGCAGGAAGCGTGTCGATCAGCCGGTTGCTTGGCAAGCGCCTGAGCGAGGACGGCGTCCACTTCGGCGGGTAAGGACGGGCGCAGCGCACGTGCCGAGGGGGCTGGGTCGTTCAGATGCGCGTAGATCACTGCCGCGTCATGGTCGCGGATGAACGGCACCTGACCGGTCAGGGCCTGGAAAAGAACGCAGCCGAGCGCGTAGACGTCGGTTTGCGAGCTGACCGGGTCGCCGGTGATCTGCTCGGGGGCGATGTAGTCGATCGTGCCGAGGAAGTTGCCGACCGCGGTCAACCCGCTCAGCGAGGCAACCCGTTTGGTGAGCCCGAAGTCCGTCAGGTACGCGTGGTCGCCGTCGCCGCGTTCGCCCGGGGGCGTGACCAGAATGTTGTGCGGCTTGACGTCTCGGTGCACGAGGCCGTGTGCGTGCGCGGTATCCAGAGCGCTTGCGACCTGCCCGAGCAGCGCCACTGTCCGGTCGAACGCCATCGGCCCCGTCTGCGCCAGCAACGATTGCAAGGTAGGACCCGGCACGTAGCGCATCGCGATGTAGAGCAGATCGTCGACGGCGTCAGCGTCGTAGATCGGAATGATGTTCGGGTGGTCGAGCGACGCTGCCAACTGAGACTCGCGGATGAACCGCTGGCGGAAGGCTTCGCTCTGGGCCACGTCCGTTGCGAGCACTTTCAGGGCGACGTCTCGTCCCAGTGAGAGGTCATGGGCGCGGTACACAACCGCATGCCCGCCCGTCGCGACCAACGACTCGATCCGATACCCGGCGATGACTTGGCCGGTTGACAAGCTCGCGTGCACTCAGGGACTCCCGTTGCGGCAGGAGGGCACGCCTGCCGCTCGACCAGCTGACGTGGACGACTGACATGGAACCCTGGCACACGCTGTCCGGTTTGTCACGGGGCCGCAGCGCGTCAGTCAACTACGGCGAGTATTCACATCCATACTGTAAGTGTTCAAGCCGATACGCAGTCCTTACACTGAAGTATGGCCTTCCAACCTTGGCATGGCGACGTACCTAACGCAAGGCTACTTTGTTGGAGGTTAGGTTAGTCACGACGGTCAAGCTATACGAACGTCTGTGCCCGTCGTGAGCGGGCCCAGTACGACTGTGACCATTACAGTTCCTGCCGAGTGCGCCGTTATTGTGGTACCGGCCGGCTCCGACGCGTCACCGCCATCATGACCCACAGACGCAAGTCGCGGCGGCTTGACGAAGTACAGTGCTCGACCGAGTGCTTCGGTAGGCACTAGCGTGCCGTTCCAGTCATGTCCGGTGAGGGAGAGCGGCGCCACAGTGCCGGGTTTCAGTTCCAGCCCTAGCCGAAGTTCCAAGAGACCTACCACCCGCGGTTGTTCGCCCGGCGGCCGCTGGGCGAAGAACTGCTTGGCTTCCCGTTGCCAGTCCTGCGCCCAATTCCGCAGTCGGTCTAACGTCAACGAGCCCGGCGCAACAGGCGCGTCGTACACCAGCATCGATTTGCGAGCTTTTGCAACCTGCAGCCGGTAGACAACAGCCGAATCGGGTCGCATTGAAGGCTTGATGGGCGTGAAGGTCATCTTCGATAGTAAGGGAAAGACATTCTTCGGTAACAGCTCATAGAGCGTAGCATTGGCGATGTTCTTCGTGGCACTCACTTGCAGCTCACCATGGAGATGATCACCACGTCGCCCGCTGAGCGTCCAGGTTCGCGAAACGGACAGGCCGCTTGGGTAGGTCTCGGCGGCGAAGGGGAGCGCCACGGTGGTCGGCCCTCGAGCCGCTCCTGGTCCTAGACGCCAGGCGGCCAGGCCTCCGCCGGCCAGCAGGGCCAGCACAGCTACCGCCGCGACAAGCCGGAGTGGGCGTCGGCCGTTCCTCCGGCTGTCCGGGCTTGGCGCCTCTGGCGGTCGTGGTGCCGCTTGCAGACCGACCCTCGTGTCGCTGTCAGATTCGGGCGACGGGAACTTGGTGCCCTGCGCCACCGCGCGCAGATCGGCGATGAATTCGCAGCACGACTGGTAACGGTCCCCCGGGCGCTTGGCCATGGACTTCGCCAGCACGTCGTCGACACCATTCGGCAGGCTGGGTTGCAGGGACGTGGCCTTTGGTGGCGGGGAGGACAGGTGGGCGTACATGACGGCCACGTCGCTGTCGCGCTCGAAGGGGGCGACTCCGGTGATCGCGCGGAACAGCACGCATCCCAACGCGTAGACGTCGGCCCGCCCGTCCACCTGCTCCCCGTTGATCTGCTCAGGGGCGATGTAGTCGATGGTGCCGATGAACTGCCCGGTTCCGGTCAGGCCGGTGAGGGAGTCCGACCGCTTTGTCAGGCCGAAGTCGGTCAGGTAGACGTGGTCGGTGCCGTCCGCGCGCCCGCCGGGCACGATCAGCATGTTCCCGGGCTTGACGTCGCGGTGCACCAGGCCGCGCTCGTGCGCCTCATCGAGCGCGCTCGCGGCCTGCTGGAAGAGCCCGATCGCCCGATCGAGGCTCAGTGGGCCCTCACGCTCCAGCAAGTCCCCTAGGTCAGGACCGTCCACGTAGCGCATCGCGATGTAGAGAACATCGCCGATCTTGGACGCCTCGAAGACCGGGATGATGTTGGGGTGGTCTATCGATGCAGCCAGCTCCGATTCCCGCATGAAGCGCTTCCGGAAACTGTCATTCTCCGAGAGCTCGGGGGCGAGCAGCTTGAGCGCGACCCGACGGTCCAGCCGGATGTGGCGGGCGCGGTAGACGACCGCCATGCCGCCTCTGGCCAGGAAGGACTCGATGCGGTAGCCCGCGATCTGCTCTCCGGACGCGAGTTGGGTGTCCATCGCTCCCTCGGCTCGTCGACCACATCCTGCCTCGGCAGG
>JBPCOF010000309.1:0-9461 GCA_051000515.1 Geodermatophilaceae bacterium
CGCCCCTAAGCTGGCAGCCGGGCGACTCAACGGTGGCGATCCGGTTGTCGTGGTCTCCACGTGGCCGGGGCGCCTGACCATCCTGTGCCTGCGTCCGACCGGCGACCTGGCCACAGCACGCACCGGCTTGCCCGACGGCAGCCAGGCTGCGGTGCCGCTGCCCAGCCCGGCCACCACGCCGTACCGGATGCCGTCGGACATCACCCGTCGATGGCGCCGACGCCGGAGCGGATAAGGCGAAGAACAAGACCTGATACAGCCGTCAGGCCCGCGGCAGCTACTGCACACCTAATAGATCGTGGCGACGTTCGGAATCGGGACGCCGCGGAAGGGAAACCACGATCGGCGTCACCGGTAGCCTCACGGCTCGTGACGACGACAAGCAAGGTGTACGTCGCGCAGCTCGCCCGGCTGTACGTCTTCGATCCCAACGGTGACCGAGTGGGTCGGGCGCGCGATGTCGTCGTGGCACTGCGGCTCGGCTCGGTACCGCCGCGGGTGCTCGGCCTGCTGGTCGAAATCGCGGGCCGCCGGCGCATCTTCGTTCCGGTCGGTCGGGTGACCGGCATCGACAGCGGGGCGGTGCGACTGGGCACGGGGATGCTCAACCTCCGACGGTTCGAACAACGCGTCGGGGAGACCCTGGTACTGGGCGAGCTGTTGGACCGCTCGGTGACCCTGGACGAGAACCAGGTCCGCGGCATCGTCGTCGACGCGGCGATGGAGATGACCCGCGGTTCGGAGTGGCTGCTCACCCGGTTGGCCGTGCAGGAGACCGGCCGGCTGGGCCGCCGTCGAGGTCGGGTTCGCCAGTTGGACTGGGACGAGGTCACTGGTCTCGCCCTGGTCGAGCACGGGCAGAGCACCGAGACGCTGCTGGCCGGCATGCGCGGGTTGAACCGGGCCGACCTTGCCGCCGAGTTGATGGACCTGCCCGACAAGCGTCGCCAGGAGGTCGCCGAGTCACTGGATGACGACAGCTTGGCCGATGTCCTGGAAGAACTGCCCGAAGTGGACCAAGTCTACATCCTCGGACGCCTGACCGACGAGCGCGCAGCCGATGTGCTCGAGGCGATGGATCCCGACGATGCCGCGGACCTGCTCGGTGAGTTGCCCGCTACCGAGCAGCAGCGCCTGCTCGCCCTGATGCTGCCCAACGAAGCCGAACCGGTACGCCAACTGCTGGCCTACTCCGAGGACACCGCCGGTGGAATCATGACCAGCGAGCCGGTCATCCTGGCGCCGGATTCCACCGTGGCCGAGGCGCTGGCCAGGCTGCGCAACCCAGAACTGCCCCCGGCCCTGGCGACCCAGGTCTACGTGTGCCGGCCGCCGTCGGCCACACCCACCGGGCGCTTCCTGGGCATGGCCCACGTCCAGCGGCTATTGCGGGAGCCGCCGTCGACCCTGGTCAGCGGAGTCGTCGACGACAACGTGGACCCGATCACACCGCAGGCGCCGCTGACCCAGGTGACTCGCTACTTGGCGCGGTACAACCTCGTGGCCGCTCCGGTGGTCGACGAGGAGAATCGGCTCGTCGGCGCTGTCTCGGTCGACGACGTGCTCGACCATCTGCTGCCCAAGGGCTGGCGAGAGCAGGACACCGATGGCTGAGAAGAGCGGCCGCCGTCTCGATCAGCCGCGCAGCAAGGGCTTGGCCGCGCCGAAGATCGATGCCGATGCTTTCGGCCGCTTCTCCGAGAGCATCGCGCGGTTCCTCGGAACCGGTCGTTTCCTGTTCTTTCAGACCCTGCTCGTCATCATCTGGATCACCTTGAATCTGGTAGCAGTACGGCTGCGCTGGGACCCGTACCCGTTCATCCTGCTCAACCTTGCCTTTTCCACCCAAGCCGCGTATGCCGCACCGCTGATCCTGCTGGCCCAGAACCGCCAGGCCGACCGGGACCGGGTGCAGGCCGAAGAGGACCGCAGCCGGGCGGTCACCGAACAGGCCGAGACCGAGTACCTGGCAAGGGAACTGGCCGCGCTGCGGGCAAGCATTGGAGAACTCGCCACCCGCGACTTCATCCGCTCCGAGCTGGCCAGGCTGGCTGGAGATGAGCCGGACGGATCCGACGACGGTCGGCGGCGCGGCGGACGTGCTCAGCCGCGGTCGATCAACTGACCGGGCCGGCCCCAGCCGCCAGTACCTGCTCGATCCACCGCGCCACCTGGAACGCACTGCGGTCGTCTGCCGCGATCACCTGCAGCCCCACCGGCAGGCCACCACCGGTCGGGAGCGGAATGCTGATGGCCGGGTGGCCGGTCAAACTCGCGGGACGGGTGTTGCGCAGCAAGAGGTCTCGGATCTGAATTTCGTCTTCGTGCAGGCCCGGAGCCGCGATGGGCACCGTCGGCAGGACGATCGCATCGCAGCTGGCAAGGCTCGCGGAAACCCCTTCCCTGGCTGTGACGGCATGGGACCGAGACCAGATGTAGCGCCAACCCGGGACCTGCATCGCGGCCCACAGCTTGTCCCGTACGTCGGGCTGGTAGTGGCTGGCCTGGGTGGCGAACAACTCGGCGTGCGCAGCGGCTGCTTCCGGGCCCTGCGTGTCGGTGACGGCGTCGATCATCGCGCCCCAATCAGGCAGTTGCACGTCGAACATCGGTGCGCCGGCGTTGAAGATGGCGCTGAGCGCAGCGTCGAAGGCGCGCCAGACCTCGGGAGCACAGTCCAGCGCCTCGACGTTCGCCACGACTCCCACCGTGGGGAACCCGCTGGAGGCCTGCGCGTCGGCCGCCCGGGGGCCGAGACCGGCGAGGACTCCTACGGCGTACTCCGCGTCTCCCACCGATCTGGTGATGACTCCGACCTGGTCCAGACTTGTGGACAGGGGGAAGACGCCGTCAAGCGGGAGGGTGCCCCGCGACGGCTTCACGCCGACCACGCCGCACAGCGCGGCCGGCAGACGTATCGAGCCGGAGGTGTCGGTACCCAGCGCCAGGCTGACGATCCCGGCGGCGACGGCAGCGGCCGACCCGGAGCTGGAGCCCCCCGCCATCCGTGACGGATCGGCTGGGTGGCGGCACGGGCCGACTCGGTTCGAGGTGCCCGTGCAGCCGTAGGCGAACTCGTGGCTGTGCGAAAGGCCGAGAACGATCGCGCCCTCGGCGCCTGCGCGACGGACTACCTCGGCGTCGCGTTGTCCGATCCGGTCGGCGAAGACGGTTGACCCACAGCGGAACGGCAGGCCGGCCACCTCGATGACCTCTTTGACCAGGATCGGGATACCGGCCAGCGCACCTCGGCGGTCGCGGGCGACCAGGCGCGCTGAGTCGAGAGCCGCCTCCGCGTCGAGATACACCACTGCGTTGAGGCCGGCCGCCCGCTCGGCGCGAGTCAGTGCCTGCTCGACCAGCGCAACCGGGTCCACTTCGCCGGCCCGCACACGCGCCGCGACCGATTCGATCGATTCAGCAGCCGGCATGGTGGCTCAACCTGCCACGACGTACCCGAGGGCGCCGACCCCACCGGCGACCACGAGTACCACGATGAACGGCGCGCGCAGGGCCAAGGAGATCGCCGCGGCGGCGAGTGCGGCCAGTCGGAAATCCACGACCAGCGCACCGCCTGTGGTGGCGACATTGACGGCGACCAGCGCAGCAAGCAAGGCGGCCGGGATCAACTCGACGGCGCGTCGGATCAGTGGTCGCTTCAGCACCTGCGGTGGTACGGATAGGCCGGCCAGCTTGAGCAGGTAGGTACCCACCGCGGCGCCGACCACGACGACCCACACCGTGGACGCGCTCACGCCGGCCCCTTCGCCGAGGCGTGCTGGTCTGCCGAGCCACCGTTGGCCGGACTAGCTCGGATGGCGAGCAGCACAGCCAGTCCGGCAACGATGATCTGCAGTCCCGGGGCCAGCACCGGGGTCAGGCCCAAAGCGATTCCCGCGCCGCCGACCGCGACGATGCGCTGCTCGCGCAACAGATCCGCACCACGAACCAGCCTGGGCCACAGCAGTGCCAGAAAGGCTGCCGGCACCACCGAATCCAATGCTGCCTGCAAGACCGGCCCGAACGATTGGGCTCCCACGGCACCGGCGACAGTCGTGAGGTTCCAGAACAGGAACAGGGTGCTCCCGCTGGAGATGAATGCGAGACGGGCCAGCTGCGTCTCGTTCTCTCGTACGGTCAGGGCAGTGGTCTCGTCGATGACCCAGTGCGCCGCGGCGACCCGCCGCCAACCGCGATAGGACAGCAACCCGGCAAGGCGCACGCCGTAGATGGTGTTGCGCGTTCCCAGCAGCAGGGCGCTACTCGCCGCAGCGAACGGACCACCGCCAGCTGCCAGCACGCCGACCAGCGCGAATTGTGAGGCACCGGTGAACATCAGCAGACTCAGGACGCTGGTCTGCCAGACCGACAGTCCGGCCGCCGTCGCAGTCGCACCGAATGCGACGCCGTACGACCCGACAGCCGCACCGAGGCTGATCCCATCCCGAACGACCCCTGCCCGTTCACTGGTCGGACGCCTCATGACGCGCCCCGCGCATACCCGCCGAAGCCACTCCTGACGGCGTTTGGGCCGCCCAGACTCACTGCGCGAGGTCGACGTCGTCGAGGGTGGCCGAAGCGTTCAACCGCAGCGGCCCATCACACAGCCGGACGAGGAGTGCCCGCAGGGCGTCGAGTTCGGCGTCGGAGAACTTGCTGGTCATGTGCTCGGCCACTCCGCGCAGATGCGTCGGAGCCGCAGTGCGCAGCCGGGACAACCCGGCAGGCTGCAGGACGGCGTACATGCCTCGGCCGTCCTCGCTGGCCGCCTCCCGAATGACCAGGCCCTCACGCTGCAGCCGGTCGACCAGGCGGGACAAACCCGAACGAGACAACAGCACCGCGCTGGCCAGCTCGGTCATCCGCAATCGACGTCCGGGGGCGTCGACCAACTGGACCAGAACGTCGTAGGAGGCCAGCGGCAGATCATGGTCTTCCAGCAGTTCGGCTTCCAGGCGTCGGGTGACCACCGCATGGGCACGCAGAAATACCCGCCAGGAGGCCAGGGCGGTCGGATCGAGACGGGTCGAGACCGCCGAGTGCACCTCGGCCCCGTCGGGCATGCGGCAACCCTATCGCCGAGCACCGCCGAGGCGTCACACCTTCGCCGCCTACGATTGACAGCGCCCGTGTCCCCGCTACTGAGGAGCCATTCCCGATGACCAGCCAGCCTGATCTCGCCCAGATCGAGGCTGCCCTGGCCAGCGTCGACGACCCGGAGATCGGAAAGCCACTGACCGAGCTCGGCATGATCAAAGGCATCCAGAGCGGGATCAACGGCGACCCTGGGGCGGTGCTCGTCCAGATCTGGCTGACCGTCGCCGGCTGCCCCATGAAACAGACGATCACCGACCGGGTGACCAACGCGGTAACCACCGTGCCCGACGTCAGCTCGGTCGTCGTCGAACTCGACGTGATGTCCGACGAGCAGCGCCAGGAATTGCGCAAGAAGGTACGTGGCACCGACGCCCCCGAGCCGGAAATCCCGTTCGCCAAGCCTGGCTCGCTGACCCGGGTGTACGCCGTGGCCTCCGGCAAGGGCGGCGTGGGCAAGTCCAGCATCACGGTCAATCTGGCCGCAGCCCTTTCCGCCCGGGGACTCTCTGTCGGCGTGGTCGATGCCGACATCTACGGACATTCCATCCCCCGGATGCTCGGCGTCGAGGGCCGACCGACGCAGGTCGAAGAAATGATCATGCCCCCTCAGTCGTACGGGATCCGGGTCATCTCGATCGGCATGTTCACCAAGGGAAACACCCCGGTTATCTGGCGCGGCCCGATGCTGCACCGCGCCTTGCAGCAGTTCCTTGCCGATGTGCACTGGGGCGACCTCGACGTTCTTCTACTGGACCTCCCACCGGGAACCGGGGATGTTGCCATCTCGGTGGCCCAGCTGGTCCCGAGTGCGGAAATCCTGGTCGTGACCACCCCCCAGCAGGCTGCGGCCGAGGTGGCCGAACGGGCCGGCGCGATCGCGACCCAAACGCATCAACATGTCGTCGGCGTCGTGGAGAACATGTCCTGGCTGGACCTGCCCGACGGAAGCCGATTGGACCTGTTCGGAACCGGCGGAGGTCAGCAGGTGGCCGACAAACTCAGCCAGTTGCTCGGCGTGCCCGTACCGCTGCTCGGTCAGATCCCGCTCGACCCGGCATTGCGTGAATCGGGTGACTCAGGCATTCCGCTCGTGCTCAGCCAGCCGGACTCCGCGGCAGCCAAGGCGTTGCGGACGGTCGCAGACTCCCTGGGCACGCGCGCCCGCGGACTGTCCGGTCGGGCGCTGGGACTGACTCCGGTCCGCCACTAGACCCTCGATGAGGGCGGTTGGGTACGGACCGGCTCCTCGGCGGCCGGATAAGGGCGGTTGGGTACGGACCGGCCCTTTGGCGAATCAGGTTGCCTCGGCGTCAAAGGGTGGTTCCACCCGGTTGCCCCAGAATCCGCTGCCGGCGGCCGAGGACTCGGCGGCAGCGCTGGCGTGCACCCGTTCGGTCGACGTACCGGCAGAACTGCCCGATCGCCGGTGGATCGTCGGTCCCTCATCCTCTTCCATGAGGTGCTTGCGGATGAAGGTCTTGGGGTTCAGCGAGCGGAGGTCGACATCTCGCAGGTGGTCGAACTCGGGGCCCAGTTGCTCATGGATCTGACCGCGGGCGCCGGTGACGGTCTGGCGCAGACGCTTGAGCGCACCGGCGGCATCCCGGGCAAGGCTGGGTAGCCGATCGGGACCGAAGATGAACAGGGCGCCCAACAGAAGCACCATGATCTCGCCCAACCCGATCGAGTCGAACACCTCACCCTGCCCTTCGCCCTACCGAGCCCGGCCATCGCGGTCCTGGGCTCACCAGTGAATGTATCCCTTGGTCGTGGGTTCGGTCCGGGTCCGTCGGGTTGCTGTGCGCTTTGTCAGGCCTGACCAAGGACGGCGCGTACGGTCTGCGAACTCGATCCACGGACAAACTCGATCATGATCTCGTCGCGAGGGTTGTAGGCATCGATGGCGACCACCAACTCCTCGGAGCTGCGGACCTCGCGATCTCCGATCGCGATGATGACGTCCTGCTCCTGCAGACCGGCACTCGCCGCTGGGCCGCCGGGCTCGACGTTGTTGACCTGCGCGCCGTCGCGTTCACCGTCGGTGACTGTCTGGGCGTTCACCCCGAGCGAGGCGTGGACCGCCGAACCAGTGGCGATGAGTTCCTCCCCGATCTCCTTGGCCGCATCGATCGGGATGGCGAAGCCCAGCCCGATGCTGCCGGCCTGCCCCCCGCCTCCGCCGAAGCCGGCGATCGCGGTGTTGATCCCGATGACCGCCCCCGAGGCGTCGACCAGAGCCCCACCGGAATTGCCGGGGTTGATGGCAGCGTCGGTCTGCACGGCACTGATGACCGCGTCGGTATCGGTACCTTCGCCGGCCAACCGGACGGGTCGGTCCAGGGCGCTGACGATGCCGGTGGTCACCGTTCCGACCAGGCCCAGCGGAGACCCGATGGCCACGACTGGATCCCCCACGACCACGTCGGAGGATGAGCCCAGGGTCGCGACCGCGAGGCCGGGCTTCTCGACCTTGAGGACCGCGAGATCACTGAGCGGGTCACGTCCGACGATGCGCGCCGGCGACGAGGAGGAATCCGAGAAGACCACCCTCAGCGTCGAGTCTGGATTGTCCGCGGCACCGGAGACCACGTGGTTGTTGGTCAAGATGTAGCCGTCCTCCTCGACCACGACGCCGGAGCCGGTCCCGCCCAGGTCTCCGAAGGTCACCTCGATGGACACCACCGCGGGCAGCACCCGATCGGCGATGTCCGAGATCGAACCGGGTTCCCGACTCACCGCGCCTTCGACCGAGGTCAACTCGGCGTCCGGCTTGAACAACGGCGACTCTGATGCCTGCCGAGTGAGGAAGTAACCAGCCGATCCGGCAGCGCCGCCCAGCACCAGGGCGAAGATCAGCCCGAGGAGCGCGAGCCGGACGGGAATGTCCCCGATCTTGATTCGGCGCCGACCCTGGGCGTCGGTGCTGATCAGCGCGTCGGGATCGTGGTCCTCGTCGTAGTCCGCACCCGGGCCGAGGGTGGACGGCGACTGTGGATCGCGCCACGGGTCCTTGGCGGCATCGTCTTTCCACCAGGCCGAGGGCCTGCTGCGGCGGGGTGCCTGTCCACTACCTGGGGCCCGGCCGAGGCTGGGGTGTCCCGGACTGGGCCGCCCGAACGCGCGGGACAGGAGTTCTGGCGGAGGCAGTTTGGCCGGATCCCGGCGGGTGCTCAGCCTCGGCCGGTCGGGACTGAAAGAGTCCTGGACATCGGCCGGGCGCGAAAAGCCGCCGCTGGGCTCGAGGTCCACCTGGCTACCCTCGCCGATCTGCCGTGAAGTCCGCGTCAGGTGGACCGACCTCGTCAGCGAGGCCGGGGCGCGCGGGAGTCCTGGGCTCAGCGTGGCCAGAAGGAGCCGCGGTCCGGACCGTACGGAGCCGGAGCCGGCGACTGCAGCTGGACCGGCTGCGGTGCCGAAGTGAACATCAGAGATCCGCGGTGTAGGGCCATCACCCCATCGTTCATGCCGGGAGCCATCTCCGCGGTGAACGGTATCTCCACGAGCCGGGACAGCAGGGTCTCCGGCAGCATCGGTCCGGCCGAACCGAACAGGGCTGTCTTGGCCTCGGCCTGGGCGGCAACCGCGGCGGCGCATTCAGCGCATCGACTCAGATGCAGTCGGGCGCGAGCAGCGGCACCACCGGAGAGTTCATCGTCGACGAGTGCGGCCATCGCCTCGGTGGCCAGGTGCATTTCCGACCAGCTCACGCGATGCCTCCAGCAAATCCGAGCGCCGGTGCTTGCTGAGTGAGGCTTTCTCGTGCGCGGCCGGGCGCGAGATGAGCCAGGGCAGCTCTGAGTTGCACCCGACCTCGGTGGATCCGGCTGCGGACGGTGCCCAGTTTGATGTCGAGGGTGGCAGCGATCTCCTCGTAGGTCAGGCCCTCGATGTCACAGAGCACTACCGGTACCCGGAACTCCGGTGACAGGGCGTCCAGCGCGGCCTGCACCTGCGGGTCGAAGTGGGTGTCGGCATAGACCTGTTCGGGACTGGGGCCGGAGCTCGGCAGGCGCTCAGCGTCGTCGGGCAGTGCCTCGAAACGCACGCGCTGCCGGCGACGAATCATGTCCAGGAAGAGATTGGTCGTGATGCGGTGCAGCCAGCCCTCGAAGGTCCCCGGTTGATAGTTCGCCAGCGAACGGAACACCCGTACGAACGTCTCCTGTGTGAGGTCCTCGGCGTCCTGGGCATTACCGGAGAGCCGATAGGCCAGCCGATAGACCCGGGCGGAGTGCTGACGGACCACCTCGTCCCAGGTGGGTGGCGTCCAGCCCGAAGCGTCATTGAGCCCACCACCAGCGGCAGACGGCAGCTCCGAGGGCGTCGCGGTCGAGCCGGCGCTGTCGGAGTTCTTCATCGCACCA
>JBPCOF010000342.1:0-4168 GCA_051000515.1 Geodermatophilaceae bacterium
GTGTCGAGCGGGTCGACATGACTGCCCGACTGCTGGCAGCCACCCTCAGCACACCGTCGCCGGAGGACGGGTGGATCGCCACGTTGCGGGCCTGCTCGGCCCATGAGGCCTACCTGCGCACCTACCAGCGCGGCGTCGAGCCGCAGCTGGTCTTGGAGTTTCTGTTGCTGGACCGCCTGTTCCCCCGCTCGGTGTTCCACGCACTGGTCGTCGGCGAGAAAGCGCTGACTCGTCTCGACCCGGAAGCCGGGCGGGTGGGAGCCGGCAACGACGCGCGCCGGGCCATCGGCCGTACCCGCACCGATCTGGAGTTCCTACCCGCTGAGCTGGTGCTCGAGGAACTACCCAAACGCCTGCACGACCTCCAGGCGGTGATGTCGGAGGTCAGCGACGCGGTCAGCCGGCGCTTCTTCGACGGGTCGGCGACCATCAGGTGGAGCCTCGAGGAAGCAAGCGATGACGGGATGGCGATGACGGAGTCACTGCGATGACCTGGCGCATCGCGGTGCGGCACCGCACCGGCTACCACTACTCCACCCCGGTCCGCGCCTCCTACAACGAGGCGAGGATGACTCCGACGTCCAGCCGGGGGCAGCACACGCTGGAGTCCCGGCTCGACATCACGCCGGGGGCTCGGCCACTTCGTTACCTCGATTACTGGGGTACCGCGGTCGACGCCTTCGACGTACACGTCCCGCACATGGAGCTGGTGGTCACCGCGTTCTCGGTCGTGGAGACCGCTGGGGCACTCGACCCGATGCGCGGGGTCGGGTGGGACACCGTCACGACCTCGTTCGTGGTCGACCGATACGCCGAGCTCCTGGCGCCCTCGCGATACGTGACAAACGAACCGCAGGTGAGCGCAGCCGGTGCGGCGCTCGCAACTGAGCACCAGCCGGTCGAGGCGGGACTGGCCGCGGTCGCCTGGTCGCATGAGCAACTCGGCTACGAGCGGGGCCAGACCGGCGTGCACACCACCTCGGCGCAAGCTCGGGCGACCGGCAAGGGGGTCTGCCAGGACTACACCCACCTCGCGCTGGCCCTCCTCCGGGCGATGGGCCTACCGGCGCGTTATGTGTCGGGGTATCTCTACCCGATCGCCGACAGCGCCGTCGGAGCACGAACGAGCGGCGAGAGCCATGCCTGGGTCGAGTTCTGGGCCGGAGACTGGGTGGCTGCCGACCCGACCAGCCTCGCTGCTGTCGGTGAGCGACACATCGTCGTGGCTCGCGGCCGCGACTACGCAGACGTCCGGCCACTGTCCGGGATCTATCACGGTCCGCCGTCGGAATCCCTCGGCGTCGAGGTGGAGCTCACCCGCCTCCGCTGACCCCGCCGAGAGTAGGGCGCTGCAGGACGCCGGGCCCAGACCACGGTGCCTGCCGCGATCACCACGCTGCCGCTGGCCAGCGCGAGCAACGGCAGCACCGAACCGGCATCGGCGGTGGAAGCCGCAGCAGCAGCAACCGGGACGGTGGGCAGGCCGAGCACCGTCGAAGGCCGAGCGGGACTGTCCGAGGGCAACAGGTCGGGCGAGTCAGGCGAAACCAGTTCGCCGACCGGCGGGGTGTCGGCCGGCAGCGAAAAACCCCAGTCCAGCAGGCGCGCGGCCTGCTCCCAGGTCGGGATCGGTACCTGTTCGGCCAGCATCAGGCTGACGACCAGTCGACGCCCGTCGCGTTCGGCGGCACCGACGAAGGTGGATCTGGCCGCGTCGGTGAACCCGGTCTTGCCGGCCAGGGTTCCCGGATAGTTGAGCAACAGCAGGTTTTGGTTCTGGATCTCGAACCCCTCGTCGCGGCCGGCCACCGCGGGGATCTTGGCCAGGGGCGTGCTCATGATCGCCAGCATCTCCGGATCGGCGACAGCCGCGGTCATCATCAGGGCCAAGTCGTAGGCCGACGAGCGTTGGCCCTCGACGTCCAGCCCGCTCGGGCCACCGGGGGAGGTGTCATAGGCGCGCAGCCGATCCGCGGTCTCATACATCGCTGCCAGCGTCGGTTGCAGACCGCCGGCCGAACGGGACAAGGCGTTTGCCGCGTCATTGCCCGATTGCATCATCAGGGCCAACCACAGGGTCCTGACGTCGTACTGACCGCCATCGATCAGGCCGACCCGGCTGCCCTCGATCTGCTCGTCCTCGACGGTGGCGGTGACGATGTCGGTGGGGTCCAGGCGCGGGTAGAGAGACAAGAGCGTGAGCAGCTTCAGCGTGCTGGCCGGGAAATACCGCCCGTGCGCGTCCTGAGCGGCCAGCACCTGACCGTCGGTGGCATCGGCGATGACCCAGCCGTGCGCGGTGATGTCGAGGGGCAGCGGCGGAGCACCCGGTGGCACGACGAGTCCCCGCGAGGCCAGGTCCTCCCCGCCGACGGTGTCACCGTTCGGAGCGGTGCCCAGCGGGGGACCGATCGGGTCGGGAACGCTCGGACTGACACCAGAGGGATTGGCCGTCGGTCGAGGCGGATCGGCCAGAGCGGTCCCAGGGCATCCGAGGAGTGCGACCAACGCGAGACACGCCACGCTGGCCGCGACGCTGCGCCGCACGGCGCGAGGGTACCGGCGCAGCGGCACAGGATGCCGGATGAGACCCGCGCGTCACGCCCGCAAACAGAACACCCGACAACGAATGTGTCTCGGTGGGCAGATCGGGTGCCCGCGGTATACGGCGGGCGACTACGGTGGCCGGAATGCCCGCCCCGAGACCTCGGTGCCGGTACATATGAGAGGAGAACGCGTTGCGCGTACAGCGACGTATGACGGCCATGGCGGCGCTCCTGGCAGGTGCGCTTGTGCTTGCCGGATGTGGTGGCGATGACAGTGGCAGTGGAAATACCGGTGGCGGAGACAGCGGCAGTGGCGGTGGAGGCGAAACTGATGCCGCCGTAGACATCAACGTCGGCGTCGCCTACGACGTGGGTGGCCGCGGCGACCAGTCGTTCAACGACTCTGCAGCAGCCGGTCTGGACCAGGCCGTTGACGAGCTCGGAATCACCGTCGACGAGGCCGAGGCCAGCGACGGTGAGGACGACGCGGCCCGCGAGGAACGCCTTCGGTTGTTCGCCGAGAACGGCAACAACCCGGTTGTCGCGGTCGGGTTCGTCTATGCCACCTCGCTCGCGGTAGTGGCCGAGGAATTCCCGGACACCCAGTTCGCGCTGATCGACTCAGAGGATGCAACGGGTGACAACATCACCAATCTGCTGTTCGCCGAAGAGCAAGGGTCCTTCTTGGTCGGCGTCATCGCGGCACTGAAATCAGAGGCCGGCAACGTCGGCTTCGTCGGTGGCGTCCAGGTGCCGCTGATCGAGAAGTTCGAGGCCGGCTTCACCGCCGGTGTCGCAGCGGTCGACCCCGCGATCACCGTGCAGACCGCCTACCTCACCCAGCCGCCGGACTTCACTGGATTCGGTGACCCCGCCAAGGGCAGGACCGCGGCCGAGGGCATGTACCAGAACGGTGCCGACGTCGTCTACCAGGCCGCTGGTGGCTCCGGTGGCGGTGTCTTCGAGGCCGCAGCCGCGGCTGGAGGACTGGCCATCGGCGTGGACTCCGACCAGGCGGTGACGGCCGACCCGGCCGTGGCCGAGGTCATCATCAGCTCGATGCTCAAGAACCTCAATGTTGCCGTGTTCGAGTTCCTGAGCGCCTTTGCCGATGACAGCGTCGAGTCCGGCCCGGTGGTCTTCGACCTGGCCAACGACGGGGTGGGTTACTCCACCACCGGCGGGCAGATCGACGACATCGTCGAGCAGGTCGACGGGTTCAAGCAACAGATCATCGACGGGGACATCACGGTTCCGACCACCCCGTAGGTCGGAACCGGTCAGACGGCTAGGGCCCAGGAGACGCGCTGCGACTCCTGGGCCCTTGCTCGCGGGCCACAGTTGCGCTTCGGTGTCCCTGAGCGGGGTGTTGGCCATGCCGGACAATGCAGGTGAGGTCATGAGTCGCGAGCACCGAGCCGAGGAGCGTGCCTGATCAGCGCCGACATCAGTCAGGCCCCGCCAGCAGAACTGGCCGTCGAAGTTCGTGGCATCACCAAACGTTTTCCAGGGGTGGTCGCTAACCGCGATGTCAACATCGCCGTCACCCACGGCACCGTGCATGCCATCGTCGGTGAGAACGGGGCGGGGAAGTCCACGCTGATGAAGATTCTGTACGGCGT
>JBPCOF010000343.1:0-3846 GCA_051000515.1 Geodermatophilaceae bacterium
GGCGACAGGCGGGAGTCTCGTGACCATCGCGGGCGCCTCGCACGGACCGCACGTCCGTGACCCGGTGAAGATCAACCGGCTGGTCCGAGACTTCGTGGACTCGGTGGTGCCTCCTGCGCCGCGCGGGCGGACGTGGACCCGGGCCGTGCGTCGGCCCAAGCGAGCGTTGTACGTCTCCTCGCCGATCGGCCTCGGGCACGCGCGTCGGGACGCGGCCATCGCTGACGAGCTTCGCAAGCTGCATCCCGATCTGCAGATCGACTGGCTGGCCCAGCATCCGGTGACCACGGTTCTGGCCGCTCGCGGTGAGCGGATTCACCCTGCATCCGGCTATCTGGCCAGCGAATCGGCGGCGGTGGAGAGCGAGTCGGCCGAGCACGACCTGCATGCCTTCCAGGCGATCCGGCGGATGGACGACACGCTGGTCAACAACTTCATGGTCTTCGCCGACCTGGTCGAGGACGAGCCCTACGACCTCTGGATCGGCGACGAGGCCTGGGACATCGACTACTTCCTGCACGAGAATCCGGAGTTGAAGAACACGGCGTTCGCCTGGATGACGGACTTCGTCGGCTGGCTGCCGATGCCCGACGGCGGGGAGGCCGAGGCAAGACTGACCGCGGACTACAACGCCGAGATGATCGACCAGCGCGCGAGGTTCCGCAGGATCCGGGATCGGTCGATCTTCGTCGGTGACCCGGACGACATCGTGCCCAATCGGTTCGGGCCGGACCTTCCTACGATCAGGTCATGGACCGAAGCAAACTTCGACTTCGCGGGCTACGTCACCGGCTCCGACGCGGTAGTTGCGGCTGACCGCGAGCGGCTGCGCGCCCAGCTGGGATACCGGCCTGACGAGCAGGTGTGCTTGGTGACTGTCGGCGGGACCTCTGTTGGAGAGTCGCTGTTGCGGAAGGTCATCGACGCGCACACTGATGCCGCCGCTCGACTCGACGGGCTGCGGACGGTGGTCGTCGCAGGGCCGCGGATCGACGTCGACGCACTGCCCGTCCACAAGGGACTTGAAGTCCACGGGTATGTGCCCGATCTTCACCGGCACCTGGCCGCCTGCGACCTTGCCGTCGTCCAGGGCGGGCTGACCACCTGCATGGAACTCACCGCCAATCGGCGGCCATTCCTCTATTTCCCGCTGGCCAACCATTTCGAACAGAACTTCCACGTCCGGCATCGGCTGGATCGCTACGGCGCAGGTCAGATGATGGACTACCGCACTTCGGATCCAACTGACATCGCCTCAGCCATGGTGGCTGAGATGGGCCGGCCCACCGACTATCGACCGGTGGAAGCAGGGGGAGCTGCCCGAGCGGCAGCGATGATCGGAGAGCTGCTGTAACGGTCGACGGTCGAGTTCTGCGCCGAGTTCGGGCTTATCGGGGTCGTCCCGATCGCGATGCCCCCGACAACCCCGAACTGGGGGACTCCAGGGCTCGGCGGGTGAGCAGCCGGGCGAGATGGCGGCGGTAGTCGCCGTCGGCGTGCATGTCCGATGACGGCGACGTCCCTTCGGCCGCCTGCTCGGCTGCCTCGGCGACCGACGCGCCACCAGCCAGAGCTTGTTCGACTGCTGTGGCGCGCAGGACCGTGCCACCCATGTTGGCCAGTGCCACCCGGCCGTCGACGGCTGCGGCAGCCACGATCGGCCAGTCGTTCTCCCGTCGGGTGAACTTCTCGTATCCCCAGCCAACCGACCCGGTACGTGGCAGCCGCAGCTCGACGATCAGCTCGTCGGCTCCTAGCGCGGTCTCGAAGAAACCCAGGAAGAACTCGGTTGCCCGGATCTCGCGGCGGCCGGTCGGCCCTTGGACGACGATGACGGCGTCCAGCGCGAGCAGTGCCGTCGGCAGGTCCGAAGCCGGATCACCGTGGGCGACAGTGCCGCCGATCGTGCCGCGGTGCCGGACCTGCGGGTCGCCGACCCGGCCGGCGACGTGGGCCAGCAGCGGCGCCTCGGTCGCGGTCACCGCCGAGGTCTCCAACTCGTGGTGCCGGGTCGTGGCACCGATCACGACCTGGTCCCCCTCGATGCGGACATAGGACAGGTCGCGCAGGTGGCCGATGTCGACCAGGACGGTGGGGACGGCCAGGCGCAGCTTCATCAACGGGAGCAGCGAGTGCCCGCCGGCCAGCAGCTTGGCCTCGTCGCCGTGTTGGATCAGCGCGTCCAGTGCCTGCTCGACCGATCCGGCCCGAATGTACTCGAATGGCGCCGGAATCACGAGCTCACCTCGTCGGCACTGGGAACGGCCGAGGCAGCCGGACCGGCCCCTGCCGCCGTACGAACCGCTCGCACGATGTTGTGGTAGCCCGTACACCGACAGAGGTTGCCCTCCAAGCCTTCCCGAACTTCACGGTCGGTGGGGTCGGGGTTGTCGGCGAGTAGACCGATGGCAGCCATCACCATGCCCGGCGTACAGAATCCGCACTGCAAGCCGTGCTCGGCTCGAAAGGCTGCCGGCACGGGATGCAGCTCGCTGTCCGGTGCGGACAAACCCTCCATCGTCGTGACCCGAGAGTCCTGCGCCTGAACGGCCAATACCGTGCATGACTTCACCGTCAGCCCGTCGACGATCACCGTGCAGGCCCCGCACGAGGTCGTTTCGCAGCCGATGTTGGTGGCCCGGAGCGCACAGACCTCACGCAGATAGTGCGCCAGCAGCAGGCGCGGTTCGACGTCGTCGGTGCGCGTCTGTCCGTTCACGATCATCGAGATCTGCATCAGGACTCCGTTCCGGTTGCCTCGGCCGCAGAACGGGCCTCGTTGATGGCCCGCCAGACCCGCATCGGGGTTGTCGGCATGTCGATGTGCCGTACACCGAGGTGGGCAACGGCGTCGATGACCGCGTTCTGCACGGCCGGGGTCGACCCGATCGTGCCGGCTTCACCGATTCCCTTGGCACCCAATGGATTCATCCCGGTCACGGTCTCCATGGTGATCAATTCGAAGCTGGGCAGTTCGGTCGCGGACACGAACGGATAGTCGGCCAGGGTGGAGGTCAGCGGATTACCGGCGTCGTCGTAGAGGATCTCCTCCAGCAGGGCCTGGCCGACGCCTTGGGCGATGCCGCCGTGCCGCTGACCCTCGGCCAGCAACGGATTGAGAATCGTGCCGGCATCGTCGACGCTGACCATCCGGCGTACCTCGGCCTTGCCGGACTCGGTGTCCACCTCCACCACGGCAACGTGTGCACCGAACGGGTAGGTCGCCGCCGCGGCACGAAATGTCGAGTCGACCAGCAGCGGTTCCTCGGCGGCCAGGTCGGCGAAGCTGATCCCCGTTCCTGGCGTGCCACGAACTGACAGGCCGGCCAGCGGCAGATCGACGATCAGGTCGTCGGGATTGGCCTCCAGGAGCCGGGCCGCTCGCTGCCGGGCCAGGTCGATCAACTCACCTGCTGCCTGATGCACCGCTGCGCCACCCTGTTGCAGACTCCGAGAACCCATGGTGCCGCCGCCTTTTGGTATTCGATCGGTGTCGCCGTGCTGAACCGTGATCTTGTCCAGCGGGATACCGAGCCGGGCACTGGCCAGCATGGCGAAGCCGGTGGCGTGGCCCTGACCGTGCGGGGACGCGCCGGTCAGGACCGTCGCCCGCCCGTCGGCGTGCACCTCCAGCTGGGCGTGCTCCTCGCCGCCCTCGTCGGGCTCCCCGCCGGTGATCTCCACGTACGTCGAGATCCCGATTCCCAACTGATAGACATCCCCGCGGGCGCGCCGTTGCGCTTGCTCGCGCCGCAGGTCGTCATACCCAGCCGCGGCCAGAACCTTCTCCAGAGCGGCGAGGTAGTTCCCGCTGTCATAGGTCGCGCCGGTCGGTGTCTTGTGTGG
>JBPCOF010000004.1:0-7513 GCA_051000515.1 Geodermatophilaceae bacterium
GGGTGCTCAAGATGTGGCACTCGCTGTTCTCGTCATTCCTGCCTGCTGCCTCAGGTCTGACCTGGGCCCTGTCCATCGTTTTCCTCGTCATCACCGTACGGGTCCTGCTCTTCCGGCTGTTCGTCAAGCAGGTCCGCTCACAACGGGCGATGCAGGAGTTGCAACCCGAGATCGCCAAGCTCAAGAAGCAGTACGGCAGCGACCGTCAGGGCATGGCCCAGGCGATGTCGGCGCTGCAGAAGGAGCGCGGGGTCAACCCGCTCGCCGGCTGCCTGCCGATCCTGCCCCAGATCCCGGTGTTCATCGGACTGCTGCACGTCCTGCGACGGCTGCGTCCGGGGGCACCGGGTCTGTACGGCTGGGACGACACGCTCACCGACCAAGCAGCCAGCGCCAAGGTGTTCGGGGCGCCGATCTCCTCGGCGTTCTTCATGCCCGACGGGGTCAAGACCGACTCGATCCTGGCGCTGCCGGCGGAACTGGGCACGATCCGGGTCGTCACCACGGTCCTGATCGTGGTCATGTGCCTGACCACGTTCTTCACCCAGAAGCAGATCATGTCCCGCTCCGGCCCGGTCGAGGGCCAGGCGGCGTTGATCCAGAAGTTGCTGCTGTACGGAATGCCGCTCGGTCTGTTCGCGTCGAGCTTCTTCTTCCCGCTCGGCGTGCTCATGTACTGGTTCATCAACAACCTCTGGACGCTCGGCCAGCAGTTCTACATCCTCAAGAAGCTGCCTCCGCCGGGTTCGGCTGGTGCGCTGGCGAAGGCCGCGGCCGAGCGCCCCAAAGTCGACCCGAAGGACCTGGCGCCCAAGCCCGGGGCCAAGCCGGTACGCGGGCCGAAGGGCCGTACCCCGGTCGTCGATGCCGCGACGGCGGCCAAGCTGGACGACCTCGAAGGCGGTGCCGACGTCGCGACCCCGGTGACGGCCACCGCCAAGGCGTCCGCGCCCGGGAAGCGGGCCACGGCCCGGTCCACTACCGCGTCATCCAACGGGTCCTCCAACGGGCGCTCGAACGGGTCGTCCAACGGGCGCTCGAAGAGGTCGGCGAAGCCACCTGGCCAAGGCGCGGCTGGGAGTCAGCCGAACGTGGTGTCGCACGGCGACGCCTCCGGCGGCTCGTCGGCGAGCAAGCAGACGGTCGACGGGAACGGCAGCGCAAGCGGGAACGCGAACGGCAGCGCGATACCCGACGCGTCCAGAGCCAAGGCGGGCTCAGGCGCCCGACCGGCCGATCGCCCGGGCGCCAACAAGAATCGTCGCAAGAGGCGGTAGTGCCGTGCTAGACACGGCCTGTCGCTGAGCGTGCGCGTTCCGGCTAATGCGCGCCGGAGTGCAATCGGGCGGTCTCCGCCGCCCGATCAATGAGCCCACCTGAACATCGAGCAAGGAGCCTTCCCAGTGTCAGAGTCGACCACCGAACAGGACCCAGTCAGCAGCCAAGACCGCACCGGCACACCTGCGGGGGCGGACGGCTCCGAGGTCAGCGCCAACGGCAAGGCAGAAGAGAACGGCAGCGCCGAGGACGGCGGAACGGCAGCAGAACCCACGGATGCCGAGGCCGGCACTGAAAGCGAGTCGACTGCCGGTCCGGGAGTCGACAACGGTGCCGGCCGCTGGGTCGACGACGCAACGCCTTCGGCGGGCTCCGACCCAGCGGATGCTGCGGTCACCGATCCGGCGGAGATCGGGGTGGCGGCCGACAGTGTCCCCAGCGAGATCGATGGTGAGCGGCCTGATGCCCCGGTCTCCGGTGAGGCCCTGCTGGTGCAGGAAGGCGAGATCGCGGGTGACTACCTCGAGCAGTTGCTCGACATCCTGGACTACGACGGCGACATCGACCTGGATGTCGAAGGCAGCCGGGCGATCGTGGCGATCGTGGGAGCTGACGATCTCGATCCGCTGGTCGGCGCTCGGGGGGTGACCCTGGATGCCCTGCAAGAGCTCACCCGCCTGACCGTTGCTCAGCACACCGGTGTGCGTACCCGGCTGATGCTCGATGTGGCGGGTTACCGGGCCGGGCGTCGTACCGAACTCAGCGAGCTGGCCGCCACCAGCGTGGTCCGGGTGATCGACAACGGGGAGACCGTACGGATGGCGCCGATGAACGCCTTCGAGCGCAAGATCGTGCATGACGTCGTCACCGCGACCGAAGGGGTGCGCAGCGAGTCCGAGGGTGAGGATCCGGACCGCCGCGTGGTGATCCTGCCCGATCGGTGAAGCCGCCGGCGCAGGCATCGGCGGTCTTCGGTGACCGGCTCGGGCTAGCGGAACGCTTCGCGGAGTGGCTGATCGGGCCGGGGCGCACCCGGGGACTGTTGGGGCCGCGCGAAGCCGACCAGATCTGGGAACGGCATTTGCTCAACGGGGTGCACATCACTTGCCTGATCGAGCCGACATCGGTGGTCCTCGACATCGGGTCGGGTGCCGGACTGCCCGGGCTGGCCCTCCTGTTGGCCCGCCCCGACCTGCAGCTCGTGCTGATCGAGCCCAAAGCCCGACGCGTGGATTTTCTCCGCGAGGTCTGCGCGGATCTGGGCCTACCGGCTCGGATCGTACGAGCGCGAGCCACCCCGGCCGGCCTGGTTCGCCTGCCGGACGACGCGCGCGGGCAGGCGGTCCCCCTTGGCGACGTGGTGACCGCCCGGGCGGTGGCGCCGATCGCCGAGCTGGGGCGATGGGCCAAGCCGTTGTTAAGGCGCGACGGTCGACTGCTGGCGATCAAGGGTGCTGTTGCGGAGACGGAGCTGCACCGGGATCGCGCGGTGCTGACCAGGTTGGGGTTTCAGGACGCGGCAGTGCTATCGGTGGGGACGCCTGTGCATGGCGGACCCAGCGTTCCGGGTGCGACGGCTACGGTGATCTCGATGAGGTTGGGCGGTGTTTCACGTGAAACATGACGAGCCAGGACCTGACCATGTTTCACGTGAAACAGGGATCGAACCCGGAAACGAGGGTGCCGTCGTACGCGGTTCCACGGCGCCAAGGCGTGAAACGGCGTCAATGGGTGAAACGGAAACCCACGGCGTCTCGGCAGCGCCGGACCCCACCGTCAGCACTGTCTCAGCTGAAATTTGGAACCGGCTCGCGGAGGTTCCCGTCGGCGCCGGCGATGATCAGGCCCCAGCCACGCCGATCGCCGTGGAGGCCGAGCGGGCCAGCCGGGTCCTGCACGCGCGAGATCAGGAACCATTCCCGCTGCCCCCGCAACCACGGGTGATCACCGTGTCCAATCAGAAGGGTGGAGTGGGCAAGACCACCACGACGGTGAATCTCGCCGTCGGGCTCGCCCTGCACGGCGCCCGGGTACTGGTCATCGACTCCGACCCGCAGGGGAATGCCAGCACCGGGCTCGGCATCGCCCACGCCGTGGGAACTCCCTCGATCTATGACGTCTTGATCGGCGACAGCTCGCTGAGCGATGTGGTCGTGGCCCACGACAGCATGGCCGGCCTGCGCTGTGCCCCCGCCACGATCGATCTCGCCGGAGCCGAGATAGAGCTGGTGTCATTGGTTGCTCGGGAGACGCGACTGCGCAAGGCGATCGCGACGTATCTCGACGAGACGACAGGCGAAGCGCCGCATTACATCCTGATCGATTGCCCGCCGTCGTTGGGCCTGCTCACCGTCAATGCGCTGGTCGCCGCCGACGAGGTGTTGATCCCGATCCAGTGCGAGTACTACGCGCTCGAAGGCCTCGGCCAACTGCTGTCCAGCATCGAGCTGATCCGGGCCCACTTGAACGAAGGTCTTACCGTCTCGACGATCCTGCTGACCATGTACGACGCCCGTACCCGGCTCTCCGATCAGGTCGCCGACGAGGTACGCCGGCATTTCGGACCACTCGTCCTCGGTTCGGTCGTTCCGCGCAGCGTTCGGGTCTCCGAGGCCCCGGGTTTCGGGCAGTCGGTTCTGACCTACGACCCCGGTTCACGCGGGGCGGTCAGCTATGTGGAAGCTGCTCGTGAGCTAGCTGAGCGCGGGCACGCCGTAACGCACTCCCCTGGCCAGACCGCGGACAGCCTCGACCAACAACCGGAGACGACAGATGAGGGTGCTCAGCCGGAGAGGGCGGAGCCAGACCGGGCTCAGGAAACCCCGACTCAGGGAGACGGGGCTCAGCTGGAGCGTGCGGACCGCGCCGTACGGGCGGAGCACGAGGTGAAGCAGTGACCAAGCGAGGCGGCCTGGGACGCGGGCTGGCCGCGCTGATCCCCACCTCCGCGGGAGCCGCTGAGCCGGGCGGGGCAGCCGAAGCAACCGATCCCGTACTCCCCCAGCCCGTACCGCCGTCAGCAACCGGCGCGCCCTCGACCGGAGCGACGCCACGGCCGGAGGACGCCTCGCAGGACGTCGCAGACACTGCGAGTCCGGTCGAGCCCATACCCGGACTGACCCTGCTAGAGATACCGCTCCAAGACATCGAGGCCAACCCTGCGCAACCTCGGCAGGTCTTCGACGAAGATGCCCTGGCCGAGCTGTCCCACTCGATCCAGGCCTTCGGCCTGCTGCAGCCGATCGTCGTACGCCGCCTGGACCCCGGCCGGTACCAGCTGGTCATGGGCGAACGGCGGCTGCGCGCTGCCGCGCTCGCCGGACTGGAGACCGTCGCCGCAATCGTACGGGACACTGCGGACGACGAACTGTTGCGCGATGCGCTGCTGGAGAACATCCACCGCGTCCAGCTCAACCCGCTGGAGGAGGCTGCGGCCTACGACCAACTGCTGGTCGAATTCGGCGTCACGCACGAGGAGTTGGCAACTCGACTGGGCCGCAGTCGTTCGCAGATCACCAACACGATCAGGCTGCTCCGCCTTCCGGTGCCGGTGCAGCGCCGGGTCGCTGCCGGGGTTCTCTCGGCCGGGCATGCCCGCGCTCTGCTCGGTCTGGAGGAGACGTCCGCGCAGGAACTGCTGGCCATTCGGATCGTGGCCGAGGGGCTGTCGGTGCGGGCCACCGAAGAACTGGTCGCGACGACAGCCGCCAGCACACCGGGTTCAGCTCGGCCCAGGCGTACCGGGCGGATCACAGCGCCAGGAGCCGAGGATCTGGCCGAGCGGCTCTCCGATGTCTATGACACCAAGGTTCGAGTGGAGATCGGACGTCGGAAGGGCCGGATCGTGGTGGAATTCGGCTCGATCCAGGACCTGGAGCGCATCGTCGCCCTCATGCATCCGCAATCCAGCCAGGACCGGAGAGCGCCCGGCGGGTGACAGCCCCCGGTGCGTGTCCGGTTCTTCGGGCAATGCCCGGTCCGTGCGGTCGTTCGATGCCGACCATGGGTCTTCGCACGTGTTTGTCCCACTGAGCCCGAGGATGTCCGCGCGTCAGGACTGACAAACGCGCCCCCAGTCGGGGCCTGGCCCCGGGTAGCGAACCGGCCGAATGCGGGCGATAGGTGCCCGCTATTTCGCCGTTGTGGTGGCGGCGAATGTATTGGCCGGAAAGGCGCCGGCTGCCTGGGCGCGTCGGGTGAACCCACGTCCGAGTTCGGTGAGCCGGGCGAGATCGGACTCGCCCAGGGAATCGTAGGGTTCCCGTCCCATCTCGTCGGTCCGGTCCTCGATGCCCTGCCGTAGTTCCTGGCCGGCTTCGGTCAGTCCTCCGGTCTGGTCGATCAGGCCGCGTTCCTGCAGACCGGCGATCCCGGCCGCCCATAGTTCCGCGGACCAGCCGCGGCTGGCCTGGGCGAACTCCTGGGTGAAGCCCTTGCCGGTGGCTTGGTGGCTGATCAGTGCATCTAGCCCGGACAGCCTGGCGTCCAGCAGAGCGGCCAGGTGGCCGTCGCCGCGGTACTCGCGCAGCAGGGTGATCGAATGCCACAAGGAGGGCAGCGGCTGCGTCGGATACTCGAGTTCGGCATGCGCGGCGTAGAGCGGACGCCCTTGCGGAGAGCACGCCTGCGCCGCCCGCTTGGCCAATGTCGCGGCCTCTGCCACCTCTTCGGACTCAGCGATGTCGTCACCCAGTAGACGGCGTAAGACCTTGTCCGCCAACTGGAATCGGGTAGCGACGATCGTCTTCGGATCGGCCAGGGTCCAGGCCCGTGGGATGTGCCTGGCCACCAAGTCGGGATTAAAGTTGAAGAACGTGGCCGTGACGACTCCCGCGGAGACGGCTCCCATCGGCGCCGCCCGGCTCGCAAAGTAGGTCATCCGCCCGGGACGCAGACCGATCTCGGTGAACGCTTGCTCGGCTTCCGGGGCGAAATAGATCAGCGAATGCAGCGGGTCGAGAACCGCATGACAGCGGCGGGCAGGCGCAGGGGGCATGCCTCGAGCGTACGGCCGCGGTCCCTGTCCCCGCACCAACGATCAGAGCCCAGCAGGCCCAGCCGTACCCCGATCCCCGCGGTCAGGAGAGAAAGGGCGGCGGAGGGTTCCCCGGTAGGGAGATGTTTCGCCCGCCACCGCCGCCGGCGCCCAGCCGCGGCTCGTACGGCGAGGCTTCCGGACCCTGCCGGAACCGGGAGGCCAACTCCAACGCGGGGTCGACGCCATGGGTCATCGCCAGGCACGGGGCGAGGAACGCGCAACTCGGGCAGTGTCGCGGCGAGGGGGTGGGGTAGAGCCGTAGGTGTGGGTCGAGCATGTCCAGCACCTCGGCGCCGACCTGCTGGACCGCCGTGTCGATCTCCTCGCGGCTGCGTCGGATCTTGGTGCGCCGCAACGGTCCAGCGATTTCCTGTTCCACCCGCGGGAGCGTCGCCGGGCGACGCTCCCGCCGGTCCGGACGCTCGGCCTGCGGCAGGATGCGCCCCCCGCCACTGGGCTCGTTCTGCGAGTACCCGCCCCGGCCGACTCGTCCGGTCCGAGTGTCGGTCGGCGGGCTGCCGAGGGTGCCCGAAGGCGAGAGCAGCATCTCGTTGTGGATGGTTCCGGCGACGTCCATGCCCAGGTAGCTCTGCTCCCAGGCCCAGCAGGCGGCGATGGCGGCCTCGTCGAGCAGCAGCGACTCGATGTCCTGCCAGTCGGCCCCGACGTGATGGACGACCAACCAGTACTCGTCGTCCACATCGGCACTCACCATCGCAACCCGCTCGGTGTAGAGCACCCGCCGCCCGTCCGGGGACAACAGACCGCGCCCGCGTTCGCGAATGTCCGGCACGATGACCTCGACATCGGCCTCGATCCTCAGCGGACCGAAGTCATCGACGCTCGGAGCCCAGTCGAAGTACCGCTCCAGCAACTCGGTGCCGAGATCAAGAGCCTGCATCCGATCGGCCGACGGTGGGGCCGCTGCGATCGAGCGCATGAATGCCTTACGGACCAGCGGCAACACGATGGAGCTCTGCCAGTCCCACATGCCGGGGTAGTAGTAGACGGCCAGTGCGTCCCTGATCGACTGGTTCGGCTCGATCGGCTCGGGGTCGAGTGCCTGCAGTCGCTGTCGGTTGGTGGAACCGAGGTCCCACTGCCGGCGACACCGCTTGAACGCGGCGCGTTCCAGCGCCGAGACGCGGTAGTCCACGAGGCAGCCCGATCAGTGCAGATGGGGCCAGGGCTGGTCCA
>JBPCOF010000014.1:0-3330 GCA_051000515.1 Geodermatophilaceae bacterium
TGGGCCGAACACTGGAACACCGACCCGAAACCATTCATCTGGAAAGCCAACGCCGAGGAGATCATCACCAAAGTCCAACGCGGCCGCGACACCCTCCACCAGATCAAATCAACGACGGACCACTAGCAACGCCGGCCGGTCAAGGCGGCTCTCTAACCAGGCGCACAGGGTGAGGAGGACGGTCTGTGAGTCCGCGGGCCCGTCGGCGGGGGATTCCCCATGGCCGGGCAAGTCCAGATACACCTCGCGCAAGCCGCCAGTGCCGGCGAACGCGGGACCGAAGGCCATGGCGGTGGCGACCCGCGACATTCCGAGCATCGGCAAGCACACAACGGGCGTGCCGGGACCACCCGCATCATCAAAGGCAAGGCCCGCACCCTGATCGTAGGAGCCGGGCGAATGCCGGCCGAGGGGCATGTTGGCCGTTCCACTCACCGAAGGATCAGCGGCACAGGATCGAGCCTCCTGCAGCGCCGATCGGCTAGGGGCGTTGAGCCAGGAGGGTGAAGGTGTTCGGGAGCTGGCCGTCCCAGGCGGCAGCGTCGATGGCATCTGGACGCCAGAAGGGATCGGGATGCTCGCGCAGCTCCCGGACCTGCAAACCTGTCCGGGACACGGCAGTCACGATCTCAACCGAGTGTCCACTGCCACTCCACGGCGCCGCGGGCGGGGTAGGTGTCGTTGACGTGCGTCGGGTTGAAGTAGCCGCGGTCCGCTCTGATTCGAGTGACGTCGGCATCCCAGCTGTAGAGCGCCACCATCGGGTGCGCGTCGTGTACGAACGGGACCTCCTGGCGCGAGGAGGCGGGCTACGTCGTTGGCCAGGCTCGAAGATCGAGCATCCAGATGAGAGCGCCCTTGCCGGTGTAGACCAGATCGGCGCACCGGTCGCGCAGAAGTACTGGGGGCAGCTCGGCCACCACGTACGCACACGGCATGGCGAGCTCCTGGGCCCGACGGGCGGCGGCCGAGGCGGCAACGGTGCTGTAGTCAACTCCTATGACCCTGCTGGCACCGGCCTTCGCCAAGGCGATGTCGCCCAGACCGTGGCCGCTTTGCAGGTGCACCACCGTGGGCCGCCGCATTTCTCCGTTCGACGACATCTCCGACTCGGGCCGACAGCCACCGATCACCGCGTGGCTCATAGACCAGCAACTTCGACTTCGAGGAGCGTTCGTGGCGGTCGGAGGTGTCGCAGCACTCCGCCAGGTGGGCCTGCTCAGGGAACGAGATGGCGCGTCGGTGGAACCGGCCACATCGCCGTCTTGGGAGAGCGTCGAGTCCGCGGAGCGCCATGTCGAGTTGCTAGCGGCACGCCCGGGACTCGCCATGACCCCCGCGCCAGACCCAGACGCGACGCAGGGCACATAAGTGCCCCTCCGCGCGGTCAGAGTCCGCAACCGGATCCGATCGGTAGCCAGATTGGCTCCTGCCGATGCCAGCTCGCTGATGTGGGCCGGCTGGACGACTTCTCGACACGTCACTCCGCCCAGAATGGGCGCACCGCACAGGGTCGCAGTGCCGATCAGATCCGAGCTGACTGCTCCGCTGTTGAGAGGGCACTCAAACGTCGTTAGCCGGCTCCTGGATCGAGTGCCTCTTGCTGTGGTCGGGCGTCCCGAACCAGGTAGTCAGCCCATCCTCCAGCCCTGAATGAGTCCCGTCTCCCACCCAAGCCACGTGGCCGTCGGGTCGGACCAGCACCGCGACTGGGGCGTCAACTTCGCCGATCACCGGCAGCTCCCAGGCGCCGGCGTAGGAAGCGTCCACCAACCGCACCCGATCCGCCCAGGACCCCAAGGCGACGCTCCCCGACGGTCCGAAGTTGATCAACACTGGACGAGCTGCGTGGAGCAGGGAGAAGACCCGCACCACGCTACCGCCACTGAGCAGGTCGAGGTCAGGCATCCGACGACCGAGCAGCGGATGCCCTTCACCGAGGTCGTAGTGGACGTCGAGGCCGGAGATGAGTCCAACTACGTGTTGGCGCGGCTCCTCCATTCCTACCAGCTCATCCATCAGGTCGCGAACTGCAGCAATCCCTACGTCGTGGCGCTGGAGCGCACTCATCGCTTTGGAGTACTCCAACGCGCGGGCGCCGGCCGGGTGCCGCTCGGCGTGATAGGTGTCCAGAAGGCTTTCCGATGAGACGCCCTTGACCACCTGAGCGAGCTTCCAGCCAAGGTTCACAGCGTCCTGGATGCCGAGTCCGATCCCCTGACCACCGGCCGGAGAATGGATGTGCGCGGCATCACCGGCCAGCAGGACCCGCCCGCTGCGGTAGGCCGCTGCCTGGCGGGTTGCATCGGTGCTCGAGATCCAGGTCGGGTGATGCACCCCAAAATCGGTGCCGTAAACCGCGGTCAGGTTCCCGCTGAGGTCGGTCAGCGTGGGTTCGGTCGTGATCCCGAGCTCTCGCTCGCTCGTGACCACTCGCACGGTCCGCCCGTCCTGCGTGAAGCTCAGTCCGTGGAGGCCGCTGGCGTCGTACTTGATTCCCGCCGGCAGATCCTCGGTCTCCTCGACCTCGGCGATCATGGCGCTCGTGGGCACCTCCCACCCGGGAAACTCGATCCCGGCTGCCTTGCGGATGACACTGCGCCCGCCGTCGATGTGCTTCGCCCGCATCTCCTCGCCACGAGCGAGCCGAACGTCAACGCCATTGTCGTCTTGGACGAAACCGGTCACGTCGAACCCGCGATGGATCGACACTGCCACTTCGACAACCCAGCCGGCCAAAATCCGCTCGATGTGGTTCTGCCACAGCCCGAGCGTGTACGGGTGGCGAGTCGGGAAGTCGCTGATGTCCAGCATCATCCTGCCCGAGTACTGCACGGGATAGGTCTGCCCCTCCGCGAGGAATCGATCGGCGAGGCCCGCTGGTCGTGGATCTCGATCGTGCGCGAGTGGAACCCGCCCGCACGTGAACCCACCAGTTCCGACATGGGGCGACGCTCGACGATCGCGACGTCGACCCCCCCCAGTGTCAGCTCGCCGGCCAACATCAGGCCAGTCGGGCCGGCCCCCACAACAGCTACGTTCACCATGACATCCCCTACTCATCGCCGCCGGTAAAAGGCACGGCCGACAAGTTTGAGGCACCCCTGGGGCCTTGCCGCAAGCCCCCCGTTGCGCTATATCTTGGAAGTGGCAACGAGCAGGTGCTCTTTGCCACTGGAGTTTGCGTTCACGCGCCCCATGCCAGTTCTTGCCGCTTGAGCGTGCAAGTTGCACTCACCGAGCCGATTCGATCAGGGGCGCTGTCAAGCACCTGACTCCTGAGAGCGTTCCAAGAGGCTCGGTCGTCGGCGAAGTCGCGCGTTCCTCGGT
>JBPCOF010000128.1:0-12597 GCA_051000515.1 Geodermatophilaceae bacterium
CCGGACGACAGCAGTTCCTTCGACGAGCGGATGCGGGACAGGTTCAGCCCGGCACCCGAGCCGCCCTTGAAGATCAGGCCCTCCTCGCGGTACCAGTTCAGGATCGAGTCCATCGTGTCGTCGACGGCCAGGATGAAACAGTTGTGCACTCGCAAGTTGGCCGACAGGTACTCGCCACTCTCAGTCTGGATGTCATAGACGTCCATCGGTCCGAGAGCCTCGATGCGAGCGATTTCGACGCGCTCACGATCTGATCCACCCACGTCCGGCGTGACGTGGAGCAACGCGTCACCAATCGCCAGGTCTCCCGCCGCAACGAAGCATCCCGTTTCACCCTCGTCCGACTTCCAGACCAAGTGATCTCCGGTCACGTCCAGGGTGTGGCCGGCCTTGGTGTGCAGACGTAAAACGTCCTTCACGCCATTCGCTTTTGTCGCCACGATTCGGGTCAACCCCTCCGCGTCGTAGACCTTCATGCCGACCGCGTTGTCCTCAACGAGCTTGCCAATTGGAACGAGACCGGCGGGCGTACTGACCAATGCGTCATAGGGCTGGCAAGCCGATACCTGTTGCGGAGAGGAGGTCCCCACGTTGAACCAGACCGGTGAGTTGAAGCTGAACACCTGGTGCAGCAGCATCCAGGTGAGCTCATGCTCGAAGATCTCGACGTCCTCCGGCGAGGCGAAGTAGCCGTTGTCCCGGCCGGCGGCGGTATAGGTCAGCACCACCCGGTCGATCAACTGGCGCAGGCTCGATTCACGCTGACCGGTGCCGACCGCCCCGCGGAAGTACTTGGTGGTGACGATGTTGGCCGCGTTGACGCTCCAGAAGTCGGGGAACTCCACCCCGCGCTGCTCGAAGTTGATCGAGCCGTCGCGCCAGTTCGTCATCACGACATCGCGGCGTTCCCAGCTGACCTCGTCATAGGGGTGCACGCCGGGAGTGGTGTGCACCCGCTCGACGACCAACCCCTTCGCCGGGTAGCTCGCGGCCCGCTTGATACCTGGGGCTGGGGAATGCGCGATGTCGGTCACGGTCGTCCTCTCTAAACGCTTGCTGGGGTGTGCTTGGGATCGTTCGAGCGCCGCAGATCGGCGATGGCTGCTTCGAAGTCAGCAGCTGAGGTGAAGGAGTTGTAGACGCTGGCAAAGCGCAAGTAGGCGACCTCGTCGAGTTCACGCAGTGGTCCGAGGATGGCCAGGCCGACCTCACCACTGGGGATCTCGGCGACCCCACTGGCGCGGACCGCGTCCTCGACCTCCTGGGCCAGCTTTGCCAGCGCGTCCTCGTCGACCGGTCGACCCTGGCAGGCGCGGCGGACGCCGGCGACCACCTTCGACCTGGCGAAGGGCTCGGTGACTCCACTACGCTTGATCACCGCAAGGGTCGCCTCCTCGACGGTGGTGAAGCGGCGGGAGCACTCCGTACACGACCGGCGACGCCGGATGACTTGCCCCTCGTCGACCTCACGGGAATCCAGGACTCGGGAGTCAGGGTGACGGCAGTACGGACACCGCATGGGCAACCCTCTCGGACATCGTGGGGTGCTCCCGCAGCGGTCCTGTGGACGACGCAGCGGAGAAGCTGTGCGTCACCTGTGGGCGAACTGTGGGTAGGAAACCCCAACTTGTGGACTAACTACATCAGTGTAACCACTAGATGTAGGGGTTGACCATAGATCGATGCACCAGAACACACAAGCAGATTCGTCATTGGGCCAGCTTCGGCGTGTCGCGAGGCGCGCCTACCCTCGATCACGGCACGAGCAGGACTTGACCGGCCTGCAGAACCGAGGAGTCCAGGCTGTTGAGTCGCATGATCGCCGCGATGACGTCTCGTGGGTCGGCGGCTGGATCCACCCGCTCCGCCAAGCTCCACAGCGTGTCCCCGGCGCCGACAATGACCGACGTTCCAGCCGCGGGCACCAGCCCACCGGAGCCCGATTCGGCGCCAGAATCGACATAGGGCGCTTGCTGGGCGACGTAGGACGTCGAGGTGGAGAACGGGGCCAGCGCTGAGGCAACATCTACAGCCACAACTCCCAGAGCGGCGCAGCCGAAGAATGCCAGGCCGGCAAGCAATCGGCGGGCACGCATCGTCAGACGCATGCGCCCGGTGGGCACTGGCCGAGCATCGAGTCGGCCACGGGCCGGAAGAGGCAGGAGCCCCACAGCCGCCGGGCATTCAGTCCGGGGAGGGACCACACGCAGCCGGATCGGTTCGGCCGATGGAGGTCTGACAGCGCGGATGGTCAACGCCTCGACTGGACGGCAGACCGGCTGCCTGACGGGGCGCTCCAAGGTGGCAAGCATGGGATCCTCCTCAACACAGACGCCCAGGAAAGGAGATCGAACGGTTGTTCGATCGAACGTCTGTGCGATGTCTACCAGGTGGCTCCGACAAAAACCCAGATCCAAGGCTCATTTTCCGAACATATGTTCCCACTGACCCGTCGAGGGGGCTGAGTTGCGAATCCTGCGGATCCTGACCGTCGGGGAAAGCGCGCTCCTGGTCGAACTCGATGATCTGGACTCGGTGCTGACCCTTGCCTCGGCGCTGCGTGCACAACCGCCGCCCGGGGTCCTGGAGTGCGTGCCCGCCGCACGCACGGTCCTGCTGCACTGCGATCTCGATCGCAGCACCCTGAGCGCAGTTGCGAACGCCGTACGCAGGCTCCGGCCGGCTTCCCGACCAAGACCGCCGGGCGCGGTCGTCGAGATCCCGGCCCGCTACGACGGGCCAGACATCGGCGACGTGCTGATCCAAACGGACATGACCCGCGATGAACTCATCGGATGGCACACCGGTACCGAGTGGCAGGTAGCCTTCTGCGGCTTCGCTCCCGGGTTCGGCTATCTCGTGACCCCGAATGCCCTGTCGATCCCACGCCGGCACACAGCGCGCACCAGTGTTCCTGCCGGATCCATCGGTCTGGCCGGTGAATTCAGCGGCGTCTATCCGCGCACTTCGCCCGGCGGCTGGCAGCTGATCGGCCGTACGACGGTGACCTTGTTCGACCTGGACGCCGATCCACCAGCGCAGTTGCGGCCTGGCGTAGCCGTCCGCTTCGTGGACTGCACATGAGCGCAGCCAACTCCACGGACCATCGGCAGCTCTTCGTACTGCGAACTGGGCCATTGACGACCGTGCAGGACGCCGGACGACCAGGCTTCGCCCAACTCGGTATCGGGAGGTCCGGTGCTGCCGATCGCCGGTCGCACCGGTTGGCGAATCGGCTGGTCGGCAACCTCGAAGACGACGCAACCCTGGAAGTGACACTCGGCGGTCTGGCGGTGCGAGCGGAGCACGACCTGCTCATCGCCGTCTCCGGCGCACCCAGCCCGATCACCGTAGGCGGGATCTTGTACGGCATCAACGCGCCACTCGCACTCAGATCTGGCGAGGTGGTTGCACTTGGCAGTCCCCGGCGAGGAATGCGCAGCTATCTCGCGGTTCGAGGCGGCGTCCGGACCCCGGCGGTGCTCGGGTCCCGGAGCACGGACATCTTGTCCGGGATCGGACCGGATCCGCTGCGGGCCGGCGACGTCGTGCCGATCGGTACGCCCTACGGCCCCGCTCCCGATCTCGATCTGGCGGCCGTCGCCGAGCCGCCTGACGGAGAGCTCACCCTGTCCGTACGCGTCGGCCCGCGCGACGACTGGTTCACCGACGCGGCGCTGCGCGCTCTGCTGCACGATCGGTACGAGGTCACCGGCGAATCGAATCGGGTGGGGATGCGGTTGTCCGGTCCGATCCTCGAGCGATCCCGTACCGACGAACTGCCCAGCGAGGGAATGGTCGTCGGCGCGCTACAGGTCACCCCCGATGGTCAGCCGACCCTGTTCCTCGCCGATCACCCGGTGACCGGTGGGTATCCGGTCATCGCAGTGGTCGGTCGAGCCGACGTGGACCACGCCGCCCAAGCCAGGCCGGGCCAGCACCTGAGGTTTCGGCTGGCCGGCGGCTCGTGAAACCCTGCGCCGGGATGCGCCGCAACCTGGATCGCCGTCACGATGGCGGCTGCGAGGCCCGGCGTGTCGTTCGAACACATGTTTGAACATGACGTCTCGACGGGCTACCGTGCCGTCAGTGAACCGGCAGCTGGGAGGCGCAACGGTGAGCAAACAGAGCGGCACAGCCAAGGGCAGCACTGCCAAGGGCGGCACTGCCAAGGGCGGCACTGCCAAGGGCGGCACAGCCACTGACAACAACGTGCAGACGTTCCCCGACCGGTCCGAGGGCGGCGACGGGCTGACCGTTCGCCAGCGTCGCGTCCTCGAGGTGATCAGAGACTCGATCGATCGCCGGGGCTACCCGCCGTCGGTCCGGGAGATCGGTGAGGCGGTTGGGCTGTCCTCGGCGTCCTCGGTCGCGCATCAGTTGAGCACCTTGCAACGCAAGGGCTACCTGCGCCGTGATCCGAACCGGCCTCGAGCATTGGATGTTCGTACGCCGGAGGAGACCGCGGACGACATCGCAGCCGGCAGCTCAGGGGCAGGGAGCGCGTTCAACGCCGGTGCCGTAAATGCCACAGCCCAGGACGTGACTTCCGAGGAGGAGCAACGCCTGCCGAAGCCGTCCTACGTGCCGGTGGTCGGGAGGATCGCCGCCGGCGGTCCGATCCTGGCCGAGCAGGCCATCGAGGACGTGTTTCCGCTGCCGCGCGAGATCGTCGGTGAGGGCACGCTCTTCCTGCTCCGCGTCGTCGGGGACTCGATGGTCGGGGCGGCCATCTGCGACGGGGACTGGGTCGTCGTGCGCCAGCAGCCCAACGCCGAGTCCGGTGAGATCGTGGCCGCCATGATCGACGGTGAGGCGACGGTCAAGACGTTCAAGCGTCAAGGCGGCCACGTCTGGTTGCTGCCGCACAACGCCGCCTACGAACCGATTGCCGGCGATGACGCCACGGTCCTCGGGCGCGTGGTCAGCGTTCTTCGCAAGATCTGAGAGAGCACAGCTCAAACGCTGTGCGTCTGGTTGTAAAGGCGGCCTGACGTTTCAGCACGTCATGCCGTCTCAGTCACCGAGGGGAGCTGTTCCGGCGGATGCGCCTGGCCAGCCAGGTAGCACCGGCCACGACGGCCACCATGGCAACTGCGATCAGACCGGCGGTCACTTCGCTCGACGCGGAATCGGGGGCAGCCCGGTCAGCCGACGCCGTCCCCGCGCCGGGGTCGGCCCTGCCGGCGGTATCCGTCTGCGTCTGTTCCGGCGGGGACGTGGCCGGTACGGCGGTGATCACGCTGTTCACCCCCTCGCTCCCCACGAGCAGGCTGCGCGAATCGGGGGCGAAACTGATCGCCTCCCCCTGAGGCGCGTCCGGGAGGGCGATGACGGCGATCGGGTCTGATTGCAGCGCCCGAGCCACGTCGTTGTCGGCCAGCGTCCAGACATAGGCGTCGGTGTAGGTGCGAAGCGCGATACGGCTGCGGTCGGCAGCGACCGTGCCGCCGGTCACGAGCAGTTGACCGGCCCGGCCCACCGGTCCGCCTGGCGTCCCGGTCATGGTGAACTCCAGCTCCGCCACCTTCTCCAGGCCGACTTCGGCCGAGGGGTCGAGCGGGCCAGCCGGCCGGTAGACCACTGAGCGCCCGGACAGCTCCTTGGTCACGATGTACGGAATGCCATCCGGTGCCAGCAACAGGGCTTCGGCATCGTGCGGCCCATCCGGATAACCGAGCCGGAACACCACGGGGGCATCAGCCTGCCCCTGCGGTACGGCCGCGTCGTAGCCGACCGAGATCAGGGCGACATTTGGCCGGGTCTGGCTGTTGTCACCGATGTCGGCAAACCACACGGTGTTGTCCTGGAAAGCAAGGTCCTCGATGTCGCGCGGATCCTGGTCGAACTCGACAACGCCGTCCTGCACCGCGCACGTGGAGTCCAGCCGGTACATCAGGACCGACGTCGCACCGGGCCGGGGCTCCGGCGCGCTGTCCTCCACGAGGAGCAGGTCCCCGCTGGGCAGGGCGGCCAGCCCGGACAGTTCGTCGATCTCCGGATCGGTGATCGTGCATTGGCTGGTGGGCGGGCCGTAGTCGACGGACGACTCGGCCCCCGCGGGTGCCGCGATCACCAGCAGCCCCAGACAGAACACAGCGCTGCCCATCCGGCTTCGCTGCACAGCAGCATGTTACAGCCAGGACTGGGTCAGGCAGGTACCGAACTCGTCGGTGTGCGATCGGCTCGAGCGTCCGGGACACCGGTCCACCTGCCCAGCGGCCCGTCGAAGACCACGTGCACCACCCACAGCAGGATCAAGCCCACGGCCGCACCGGTGACCAGGTCGGTGACCCAGTGGAAGTTCAGCAGCAGCATGGTCACCGCGGAGGCGATCGGCGAGACGACGAACAAGGTCGCGAACAAGCGCTGCACCCGCGCCGGCAGGCCGTAGTAGACGGCAAGCCACGTCGCCAGCCCCCACATGAGCACGGCATTGGCCGTATGCCCGGAGGGATAGCTCTGCCCGTCGCGGTGCAGGAACGACCCCCCCGGAAACTCAGGAGCCGTCCGGCCCAGTCCGTACTTGAACGCGTACACCGTGATCGTCAGCAGGATCAGGGCCAGCAGCGTACGAACGAGGGGTTGCAGCGTCCGTCGGGTCCAGCACAGGTAGCCGACCATGACCGCCATGACGATCAGGATCAGCGCCCGCTGACCGCCGATCTGGGTGATCGTCCAGCAGATCCCGTACACCAGCGGGTTGTCGTCCCCGATCTGCCACGGGCCGATCAGGTCAGCCACGACGTCGTCGAATCGCGACACGGGCCCGCTCAAGATCACGTCCATGGTGAGCCAGATCGCCACGGCGAAGGACACCAGGACCAGCGTCAGGGACGGTCGTACTGCCAGGCCCAGAGGCCGGTCGGCGCGGGGACCGACAGTCACCGGCTCAGGGTACCGGCCGTGTGACCCGTTCGTGACCTTCAGCGCGCGGCGTGGTCGGCCAGTGCAGCCGCTAATTCAGGACCGACGTTGGCCGACAGCCGGGTGCCCGCTGGCTCGTGCACCTCGGTGAGCACCTCGCCGTCGCGATGCAGGCGGGCCACCAGGTCGCCACGGTCGTAGGGCAGGAGAACCTCCACCTGGAACTCTGGTCGGGGCAGAGCAAGCGCCAGCCGATCCCCCAGGACATCCATTCCGTCACCGGTTCGGGCACTGACCCAGAGCGCATCGGGCAGGGCCGCCCGAAGTCGGGTGACCGCCTCCGGTGTCATCGCGTCGGTCTTGTTCACGACGATGATCTCGGGGACGTCGAGCGCGTCGATCTCGCCGAGCACCTCGTGTACGGCGTTGATCTGGCCGATTGGATCGGCGTCGGCTCCATCGACCACATGCAGAATGAGATCCGAGCCGCTGACTTCCTCGAGGGTGGCCCGAAATGCCTCGATGAGCTGATGTGGGAGATGGCGGACGAACCCCACGGTGTCGGAGAGGGTGAACTCGCGGCCGTCCTGGGTGCGCGTACGCCGTACGGTCGGATCCAGGGTGGCAAAGAGTGCATCCTGAACCAGCGCGCCCGCTCCGGTCAGCGCGTTGAGCAGGCTGGACTTGCCGGCGTTGGTGTACCCGGCGATGGCTACCGAGGGAACATCGTTGCGATCGCGGCTGCGCCGTTGGGTTCTTCGGGTCCCCTCCATGTGCGCGAGTTCCCGGCGGAGTTTCGCGATCCGGGACCGGATCCGGCGCCGGTCGGTCTCCAGCTTGGTCTCCCCCGGTCCGCGCAGGCCGACGCCGCCGCCGGCACGGCCACCGGCCTGGCGGGACAGGGTCTCCCCCCAGCCGCGCAACCGTGGCACCAGGTAGTTGAGCTGGGCCAGCTCCACCTGCGTCTTGCCCTCCCGGCTGCGTGCGTGCTGGGCGAAGATGTCCAGGATCAGGGCAGTCCGGTCGACCACCTTGACCTTGAGTTTCTGCTCGAGGTTACGAAGCTGGCTCGGCGAGAGCTCGCCGTCGCAGATGACCGTGTCAGCGCCGGTGTTTACGACCAGCTCGCGGATCTCGGCCACTTTGCCGGACCCGACGTAGGTCGCCGGATCCGGGCGGTCGCGCCGTTGGATGACGCCGTCGAGGACTTCTGAGCCGGCGGTCTCGGCCAGTGCGGCGAGTTCGGCCAGTGACCGATCGGCCGCGCCAGAACCGCCCTCGGTCCAGACGCCAACCAGCAGGACCCGCTCAAGGCGGAGTTGCCGGTACTCCACCTCCGTGACATCGGCGAGTTCGGTCGACAGCCCGGCGACGCGGCGAAGCGCCACCCGGTCGGCCAGGTCGCGCTCCCCGGTCGACTCGATTCTCGACGTCGTCCGAGAGGTATCCGCGTCCGGCGAATCGTCGGGCTCGCCGTCGTCTTCGCGATCGAGACCGAGAACGTACTCGCCGTCATCGGCCCCGACCATGCCGTCGGACCTGTCGAGCAGGAGGTCGGCGTCGGTGTCGACGTCCGCGGAACTCGAGCTGGCGGGGTGGCTGGCAGCAGTCATGTTCTTCCCAGCCTGACATGACTTGGCAGCTCTGGCACGTGGTTAGCCGGATTCGGGGTGCATCCCGACATAGACCGACCACCGTGTTCCCGCGGGATCGATCCGACGATGAGCGAATTCGTCCAGCAACTGGTGCAGGCGCAGCCGGAGTTCCTCGATCTCGTCCGGTGGCAGCCTAAGCCCGAGTCGGGTGCTCTCCAGCTGAGCCTGGCCGACCGCATCCACTTCCTCGAGAAAGGCCTCCAGCAGGGCATCGGTCTGTCCCGGTGGACGGTCACCAAGCTCGACCAGCCAGGACAGTCCGGTAGCCCGATAGGGAACCTCTCGGGCGCCGCGAGAGCCGCGGCGGGCCGGCTCGGGGGCCAGAAATCCGGTATCCACGAGGGTACGGACATGGTGCAGCACCGAGGCCGGGTGCTTGCCTAACCGGGTGGCGAGCTCCTTGTTGGTGAGCGCCTGGGACAAGCACAATCGTAGGATTCGCAGCCGGGTACCCGAGGCCAGGGCTCGGGCCTGCGCTTCGGTGGCCGGACGCCGTTGACCGTGCGGGACGTGCCCCTCGTGCAAGGACTCGGGCTCGGCCATGCCGCGATTCTACTGACTGCGGGTTTAGTGATTGACATTTCCCAATCAGTGATCGAAGCTCGACGGAGCCACTTGTCGACGCCGTCTGCGAAACCGGGTCGGCACAGCAACCCACTCAGTCGAGGATCTCAGCGATGACCACGCTCGAACCACCGCCGCAGCGCAGCCTGATCCATCATCACGACTTCCGCCAGTTGTGGGCGGCCGAGACGATCAGCCAGATCGGCACGCAGATCACCCAGATCGCGCTGCCCATACTCGCCGTGATCACCCTGTCGGCCACCGAGTTCGAGATGGGCGTCCTGATCACGCTGGAGACCCTTGCGTTCCTGGTGATCGGCCTACCGGCCGGCGCTTGGGTCGACCGGTGGCGGCGCAAGCGCGTCCTGGTCGTCAACGATCTGGTCCGTGCCCTGGCGCTGGGTTCTCTGCCGCTGGCCTACGCCTTCGACGTGCTCACCCTCTGGCAGTTGTTCGCCGTCGCCCTGGTCACCGGCATCGCGACAGTGTTCTTCGATGTCGCCTATCAGAGCTATCTGCCCTCGATCGTGGACAAGTCCCAGATCGTGGAGGGCAACTCCAAGCTGGCCATCAGCCAATCCGTCGCCCAGGTGGCCGGTCCCGGCGCTGCTGGCCTCCTGATAAAAGTCCTCGGTGCTCCGATGATGTTCCTCTTCGACGCGGTGAGCTTCCTCGCATCGGCCTGGTTCATCGGCAGGATCCGACACCAGGAACCGGTCCACGACCGAAGCACCCGGCGCTCGTTGCGGGTCGAGATCGGTGAGGGGCTGAGCTTCGTTCTGCGTCACCCACTGCTGCGCCGGATCGTGGCGTGCACGGGAACGTCGAACTTCTTCTCGACAGTCAAAGCGACCATGTTGGTCCTGTTCATGGTCCGCGAACTCGGCTTCGATTCCACTCAGATCGGCCTGACCTTCTCCGCCGGTGCCGTCGGTGGACTGATCGGCGCAGCGACGACAACTCGGTTCGCGAAGTATTTCGGGGACGGTCGATCGATCGTGCTGGCCGCTGGGCTGCTGATCCCGTTCGCAGCACTGGTGCCCCTCTCTGCATTGGGCCCGCCAGAAATCCTGCTGCCCGTGTCCTGGGCCGGCGTCAGCTACCTCGTCGTGCTCTACAACATCGTGCAGGTCAGCTTCCGTCAGCGACTGTGTCCGATCCCGCTGCTGGGTAGGATGAACGCCTCCATCCGCTTCCTGGTGTACGGCACGATGCCGCTCGGTGGCCTGGTTGGCGGCAGTCTGGGTGCCTGGCTCGGGGTTCTGCCCACCCTGTGGATCGCGGCGCTCGGCTCCATTCTCGCGTTTCTGCCGGTCTTTCTGAGTCCCCTCCGGACGATGCGTGACCTCCCGATGGAGTACGACGCCCACCGCGAGCCGGCCGAAGACAGCGAGGTAGGGCGCGTCTGACCCCATCGGGAGACCGCTCTCACTGCGGAATGCGGGCCCACCAGTCGGGATCGATGTCGCCGGAGGCAACGAATACTGCCGGGCCGCCGAGAACGGTGGTCTCCGGCGTGACCGACACCGTCAGCAGACCGCCGGGTACCTCGACGATGACCGGGCCGGTGTCTCGCCCGATTCGACTCAGGACATGGGCGGCGACCGCGCATGCGCCGGTACCGCAGGACCGCGTCTCCCCCACCCCGCGTTCGTGCACCCGCATCCGAACCCGCGGCGGGTCTGCGTCGCCGGCAAGCAAGTTGTCGCCGGCAAGCAAGTTGTCGCCGGAAAGCAAGTTGTCGCCGGACAGCAGGTTGACGAATTCGACGTTCACCCCGTCCGGGAACAGGTTGGTGTCGACGATCGGTGCACAGGACAGATCCAGAGCACCGACCGCGACATCGGTGACGCAGACCAGGTGCGGATTGGTCAAGGACACCTGCTGGCCACCGAATTCCGCACCAGAGACCCCGGCCACCGACGCCACTCCTGAGGTGGCCGGCCCCATGTCGACGGACACCCCGCGACCGGCGGACATGCTGACCCGCCGTACGCCGCCGCGGGTGGCCAGGTCATATGAATCCGCAGTCTCCAGGCCGGCGTCATACAGATACCGGGCGAAGAGCCGGGCGCCGTTACCGCACATCTCCGAAGCCGACCCGTCGGCATTGCGGTAGTCCATGAACCAGCGGGCCGCTGCGGTGTCCAGGCCTTCGGTTTCGGTGGCCGTGCCGACGGGCAGCACCCGCAACACGCCGTCGGCGCCGATCCCCGCGTGCCGGTCACAGAGCCGCCGTACCTGTTCGGGCGTCAGCGGCGGGACTGATTCCCTCGGATCCAGCTCCGCGAGATCGGGCAGCAGGATGAAGTCGTTCTCCGTCCCATGTCCCTTGAGAAACCGCGTCACGAGTCGATCATAGGTGCGTTCAGTGCGTCGACCGTGTGCGCGACGAGACTCGGATCGCCGGCGTCCAGCCAGTGGATCCGGCTCTCGCGGCGAAACCACGACCGTTGCCGGCGGACGAACCGCCGCGTCGCCTGTTGGGTGATCAGCCGCGCCTGGTCGCTGGACAGTTCGCCGTCGAGGTGACGCAGGACCTGCGCGTACCCGAGCGCGCGGCTGGCCGTCACCCCGTTCCGCAGCCCGACACCGACCAACCGCTCGACCTCCTCGACCAGGCCGGCGGCCCACATGCGGTCGACTCGGGCAGCGACCCGATGGTCGAGGGAATCCGGATCGTCGTCTAGGCCGATCCAGGCGGCCCGGTAACGATCGCGCGGCTCGGGCATCGATGCACGGAAGGGCTGACCGGTCAACGCAATGACCTCGAGAGCTCGAACGATCTTGCGCCCGTTGTGCCGATGGATCGCGGCAGCCGCCGCTGGATCCACGCGAGCCAATCGTGCATGCAGTGGGATAGAACCATGGGCGGCGAGCTCGGCCTCCAACTCCGCCCGCACGACGGGATCGGTGCCTGGAAAGTCCAGATCATCAAGCGCGGCACGAAGATACAGGCCCGAACCGCCAACCAGTATCGCCGTGCCACCGCGATCGAGGATGCCGTTCACACTGGCTCTCGCTGCTCCCTGGTAGGCAGCAACGGTTGCCGTCTCGGTGATGTCGAGAATGTCCAGAAGGTGGTGTGGGACACCTCGCTGCTGCTCGGCGCTGAGTTTCGCGGTGCCGATGTGCATCCCCCGATACAGCTGCATGGAATCCGCGTTGACGACCTCGCCGCCGACCCTCTCGGCTACGTCGACGGCGAGATCGGATTTCCCGGTGGCGGTCGGTCCGACGATGGCCAGCACGCGCCTTCGCGGCGCCCAGCAGCGGTCGTCGGTCGAGTCCAGCTCCGGATGCAGCATTGGCGGCTGAGAACAGCCGGCCGCGGCGAGGATCACCGTCTCATTGTCGGCCATCGGATCTGCGCCGGAGTTGGCCATCGGATCTGCGCCGAAGGGCGGCCATCACGCGTCCGTGTGAGAATGCGCCCCATGTCAAGCGAGGAACCTGACCGACCCCGATGGGGGCGCGTCGACACCGATGGCACCGTCTATGTCACGACCGA
>JBPCOF010000137.1:0-7501 GCA_051000515.1 Geodermatophilaceae bacterium
GCCAGCGTGCTCGTACGGCGGCCGCCGCGAGTACGGCATCGACATAGGCCTGGACCGCCTCCAGCGTCGCGAAGTGCCGCTCGACCGGCAGCGTCAGCCGCGAGCCGGCCGCCTCGACGACCGGGAACTGCGCTGATCGGTCGAAGATCCGGTGCACCAGGTTCTCCGCGTCATAGACCTTGGCCCGCTGGCTGTCGCGCATCGCAGCCGGCTCAGCCTCCGTCATCGGCCGTCCACGGTCCAGTCCCACTTTCCACCCCGAAAACCACTCCGAGGCCTCCTGGTTGTCGCCGAGCGGGGCGAGCCGGGGCAGGTGAACTCAACCTCGGTGACCCGCTTCGCCCCGCTGACCATTGACGGGGCCGCGGGCGCTGGCAGTGATGCACGTGATCACCGTAGAACTCCGGCAGGGCCGCCGGTCATCGCATGCTGAGCGAGGAGCGGAGTGAACCGGGTTGGCGGTCGCTGGCTAAACGCCAAGAGTGCGGCGCTCGCGCGCCGCTGGCTGTCGCGCATCGCAGCCGGCTCAGGCCCCGATCCGGCGCTGCTGTCCGCCGATCGCCTTCTCCCCGCCGAGCCGGGCAACACGGCCGGCTCGATCACCGGCCCGCCGGGACAGCTCGGCGTAGCCGGCCGTCGAGGACGCGCGCCAGGAACCACGGGCCGTGGAGGTCGCCTTGTAGTGGTCGGCCAGCTCGACCTCTCTAGCTCGAAGCACCAGCTCGACACCGGTGCCCCGGTCCTGGGCCACCGCCTGCTCCTGCGCCGCCTTGGTTGCCGCAGCCAGCCGCTTGCCGATCCGGGCGGCGAAGGCGGACTGGAAGTTGATCCGCGCAGTGCTGGGATGGACCGGACGCTCCTGCTCGACGTAGTCGTAGCGCATGGCACCGGCCCACCAGCTGTAGCGGCCGCTGCCCTCGACCCGGACCTGGCGGGCGACCAGCTCCTCGGCGTACTGCCCGGACTTGATGTAGGCATCCGAGGCCCGGACCATCTGGACGACCAGCGAGGCGTAGAGCGCTTGGGCGGCATCGATGTCGGTGTCGAACCCGTATGCGAAGACTCGGCTGGAGTTGGACGCGATGTCGCAGGTCAGGTTGTTGGCCCGGCCGATCTCGAGAAACAGCGCCACGTAGGTCTTCAGCCCGCGCTTGCCCGGCTCTCCGATCTCGACGGCCCGCTGCGTCGGCGTCGGGCGCTTCTCCGCGGAGCTGATGTGGGCCCGGGCGACGGCCAGATCCACCGAGGAGAGGGCGGCAAGTCGCTGGGCGGCCTGCAGATAGGCATCGGCCTCGTGCTCGTTGTCGGTCGATTCGGCCTTGCGCAGCAGGGCGGCGATCTTGCCGAGGTACTTCTCGCTCATGCCCGCCATTCTTAGCGGTCGGCTCCGACAGCAGACCCAGCAGCTCCGAAGCAGGGCCCGGCCAGGACCTAGGCCAGGACCTCGGCGATCACTGCCCGCATCCGCGCCTGGACCACCTCGTCGCTGAAGTTCTCCGCATGCGCCATGCTCTCAGCCTTGTCCGGCACGGCCGGCAGCTGCCGGATCGCCGCCGCGATCGCCCATGGCTCGGCGCGCTCGAAGAAGACGCCGGTAACGCCTTCGACCATCGTGTCCAGGAAGCCACCGGCCCGGAGCAGTACGGCCGGGCTGTTGCGAAGCAGCCGCCTGAAGCGGAGGGCGCGCGCACTCGTAGGCCAGCGTGCGAGCCGGAACGGTCTTGATCGAGCGCACGAGGTCTTCACTGGCGCCGTGTCTTGCACGTTAGTGATCGGGAGGCATTCCGAGAAGCGCGCTGTCGCGCGCGGGGCTTCCTAGGACTTCACAACAGCGCTCGTGTCGGTGTCCCGGGCGGTGGAGCGGCCCTTCCTGGTCTCACGAGGCATGAAGGACGCACGCACGCCGTACGGCCCGGCAGACTCGGCGGAGATCAGCCAGGGACTGATATCCGGCAGTTCGGCCCGCTGGCTTGTTGCAGGCGGGTATCAAAGGTCAGCAGGTCCGCGTCCAGCGCCTCGGCCAGGGCGACGTAGGCGGCGTCGTACGAAGTCACCGTGTCTCGTAGCTCCCATGCCCGCGGCATGAGCCCGACTAGCCCCCAGCGGGTGAGCGGGTAGGTCAGGGCCGCGGCGAGGATCTCACCAGCCGCGGCGGCGCTGAGTACCCGCCGGCGAACCATCCCGCGCAACGCATGCGTGACCTCCACGTCGATGAGATGCGGCGCGTGCACGTCACCATGACCGCGCAGGGCCTCCCTGGCCACGGCTCCGGTGGCTCCCCCCTCACCAAGTGCGGTCACCAGGACCGAGGCATCCACGACCAGGTGGCTAGCCATCGGTCTGTGCGACATCGGGCATCCGGCGTATGTGCTCACGACCGCTATTTGTCACCGCTGATGCAGATGTCACAGCTCGGCCCGACCCTCCCGCACGGCACCCACGACATCGTCAGCTGAGAACCGGTTGGATCGAGCCTGTGCCGCCTCGAAGAGCTGCTCGACGGTCGGCGCCGAGACCACTCGCTCCAGTTCCTTGCGGGCATAGTCCGACAACGACATGCCAGCTGACTTGGCCCGCTGCTTGAGCAACGCCAACGTCTCGGCGGACACGTTTCGTACCTGGAGCATGTGTGTCATGCGCATGATCATACATGTTCTACACATGTCTGTTGGTGTGCGCGAACATGAAGGCTAAGATGACCTGCTCCATTGACGGCCCGCGATGCTGCCTGGCAGGCGACCGTCGAGTCGCTGACCGAGGAGTACCGGCAGCTGGTGGACAGCAGGCCGTCGTCTGGCGCTCTGGATGCCGACCTCGAGACGATCGCTGGATTCTGGAGGAGCTGCGGGTCAGCCTCTTCGCCCAGACGCTCGGTACGGACGTGCCCCCAAGCCGGCCGCGGTTATGCGCATAACCGTCGAAAATGGGGCCGATCGGTGACGGTTATGCGCATAACCGTCGAGTGTTGGCGGAGGCGGGGATCATCGGGGGATGCGGGGCGTTGGCGGCGTACGGGGGGCGTTCCGGCGGGCGGGGCGGCGGACGAACCTGGCGTTGTTCGTCGCTCTGGTCGGCTCGTTCGTGACCGGATGGCTGGCCTTCGGGATCGGTACGCCGGTGCCCGCGGCCATCACGACGGTGGCGCACGGCGTGACCGGACTCGCGCTGGTGGTCCTCATCCCCTGGAAGAACGCCGTGATCGCCCGGGCTCCACGCAAGGCAATCGCCAGCCTGACCATGCTCGGCATCCTGGCGCTCTGCCTAGTCGCCGGCGTCGTCGCGGTGCTCGGTGGCTTCCGGACCTACGCCGGTCTGACCCCGATGCAGATCCACGTCGGTGCCGCGCTGATTGCCGTACCGCTGATCGGCTGGCACGTCGTCAGTCACCACCGCCGGCAAGGGCCGCGCCGTACGGACCTGTCCCGGCGACACCTGCTGCAGACCACCGGACTGGCCGCTAGCGCCGGGGCCGCCTATCTCGTCGTCGAGGGAGCCAGCCGGCTCACGGGTTCCCCCGCCGCGGACCGGCGGGCGACCGGGTCCCACGAGCTAGCGCCCGCGCAGATGCCGGTGACGATCTGGCTGTTCGACGACGTACCCGCCCTCGACCCAACCATCCACGTGGTCACCATTGACGGGCAGCCGTACTCGAATGTGGCTCTGTCCCAATGGCCGACGGCAGCCGAGGTAGTGGCCACCCTGGACTGTACGAACGGCTGGTACGCGCGAGCCACCTGGCGCGGCGTACCGCTGACGGACCTGCTCGATCCCACCCGGGTCCGCTCCGCGAGCAGCATCTGGGTGACCAGCACGACCGGGTACGACCGTAGATTTCCAGTTGGCGACGCCGGTGAACTGTGGCTGGCCACGGAACTGAACGGGCGGCCGCTCACCCCCGGACATGGCGCCCCGGTCCGCCTGATCGCTCCCGGTCGACGCGGTTTCTGGTGGGTCAAGTGGGTCGACACGGTCGAACTCAGGGAGGACCCCTGGTGGTGGCAGTCCCCCTTCCCCACCCAATAGAAACTTCGGTGCGGAGCGGGACCGGGCGCGGTCGGTGTCCTACCGCCGACCTAGGGTGGGCGATCGTGTCCCTCCCCGCGCTTCGGTCCTGGCAGCGGGCCGCGATGCAGGCCTATCTCGACGCCAAGCCGCGCGACTGGCTGGTGACCGCCACCCCGGGTGCCGGCAAGACGACGTACGCCCTGGCCACCGCGCGCCAGCTCTGGGACCTCGGTGTCATCCGCCGGATCGTGGTCGTCACACCGACCGACCACCTCCGCACGCAATGGCGAACTGCGGCCGTGCGAGCGGGCTTTCGCCTGGATGCCGTGCCGAACGGCGAGCGACTGCCCACCGATGCCCACGGAGCCGTGGTGACCTATGCACAGGTCGCCGCCCAGCCTGCGCTGCACCGGGCTCGGACCGACGCCCGGTCCACGTTGGTCATCTTCGACGAGATCCATCACGCCGGCGATGCCCTGTCGTGGGGTACGGCGGCGGTGGACGCCTTCGAGCCGGCCAGACGACGGTTGTCGATCACCGGTACGCCGTTTCGCAGCGACCAGGCCCGGATCCCGCACATCCGCTATGACGCCGCCTCTGACGGTGAGGAGGTGTCGGTCGCGGACTTCAGCTACGCCTACAAGGACGCGCTGGCCGACGGCGTCGTACGCCCGGTGCTGTTCGCCGCTTATTCGGGGGTCTCGCGCTGGGAGAACTCGGCAGGTGCCGTCCTCGAGGCCACCCTCGGCAACTCGGACCTGTCCCGGATCACCGAGCAGGCTGCCTGGCGCACGGCATTGAGTCCCGAAGGCGGCTGGATGCCACACGTTCTGGCCGCCGCCGATCATCGGCTTGACGAGCTGCGCTCCGGTCGGATGCCCGATGCCGGCGGTCTGGTCCTCGCCTCGAATCAGGAGCACGCCCGTGCGTACGCCGACGTCCTGCTCCGGTTGACCGGGATCAAGCCGGTCTTGGTGCTCTCCGACGAACCGGACTCCTCCAAACGGATCGAGTCTTTCATCGAGAATCCTGAGCAGCGGTTCCTGGTGGCCGTACGACAGGTGGCCGAGGGTGTGGACATTCCCCGGCTGGCTGTCGGGGTGTATGCCACAAGTGCCTGCACCCCACTGTTCTTCGCCCAGGCCGTCGGTCGGTTCGTACGGTCGCGCCGTCGTGGCGAGACGGCCACGATCTTTCTTCCGGCCGTACGGAATCTGCTGGCCCTGGCCGCCAAGCTCGAGGAGGAACGCGACCACATCCTCGTCCGGAAATCGTCCACAGTGGAGGATGTCACTGAGTTCGAGGAGCGGGCTGAGCGGCTGGAGCCCACCGGAGCCTTCACGGCGCTGGAGGCGACTGCGGAGTTCGCGCACCTGCTGGCCAGCGGCGCCGCGCACACCGGCACGCCTGGGCTCAGCGAGGACGACGCCGACTTTCTGGGCCTGCCCGGGCTGCTGACCGCCGAGCAGGAGGCGACCCTGCTGCGCTCCCGGGACGAGCGCGCCCGGCGGGCGGCGAAAGGATCGCTGCGGCGCACCGTCGATGGCGATCCGGTCGGCCATTTGGGGCAGCGGGGCTCCGCATCAGCGTCGGAGTTCGTCGAGGATGCCGGCGCGGTCGGCCCTGGTGGCCCGGTCGGCTCGGTGGGCCCCGGGGTTCCAGGCCGCTCCGTCGGCCCTGGCAGCTCCCCGGCTCCAGCTCGCTCCGTCGGCCCTGGCGGCTCTTCGGCTTCGGGTGGCTCGGTCGGCCCTGGTGGCTCTTCGGCTTCGGCTTCGATCGGGCCTGGCGGCCTCCCGGCTTCGGGCGGTTCAGTCGGCGCTCCCGGATCCCCGGCTCCAGCCGGTTCCGTCGACCTCGTCAACCCGATGCTCATCCGCCGGGCACTCGCCGCCGCCGTGTCCGAGCACTCCCGGCATACCGGCCAGGCACACGCCGAGGTGTACGCAGCGTTGATGCGACTGGTGCCCGGCCCGCGCAGCGCCGAGGCCACCGTACGGATCCTCAGGACACGGCTGGCGGCCATCGCCCAACTCTGACCGCTGCTCCCTAGCCGGACTTTCTCCGGAGAAAGTCACTTCTGCCGCACGCCTGACCGCACCTTCTCCGGAGAAAGTCCCTTGTGAGGGTGGCGAACCCCGCATCACACGCGCGGCGTCGGGGATCATCGGCGAGTGATCTTCCATATCTGCACCGATGAGGACTGGCAGCGCGCTCGGGTCGCCGGCCGCTACACCCCTGACGGGCTGGCGGCCGACGGCTTCGTGCACTGCTCGGACCCGGGCACGGTTCACCTTCCGGCCAACCATGTCTTCGCCGGTCGCGCCGATCTGGTGCTGCTGCAGATCGATCCGGGACGGCTGGCCGTGCCGGTGCGGTGGGAGCCTGGCGTCGCCGACGACCCGGCCGGTCCGTGGTTCCCACACGTCTACGGGTCGATCGAGGTCGACGCGGTGGTAGCCGTACACCCGTTCCGGCCCAACGCCGGCGGTCGCTTCACGCCGGTCCAACCCGATCCGGTGACGCCGGTACGCGACTCGAGTACGTGACGCGAACCCTCCTACCCGCAATCCGCAGCTGAATCCGTGCCGTCAACGGCGCCTGATAGCGGGGCCGGGGTCGTCGCCGTCCACCAAATGCACGTATCCACAACCTGGAGCAGTGCATTCGGTGGCTCGGGGCGATGACAGGCCACCAGCGCCTGGGGCTGAGCGACGTCAACGGTGCGGTAGGCGGCCCCCTGCCGCACGGTGGCCGGGCTGGAGCGCGGTAGGCAGCACCCTGCCCGACGCCTTGCGCTCGTGGCGACACGGCACCAGCTCCGTCAGGGGATCGCGGCGTAGAAGTCGGCGTAGGCCAACACATCGGCGACATAGCTGGCCGAGCGGTTGTACCTGGTGATCGCCTGGGTCAGCTGTCCCCGATCGGTGAGATCGACCGGCTCGGTGCCGCACAGGTAGGCCGCGGCACCGAGGGTCGCGTCGAAGATGTTGTGCGGATCGTTCGTACCGTCGTCGTTTCCGTCCCTGCCCCACTGCTGCCAGGTCTGCGGTAGAAACTGCATCGGACCGACGGCCCGGTCGTACTCCAGATCGCCGTCCAGAACGCCTGCGTCGGTGTCCGGGAACGGTGTGACGTTGCCGCCGACCCCGGATCCGTCCAGCCGAGGTCCGATCACCTGCGGTGTGATATCGCCGTTGGCTGCCAGCGTCCGGCCGCTGGCATGGGCGGACTCGACCGCACCGATGCCGGCCAAGACGGGCCAGCTCATCCCGGCGCAGTCCGGTGCCATCGCGGGGACCCGGTCTGCGGCGCTGACGTAGGCCTGCATCACCAGCGGCGGTACGGGCCGAGCTTCGGCGTCGCCGCCGCGCCGGGAGTCCGCTTCGCCTACACCCAGCACGTTGCCCGAGATAGCGGTCAGCACACCGATCAGCCCCACGCCGAGGAGAACGCGAAGCCATCGGGTCACTCAGCCCACTGTACGAGCGCCCGCGCC
>JBPCOF010000067.1:0-4417 GCA_051000515.1 Geodermatophilaceae bacterium
CGCCGGAGAACACCACCTCGCGGTCGCGGTCGAGCAGGCAGACGTGCCCGTCGGTGTGACCGGGCGTATGGATCGCGGTCAGCTCGAACCCCGGCACGTCTGGAATGACCTGGCCGTGGGTCAGCTCCCGGTCGGGCAGGCCCGCCAACAGCATCGAGACCGCCAGTTCTGCGACCTCGTCCCAGGCCGCGACATCCTCCGCCGCCGCGCCCATCCGCTGCAACCAGAGCCCACCGTCGCGAAGGATCCGGTCGGCTTCGGCCCGGTCGGCGGCCAGCATGTGCCGATCGGCCCGATGCAGCGCGAGCCAGGCTCCGGAGATCTCCCTCAGCCGGGGCGCCAGGCCATAGTGATCGGGATGGGCGTGGGTGACCAGCACCCCTCGTACGTCCTGCGGCGACGCGCCCATCGAGGACAGGCCGTCGACGAGGGCGTTCCAGGGTTCCTCGTCGTTCCAGCCGGCGTCGACCAGGACCAGCCCGCCCGGTACTTCGAGCGCGTACGGAACGACGTACCGCAGCGGATTGTCAGGCAGGGGCACGGGCAGTGACCAGATTCCAGAACTGATCTCGGCCGCTGCCGGAACCGGGATGTGCGCGGGGACCGCCGGAAGTTCGCTCATCGTCACCATGCATAACACAGCGGGACGGGTGCAGGGCGGGTGATGTTCGGCACCGGGCCGCATCACTCCTTCGCCGTTTGGGCGCGGGTTACCGTCGTCGGCGGATGTCGAACGGGATGTCCGCGGCAGACAGCGAGGTGGGTGCGGTGCGTCCGAAGACGGTCGCGTTGCTAGCCGCGGTCGCCACCATCGCGGTCGCGCTGAATCTGCGTCCGGCCGTCGTCGCGGTGTCGCCACTGTTGGACACCATCCGCGAGGACACGGGGCTGTCGGCTCCGCTGGCCGGGCTGCTCACCACTGTCCCGCTGATCTGTTTCGGGATCTTCTCCCCGGTCGCGCCACGACTGGCCAGGCGGATCGGCCTCGAGTGGGCAGTCGGTGCGTCCCTGGTCCTGCTGGTTGTCGGGATCCTGTTGCGCCTCGTTCCGCCGGTGACTGCCTTGTACGCCGGCAGCCTCGTCGCCGGTGCAGGCATCGCGATTGCGAACGTGTTGATGCCGGCCTTCGTAAAGCGGGAGTTCAGCGAGCACCCCAGCGGGATTCTGGGCGTCTACACCGCAGCTCTCAACGTCGGAGCAGCCGCCGCTGCCGGGCTCACCGTGCCGATCGGGACCGCCCTGGCCTTGGCATGGCGTCCGGCACTGGCTTTCTGGGTCGTGCTGGCCGGTCTGGGATTCGCACTCTGGCTACCAATCCTGTTGCGCAGCAGACGTCTTCGGGCAGCTCGACCTGAGTTGAGTGAAGCCGATCAGGAGTTGGCCGCGGCCGAAGACATTCGGGGACTCGTCCTGCTGCGCTCTCCGGTTGCCAGGCAGGTCACCGGATATCTTGCGCTGCAGAGCTTTCAGTTCTATTCCTACGCCGCTTGGCTGCCGACCTTGCTCGGCGATGAGGGCATCGACGCCAACACGGCCGGGTACATGCTGATGCTCAGCAATCTGACCGGAGCCGCCGGGGCGCTGGTACTCCCGGTGTTCATCAAGCGGCTGCGCACTCAGCGGCCTCCGGTGGTCGCGGTGACTGCGTTCTATGCCGTGTCGCTGCTCGGCCTGCTGGTCGCTCCGTCGGCCGGCGCCTGGGTGTGGGTCTGCATCTACGGAGTCGCGCAGGGCACTGGATTTTCGCTAGCCCTGACGTTGATGGTGCTGCGCAGTCCGGACACCGCGGTCGCTGCCCGGTTGTCCGGAGTCGCCCAGCTGATCGGCTACCTCGTCGCCGCGACCGGTCCGGTACTGCTCGGGGTCGTACACGACCTGACCGGTGGCTGGGAGTGGCCGATCGTGGTGCTGATCGTCCTTCTCGGGCCGATGCTCTGGGTCGGTCTGGGCGCCGGCCGCGACATCCTGCTGGGCGATGAGGCAGACGCACGTCGGGTTGGTGCCACGGCTCGCGGCGATCAGGCGGTGCACAGGGCGGGGTAGGCCTCGACGGTCCGGATCAGCGAGACCCTGACGGCGCAGCATCAGTAGCCAGCGCGCTGAGTCCGTCGAGGACTTCGACGTAGGACTCCGGCACCTCGATGTCGAGAACGACGCAATCCGCAGCCGGGGTGATGGTGAAGTCGAAGAAGGAGCAACACTCGGTTTCTCGCGCGGCCAGGTCACGGACGGCGTCCGCACGGCCGTCGCCGCCGGCCAGCGTGAGCCGAAGATGCAGGCGGCTCAGTCGTTCCGGGCGGCGTAGCGCGGTGCTGCACATCGCTGCGAACTCCGCCTGTCGCAGCGGCTGCGCTGCCGTGGGCAGAGTGCAGGTCTCGGGAACCTCGAATGCCATGACGACTCCTTCGTCTTTGACTGCGCCGGGCGCCGTGGTCGGCCTCGGCATCCCGAAGGTAGGCCCGTACCCAGGTACCACATGCAAGCCCGCTTCACCGACAGGAATGTGTGAGCCGCGCCGATGGCAACCGGTACCCAGCTACGGGTTTACCGTGGGCGACATGACCCAGGGGCTGCGCTCAGGACAAGTCGCCGCAGCAGCGGGGGTGAACCGCCAGACGCTGCGCTACTACGAACGCCGCGGCCTGATCGTCGAGCCGGATCGCAGCTTGGGCGGGCATCGCCTGTATCCACGGTCGACCGTTCGGCTCCTGCGAATTATCAAGGCGGCTCAGCGGCTGGGCTTCACCCTGGAGGAAGTCGCTGACCTGCTCGCCGTGGGCAAGCATCGGCATGGGCGTAGGGCCGCGGATTCCGGCCTACGGGTCCGCGCGGAGAACAAGCTCGTCGAGGTGGAGCAGAAGATCTTCGACCTCCGAGTCATCCGAGACACGCTCAACGCCGCGGTCGCGGCCGGTTGCGACGACCTGATGACCTGCTCCGACAGCCCCTGCTGCCCCCTGCCCTTCGGCGAACTCGCCTGACGCCCCACCTATGAGCCGGCTGGCGGGCCAGCGGCGGGGCAGGGCAACTAACTGGGTCAGTTGCGCCACCCCCGACCCGCGGCTACTGACCAATTAGTTAGGCGAGCCTCGGTGTGGCGCGTCACTGAGGTCCAGCGGTCGCATCCAGGACGCCGAGCCGAGCGTGCAGCTGTGCGGCCCCTCGCTTTGTATAGGACGAGGCGTTGAGCAGTTCGTAGAACTGCTTGATGCGCTGTGGTCGGTGATCGCGGCCGAGCGCCTCGTCAGCATCCCGAAGAATCCGTACCGGCTCGCCCAGGACCGACGCGATGGAGTACGAGTACGGCTCCCAACCGAGGGCGCGGAGCCACCCTTCACGTCGACGGTCTCACTCGTACTGGGTGGGATCTCGGTGATAGGCGCCGTCGTACTCCGGCAGGCGTCGGGTACCCACGATGCGGAGATCGGCCCGCGCCAGCACCCGATCGCCGGTCTTGACGACGAATTGCGGTTCCACCTGGATCTCGCAAGAGGTATGCAGGATTCTCAGCAGCGTCTCTCCCGGAGATTCGCTGCGGGAATCAAACAATGCCAGCGCCCGACGCAACGCCCGCGCACCCCGCCGACGTTGACCAGCCGCGCCTCGCAGATCCTCCTCAATGCAGTCCCCGGAGTGCAGAGCCGAGTCGCCGAGGATTATCAGATCGAGTAGAGACAGATAGCGGGCACTGGCCAGCATCGTCTCGGCTGGGGTGACGACGTCCAGTCCGTCGAACCGGGTGGCCGTGATGCTGGCGCGGTGCCGGGCGACGCGGAGCCCCAACCGGCGAGGGCGCGGATCATCCTCGCTGATCGCGATGAACATCGGCACGTCCGGAGGCAAAGTAGGCAGCCACCATCCACGAAGCGTCGCCGCGGTGAGCGCGGTGAAGGTGGCCTGGTCCCCGAGCAAGCATGTCCATGCCCGCGCCTGCAGCAACGGCGAGGCGGGCTCCGAGGCCGGAACCTGTAACCCCCGTGCGACACGCCGCCACCCGGCGCGGCGTGCTTGGCCGATGAGGACCGGGCAGTCCGCCGCACTCATCCGCGGGTCGTGTCTGCGATCGTCGCGTGGCTGCAGACGCGAGTGCACAGTTGAGGATCGCGCCAACAGAGTTGTCGGCACACCTGTCGTCGGCCGACTGTGCACGGTGAACGGCGGCCTGTGGACGAAGGCTGCTCAACCGCCCGACGGACTCGCAGGACTAACTGGTCACTTGCCAGGGCCCTGACCTGCGGCAAGTGACCAGTTAGTTGAGGGCCGTTGTCCCAGGCCCGGCGCGACCGCTGGCCAACCCCCGGCTCAGGTGGTCGACGCTGGAGCACCAGGGCCATGCTGGGCGGGTGGCATCGAACGGAGCCGATTCCGGCGAGGTTGTCGCCGCCCTTCGGCGGGCCGGCATTGCCGAAGCGGACGA
>JBPCOF010000344.1:0-49361 GCA_051000515.1 Geodermatophilaceae bacterium
CGTCGCTCTTGGCGGTGACGGCACGATCAACGAGGTGGTCAACGGCCTGCTCTCGGCCGGCCCGGGGCCCGATGTCCCGATGTTAGCCGCAGTTCCTGGCGGATCGACCAACGTGTTCACCCGCGCCTTGGGCATGTCCCGCGATCCGATCGAGGCCACTGCCGAGATCCTCGACCTGCTACGGGCCGATCAGTCCCGGACAGTCTCGCTGGGCAGGGCCGACGAGCGGTGGTTCACCTTCACCAGTGGCCTGGGCTTCGATGCCGACGTCATCGCTGCGGTCGAGCTCCGCCGCGCCGCCGGACGGCGCGCCTCCCCCGGGCTGTACATCAGCGCGGCGGTCAGGGAGTTCACGACCGGACGGGGACGGCGGCATCCGCACCTGACCGTGGAGGTGCCTGGTCATCAGCCGATGCCGAGGGTCTTCCTCTGTCTGGTCAGCAACGTCAACCCTTGGACCTACGTGGGGTCCTGGCCGGTCGCGCCCAACCCACAGGCCAGCTTCGAGACCGGTTTGGACCTCTTCGCACTGCGCAAGGTCGGCGTCGCGCGCATGCTCGGGCACGTTCGACAGAGTCTGCACGGTGGCGCGGGGTCACGTGGCCGCCGGGCGCTGACCTGCCACGACGTCGCGTGGATCCGGCTGCGCGCGCAGGCTCCGCTGCACTGGCAGGTCGACGGTGACTGGGCCGGGCAGCGCCAGGAATTGATCCTGCGCAGCGTCCCCGACGCGCTACGAGTTGTGGCTCCCCCGGTGCGTTCCGGGCTGGAAACCAAGCGCTGATCTGCCGCGAGGGACGCTCGTCTCCCCGGTGAGGTTGCTCACCGAATTGCGATCGGCGGCGGGTAAGCCCTTGACATCGCGCTCACTCGTGAAAGCATTCACAAAGAGCGAGCGCGTTTGTGGGCTGGTACGGGCGGTTATCGGTTGACTGACACCGAGCCGTGCCGGACCGTTCCACAGTGCGAAACGTTGACATCTCGAGACCGTGTTCATCGACAGTGTTCCATTCCGTTCGTCCAGCCGAAAGTGAGAGTTTCCGATGGATTGGCGCCACCGCGCCCTGTGCCGCGACGAGGATCCCGAACTGTTTTTCCCGATTGGGACGACCGGTCCGGCGCTGCTCCAGGTCGAGCAGGCCAAGGCAGTATGCCGTCGTTGCCCGGCCACCCGGGAGTGCTTGGACTGGGCGTTGGCCACTGGCCAGGACTCCGGTGTCTGGGGCGGGCTGTCCGAGGACGAGCGCCGTGCGCTCAAGCGGCGCAGCGCCCGTCCTCGCGCGCACACCGCCTGAGCTACCCGGATCAATTCGCCCGCGGCTGACCCTCGTGCAAGGGCACGCTCAAGACTGCCTCGGTTCCATGAGCGCCACGGTCATCCCGGCGGCGGCCCAGTCGAATGGAACCGCGGATCTCCGATTCGACCAGGGTCCGCACGATCTGTAGGCCCAGCGAATCGCTGGCCTCCAACGAGAACCCCTGGGGTAGGCCGGAGCCGTCGTCGGTGATCCGGACAGTCAGCAGGCCGGGAGATCGCGCGGCGGTGATCACCACACTGCCTTCTTCCCGGTCGACATAGCCGTGTTCGACCGCGTTGTGCAGGAGTTCGGTCAGGACCATCACCAGTGGAGTCGCCAGTTCGGCCGACAGCTCACCGAGGTGCCCGTCCCGCTCAATGCGGATGCCGGGAGCCACACTGACTTCGCTGATCATGGGGATGAGCGCGTCAAGGATCCCGTCGAGGTCGGCTGATCCGTCCCTAGAGGCAGCCAGAGTCTCGTGGACGAGCGCGATAGAGGACACCCGCCGTACGGATTCGGCTAGCGCCGCACGCGCGGCGGGGTGATGCATGCGCCGGCCTTGGAGACGTAGCAGGGCAGCGACGGTCTGCAGGTTGTTCTTGACCCGGTGGTGGATTTCGCGGATCAGGACATCCTTGGACTGCAGGGCAAGGTCACGATGCCGGAGATCGGTCATGTCACGAAGCAGCACGACGCAGCCGTGCGAGGTGCCCCGGCGACTCAACGGGATGATCCGGTAGGCAGCGGTGACCAAGCCGGCCGACAGTTCGCCGGTGTGCGGGTTGGCCGCGGCCAGGGCAGCGCGCAGCCCACCGATTGCTGCCTCGGCGGAGGGATTCAGGTCACCATCTGCTCCGGCCGCGACCAGCGATCGACCGACCTCGGCCAGTTCTCGACCGACCAGATCCGCGGTCAACCCCATCCGTCGGAACGCCGAGAGTCCGTTCGGACTCGCGTAGCGAACCACCCAGGCGGTGTCCAATCGGAGGAAGCCGTCGCCGACCCGCGGGCCCAAGGGGTCAGCATCCCCTCCCTCGGAGGCGGGGAAACTTCCTTCGGCCACCATGTGGAACAACTCCCCGGCGGCGTCGAGGTAGGCCAGTTCCATCTCAGACGGGGTGCGCGGAGATTGCAGGTTGGTGTCTCGCCCGAGGACGGCAATCACCCGGCCGGCACACCGAACCGCGATCCCCTCCGGGCGGATCGGAATCCCATTTCCCCACTCCGGATCCCGGTCCCGAACCATGCCGCCCGCAGCAAGGGTGCGATCCAACCAGCTCAGCTCTCCGGCCGCGACCCGACGACCGAGCTCGTGGATGGGATGCGAGGTCGGCGCCGTCGTCGGCCGCACGTGTCCCACGCATAGGAGGTCGCCGTCCCGGGTCCGGACCCACAGCAGCAGATCGGCGAAGGCTAGATCGGCCAGGATCTGCCAGTCCCCCACCAGCTGTTGCAGGTGTGCGGCGGCATCCGACCCCAGGTCGGTCTGCTCGCTGAGCAGGTCGGACAGCGCAGACATGACCGGCCCGAGCCTAGGCGTCCTCGAGCGCCCGGGTGGAGCCGGACGGCACTGTGGATGAGCTAGCTGGCGCGCGTAGGTTCACCCGTCGTGGCTCCTACGACGATCCGCCCGGCCCGTGCAGATGAATTGGACGCGGTGGGCGCTCTCACCGCCGAGGTCTATCGCGCGGAACAACTGGCTCCCGAGAAGTACTCGGTGAGCTTGGCCGATGCGAGAGGCCGGGCTCTGCATACCGAGATTCTGGTAGCCGTCGATGGTCAGGATCAGCTGATGGGCGCGGTCGCGCTGGTGCTCAACGGCGGGCCGTACGCCGAACTCGCGGAGTCCGAGGACGAGGCCGAGTTTCGGATGCTGGCGGTGTCGGCTCGGTCACGTGGTAAGGGTGTCGGCACGGCCCTGATCGAGGAATGCTTGGTACGCGCTCGGGAGGCCGGCAAGCGCCGGATGGTGATCTCGACCGGCGACAACATGCAGGCCGCCCATCGGCGGTACGAGGCGCTGGGTTTCCTCCGAACACCGGAGCGGGACTGGTCTCCCCTACCCGGCGTGCGGCTGCTCGGCTATGCGCTCGCACTCGCTGGCTAGCTCACGGACGAGGTGCTGTCGATCACGGCGATCAGGTCACCCTCCTGGATGACCTCGCCCTCGTGTACCGCGATCTCGGTGATCACTCCGCCGGCTTCGCAGACGACGGGGATCTCCATCTTCATGGACTCCAGAATGACCACTGTGTCGCCGGGTCCGACCTGGTCTCCCACCGCGACCATGATCTTCCAGACATTGGACACCATCTCGGCCTGGATCTGCTCCGCCACGGGGTTCATCCAAGCACGGTCAGGCAGAACCGTCGTGCATTCGCGCAGCGATGTCCTCGGCCCGGGCTCGGAGCTGGTCGAGATCGGCAGGGAGGCCAGCGATGCGGACCGCTGCGGTGGCTGCGAGAAAGCCGGCCACCGCCGCGGCCAGGTCATCGCCGCGCACGGCAAGGATGCCCAGAACCGGGTCGTAGCACGGCGACAGCGAATCGCCGGTGGCATACCCCGGTTCCCATCGCACGTCCACACCGTCCGGCCCGGTCAGCTCATTGATCGAAGCCCGCTGGCCCGCACCCGGTATGGCAGTGGCACGCACGACTGCGCCTACCGCGGCCGGCGCACCAGGGGACCCGGCCGGTGGTGAGCTCCCTTCGGCAAGCGCGAGAGCCGAGTGGACCAGATCGCGTCCCGCGCGCAGTTCGACGAGTCCGAGTTCGGCGGGCAGACCACCCCGAACTGCCACCGGAGCGCCATCCGGACCGAAGGCGATCGACACCAGGCCGCGCCAACCCAGTTCCACGGCCAGGTCCGACAGCGTGGCCAGGATCTTCGCCGCTGGCGGGAGTCCGTCGACGGCCAACGAGCCCGGCTCCTCGGCACTGGTCCAGCCCAGGGCGGCGCCACCGGCACGGGTCCGCCGGACCACGAGGCCGTCGATCCTGAATCCGTCGGCCAGGCCGATCACCCAACCGGGCGACTCATCGGGCACCGCAGCGCCCCAACCTGATTGCTGAGCAGCCGCCAGCGAATCGGGGTCTGCCCCGATCCAGAGCAGTCCGGCTTCGCGGGCGCGACGCGCCAGCTCAGCCGATCCGGCCAGAACGGCGTGGACGGGCAACAATGCCTGGGCGCCACTGACCTGAGCCGCCTCGACGAGAGCAGCCAGATCCAGGTAGGAAGCCTCCGGGGCGCCCGCGCCGATGAGGACCGATTCGTCGGCCACGCGGACATGCCGGGCGTTGGTGTCGACGTCGGAATGCACCGAGACCGCCTTCGACCCCGAGTGCTGGCATGATCTGATCGCCCTGGTGGCCATCGGGCCGCGGCCAGCGACCAGCACCACCTCAGGCATGGATCAACTCGGATCGGTGGAGGTGCTCACCGGCTGTCGGCTTCCACCACAACGGTTCTCAGGTGCAGCAGGACCCGTTCCTTGAGCCCGTCCGGAGCCCGGTCGCCGCCGCACTTGCGAGCCACCAGTTCCTTTACTTGAGCCTCGATTCCGAATTGCTGCAGGCATGGCCCGCATTCCTCGAGGTGCTCGGCGATCAGGTGCCTTCGTGGCTCGTCACACTCGGAATCGAGGAACAGAAAGACCTCGGCGAGCACTTCCGAGCACGGCAGATCATGGTGGTCGCCGCAGCTCATGCCTGCTCACCCCCCGTACCGGCGCGCACCATGCCTCGGTCGGCAGCATAGGAAGCCAGCATCCTTTGCAGGCCACGGCGGCCGCGGTGCAAGCGGGACATGACGGTACCGATCGGTGTTTCCATGATCTCGGCGATCTCCTTGTAGGAGAAACCCTCGACGTCGGCGAGATAGACAGCGAGGCGGAAGTCCTCCGGTAGCGCCTGCAGGGCCTCTTTCACGTCGCTGTCAGGAAGGCGGTCCAGGGCTTCCATCTCGGCCGAGCGCAGGCCGGTGGAGGTGTGTTGTTCGGCGGCAAAGAGCTGCCAGTCCTCGACCTGCTCGACGGAATTCTGTTGCGGCTGTCGTTGCTTCTTGCGGTAGGTGTTGATGTAGGCGTTGGTCAGGATCCGGTAGAGCCAGGCTTTGAGATTCGTACCCTCCGAGAACTGATGGAAGGCCCCGTACGCCTTGGTGAAGGTCTCCTGGACGAGGTCTTCGGCATCGGCGGGGTTACGGGTCATCCGCAGCGCAGCGGGATAGAGCTGGTCGAGGAAAGGCAAAGCATCCCGCTCGAACCGAGCGTCGCGTTCTGCACGGGTTTCCTCAGCCACCAACGATCCTCTCCCGGACGCGCCTGCGGGCGGAAAGCCCCGGCGCGATGAGGATACGCGGCCACCCGGAGCACGGCCGGGCGGCCGATCCGCGTCGCGGCGGCTGGTACGGGCACTTCTGAGACCGTTCACACTTGCAGCAACACCGCCGACCGCGCAGTGATTCCTAGGTGCTGGAGACCTGCCCCACGTGCGAGGCCACGATCGTCAACGCCACCTGAGCCAGCAGCCGGTCGTCGGCATCGGTGAGATCCAACCCGGTGATCTTCTCGATCCGCTGCGCCCGGTAGGCCACGGTGTTCGGATGCACCCGCAGCGCACGCGCGGTCTGCTTGGGGCTGCTCTGGTTGCGGAGGTAGACCGACAAGGTCGTGATCAACTCGCCACCGTGGGCGGCGTCGTAGGTGATCAGCGCTCCGAGGACCTCGTCGGCGAAGCGCCACAGATCTCCCATGTCGGCGATCCGCAGGAGCAGACGGTAGATCCCCAACTCGCGGTAGTCGATCAGCTGGCCGGCCCGGCCCAGGCGCAATCCGAGCTCGACTGCTTGTTCGGCCTGCCCAAAGCCCAGCGGTGCCAATTCGGCGCGGTCGAGCGGCTCGCTCAGGCCGCAGGTCCAGGTCGAGTCGAGGGACAGGTCCTGCCAGATCGCACGCCAACCCGGCGCGGAGTTGACTGTGCCGGGTTCAGTGGCCGACGCGCTGCCCACACGGAGCTCTGGGACGATCGCGACCACACCGAAGTCCCGCACCGTCGCCTTGGCTCCGGGCGGTTGCGCGTCAAGGCAGGCCATGATCGCATCGACATCATGGTCACCTGTGCCGAGGGGCGGTGCCCCGTGCCGCCGTACGACACAGATCCGGTAGCCCGCCGAGTCGGCCAGGCCCAGGGACTTAGCCTTCTCCCGCGCATCCTCGGCATCGAGGAAATGCCCTGAGACCAGCGCGTCCACGATTGTGCGCAGGTAGCGCAGCCCGAGCTCGGTGCTGGTGCGCTCATGGGCCAAGGTGAGGGCGAAGAGGGTCGCAGCGTAGGTGGCAGTCAGCAGATCCACGTCGTCGGGTTGGGAGTCCCCATCCTCCTCGAGTACGAGCAGGTAGCCGAGGGTGTCTTCGCCGATGACGATCGGCGTCACCAGGCAGCCGAGCGCCAACGACGACCCAGGAACCGATGGAACCCGCAGAGGACGCCGCTGGGCACGCAGGGCGGTGCGCAATCGATCCACGCTCGGATCACCGCGATCCCACTTCAGATCTGTGAACTCCCCGTCTCCCCCCGACTGAGCCCGAGATCGAAACGCGGGATCCAGCAACACGATCCGCTTTCCGACCAGATCGGCGAATACCCGAGTCAGCTCGTCGGGGTCCACGCCCCTAAGAGCGGTGTCGGCAAGCTGGTCACAGACAGCGATGGTGCGCCGGTAGACTGAGTTCTGCCGGGACAGCCCGGTCAGCACTTCGGCGAGTTCGGCGTTGGGTGCCGGTGACTCCTGTGCAGGACGCGCTAGCCGCATCGGTCGCGATCGCGGCCGGGCCTCCGTCACCGTCGAACCGCGCACTCGGTGAGCCGGCTCAGCAGATCGACGGCTGGTCGCTGGGATGCTCGCGGCACGTGGACGAGGACCCCGGAGACCAACCCGTGGAGCTTCTCGATGACCTCCACCGATGCCTCGACGGCGTCGGCCGGCTGTCCCCCCACTCGAGGCAGCCCGCCGACCGCGGTCGAGAGTACGGACATCTCGGGGACCTCGTTGCGCAGCCGCTCCATGGCCCGGAGGCTCTCGAACGGCGCAATCGAGGCGATCACAGGAATGTCGATGCCGCGGGCGGGCAGAGCAGCCAGCAGCAGGATCGCCTCGTCGGCGTCGTAGATGGCGTCGGTGATCAGGAAGTGCGCACCGGCCTGAGCCTTGGCCTCCGCGCGCTCGACCTCCCGATTCAGATCGGCCGCTGCGGTGCTGATCGAGGCACCAATCACGAATTGGGTGCGCTCACGGGTCGCGACACCACGCCAGTCCTGGCCCTCGTTGAGCCCTCGCAGGGCGGCGATCAACCGGACCGAATCGACATCCCACGGTTGAGCCGCCTCGGGATAGTCGCCGGCAACTCTAGGAGACCCGGTGCGGCAGACCACGATTCGCAGGCCGAGTGCGTGGGCGCCGAGCAGGTCGGCCTGGAGCGCCGGCAATGTCCGGTCAGCCGTCTCGGCTGGTAGAAGCACCTCTGCCTCGACCCGCTCGTGCAGCACGACAGCGGCCGCGACTGGCCCGACCCGAGTCGCGGGCGGCGCCGGCTCGGTGATCGCGAGTACGTCCGCGCCGGCTGCCATCAACTCGCGGGCCTGATCGACGAAGTCACCCACATGCGGCCCCTGAGGGGCGGCAAGGCCGGCGATGATCACGAATCCCGCCTCCCGTGGCCAAGCCGGCGGGTCCGGTGCGTGCTCGGGCGCCAACGGCACCGTACGTACCCGCTGCCGGTCCATCGGCGTCCTGCGTCGGGCCCGGGGGGCGGGTACGAGTCCGGCGACCGCCTTTGCCACGGCTCGGGTATGTGCCGGCGTCGTGCCACAGCAGCCACCGACGATCGTTGCCCCGTTTCCGACGAACTCAGCTGCCGCTGCAGCGAAGTAGGCGGTGTTGTGTACGTAGCGCACCTGCCGGCCCAGGCGTTGCGGCGTGCCAGCATTGGGCTGCACGACAATTGGCAGCTCTGCCGATGCGGCAAGCTCGGCGATCACGTCCTGTAGGGCAGCCGGCCCGACCGTGCAGTTTGCACCGATGGCCGCGAGGTCCGAACGGTCCAGGGCGCCGACGACGGCGGCCGGGTCCTCTCCACGCAGGGTTCGCCCGTCGTCGCCGAAGGTCATCTGGGCGATGATGGGGAGGTCGGACTCCGCCAAGGCCACTTCGACTGCCTGGACGAGGGAGTCGAGATCACCGAAGGTTTCCAGCATAAGCAGGTCGACCCAGTCGACCAGGCCCGCTATCTGTTCCCGAAGTACTTCGGCACGCATCTGCCGCGGAACCCGGTTGACAGCGGTCGCGCTGTTGGCCGGACCCACCGAGCCGGCGACAAGGACCCTACGGTCGCTGTCCCTGGCCGCCTCCCGGGCCAGCCGGGCGCCGGCGATGTTGAGTTCGACGACACTGTCCTCCAGACCTACCCGGGTCAGACGAAGCCGGTTGGCGTCGAAGGTGTTGGTCTGAATGATGTCCGCACCGGCGGAGACGTACGCGGCATGCAGGTCGCGGACCAGCCGAGGCTGGGTGATGTTCAGTTCGCACAACGATCGATCCAGCGGGACGCCAGTGGCGTGCAGCATCGTCCCCATCGCACCGTCACAGACCACGATCTGCTCGGCGAAACGGCGGCGCAGCCCAGAGCGCGAGTCGTCCAAGAGCATCTTCACCCCCAGAACAGCTGAATCACCTCGAAGCACGAGCTTAAGCCGCCCGGAGCCGTTGCCCCCCTGTTACCGCGAGGCTACGCTCCGATTTCCGAGTTGAGACAGACCGGTCTACATAAGGAGTGCGCTACAAATGACCGAATACGACCCGAGAACTGCCACCGGGATTCCCACCGAGCCAGTCGGTTCGCTGCCCCGTCCGGCCAAGCTGCAGGAGGCCTACGCGGGCTACGACGCCGGCACGACCAGTAAGGACGAGCTCGAATCGCTTCAGGAAGAAGCGGTTCAGGACTCCCTCGACCGCGGCGCCGCCACTGGCGCGCCGATCATCTCCGACGGGGAGCAGCGCTGGTCCAGCTTCGCGACCTATCCGATCACCGACACCCTGGCCGGGACCGGACTCGTCGACACCCTGTCCGGTGAAGGGGGCCAGTTCTTCGCCATCTTCGCCGACGGCCACGGCCGCCAGCTGCCGCGCCTGACCCACGGTCCGTTCACGTACAAGACCTATGCCGCGGAGACGCTGCAGAAATCCCTTGGGATGACCAACACGCCGCTCAAGCAGGCCGTCATCGCGCCGTCCATGCTCGCTCTGCTCTACCCGCTCAAGGACGAGATCTCGGACTACTCCCGCGAGCAATTCGAGTCCGACGTCTGCGACGAGACCGAGAAGGACATCCGGCAGGCCTTCGAGGCCGGTGCCGCTCGGGTCTCGATCGACTTCACCGAGGGCCGGTTGGCCACGCGGGCAGATCCCCGTAACCCGTGGACCGGGGCCGGCCTGCTTCCGCACTTCATCGAGCTGAACAACAACGTCTTGGGCCGGTTCTCGGCCGAGGAGCGGGCCAGGATCGGCATCCACACCTGCCCCGGCGGTGACCGGGACTCGGTGCACAGCGCCGACGTCCCCTACAACGACCTCCTGCCCAGCATGTTCAAGATCAATGCCGGGTACTTCCTGATCCAGCTCGCCAGCGAACGGGACAAGCCCACGGTGCACAAGACGATCGGTGAGAACATTCGCGGTGATGCCGACGGCGTGACGCAGATGGCCTACATCGGTGTGATCAATCCGGGTAACCCTCGGGTGGAATCGGCCGAGGAAGTATGCGATCACCTGATCGCGGCGGCCAACCACATCGACAAGCAGCAGCTGGGATCGACCGACGACTGCGGGTTCTCGCCGTTCAGCATCGACGAGAAGCCCAACCACGGCTCCCCGGACTACGCCCGTGATGTCGCGTTCCAGAAGATCACGAATCGGGTCAAGGGCACCCAGATGGCCGCTGAGAAGCTGGGTATCTCCTAGGCCCTAGCCCTCGATGCAGTCCGGCACCGGAACTACGGCGCTGGTACTACAACACCGCGGTAGCGACCTTGATGCCGCGGTGTTGTAGTACCAGGACCCCGATTTCCTTGGCCCGCATCGCTGCCTGGCCATCACCTTCCAGGGCGGAGATGATGGAGCCCTTCATCAGGATGTGCCACTGACGAGCAAACGAGTCGGTGTCGGCGATCCCAGCGCCCTCGGCGAGTTCGCGCAGGAAGCCGCGGATGTTCTCCAGATTCGCGACTGTGGCAACCCGCACCGGATTGGTCACGTCGGTGTGTTCGAGCAGGACTTGGATGAACGTGCAGCCCTCGAACTCCGGGGTCTGGAACCAGTCATGGAAGACATCGAAGATCGCGAGCAGCCGGGCGCTCGGGTCGGATTCGCGTCGGACCACCTCGGCGGCCAGCCACTGTCGGGTCCAGAGTTGTTCACGACGCTCCAGAAAGGCCAGGATCAGGTCTTCCTTGGAGGGGAAGTGCCGGTAGAGCGTCATCTTGGCCACGGCCGCCCGTGCCACCACCGCGTCCACACCGACGGTGCGCGTACCGCCACGACTGAACAGTTCATAGGCCGCGCGCATCGTGCGTTCACGGCCGCCGTCGACGAGCACGGGGTTCCTACCCTGTTGCTTCGTTGTCATGTCGTCACCAACTGTTCGACCCAATGGACATCGATGTGCACGAGGATGGGGCTCTCCTCGCACTCCCACGAGTGTCGCAGACACCCCTTCATTGACCGCTGGACGTCTCGGCAAACCTATTCAAGCCTCGTTCCGACGATCAGGGATCGACTGTGGGTCAGAGCCCTGCTGCACTGCGCAGTACATCGGCGTGATCGGTGTTCTCCCAAATGAACTCGGCGTCGTCGCGGCCGAAGTGGCCATAGGCCGACGTCGCGCTGTAGATCGGCCGGTGCAGCTTGAGGTAGTCGCGGAAGGCGGCCGGGCGCAGGTCGAAGTGCTCGTCGACGAGTTCGCGGATCACCGACTTGGCCACCTTCTCGGTTCCGAACGTCTCCACCAGCAGCGACAGCGGACGGGCCACCCCGATGGCGTAGGCGACTTGGACCTCCGCGCGGTCGGCCAGGCCGGCAGCGACGATGTTCTTGGCGACGTATCGGGCGGCATAGGCAGCCGAGCGGTCCACCTTCGACGGATCCTTTCCGGAGAAGGCGCCTCCGCCGTGACGGGCGAAACCACCGTAGGTGTCCACGATGATCTTGCGACCGGTCAGGCCGGCGTCCCCGACCGGGCCGCCGATGACGAATCGACCGGTCGGGTTCACGAAGAAGTTCGCCCGCAGGCTTTCGGCGTCGTAGAGCTCGGCCGGGATCACCTTGACGACGACCTCGTTCCAGAGCTCGTCGACCAGGTTGGCCTCGGAATCCTCGTCGTGCTGGGTCGAGATCAGGACCTTCTCCACCGACACCGGCACGCCGTCGACGTACCGGACGGTGACCTGGGTCTTGCCGTCCGGGCGCAAGTGCGGCAGGACGCCGCTCTTGCGCACATGGGCCAGCTGACGGGCCAGCCGGTGGGCCAGCGCAATCGCCATCGGCATGAGCTCCGGCGTCTCGTTCGTGGCGTAGCCGAACATCATTCCCTGATCGCCGGCACCGACCGAGTCGAGCGTGTCCGTGCTGGACTGCGACCGCGCCTCGCGGGCGGTGTCGACACCCTGGGCGATGTCCGGGGACTGCCGGTCCACGGCGACCAGCACCGCGACGTGGTCAGGGTCGAAGCCACAGGCGGCGGTGTAGCCGATCCTGCGAATCGTGTCCCGCACGATGTCGGTGTACGGGATCTGCCCGGGCGTGGTGATCTCACCGGCGATGACGACCATGCCGGTGGTGACCATCGTCTCGCAGGCCACCCGGGAGTACGGGTCGAGTTGCAGAGCCGCGTCCAGGATCGCGTCGGAGATGGCGTCGGCCATCTTGTCCGGATGGCCTTCGGTCACCGATTCCGACGTGAACATGAACTCGTTGTCAGCGTGGGCCATGGGGGCTAGCTCTCCTCTGTCAGGGCGGGTGCCGAGGGTTCGGCAATTGCCTCGTTGCTGGGTAGGGACAGATCTCGGCGTACGGCGGCGGCACCGCTGACCATCGCCTTCAATTTGGCGCGGGCCACAAAGGCCGGAAGATGCCGAAGGCCGCAGTCCGGATTGACGATCAACCGTTCCGGGGGGACGACCTCGAGAGCGCGGCGGATGCGTGCGGCCACGACATCCGCGCTCTCGATGTCCTCGCTCTTCACGTCGACGACGCCGAGCCCGAGCCGACGCTCCCAGGGATAGCGCTTGAACAGGGCAAGGTCGCCGTATCCCTTGCGGGCGAACTCCAAGACGAGCGTGCCGACTTCAGCGTCGAGGACTGCCGGGAAGAGGAAGTCGTAGTGGCCCTCCCAGGACGGGCGGGCGTAGCGGTTGCCGTAACAGACGTGCAGGGCCCAATCGGCCTGCACGTCCTTGGTGACGAGATTGATCGCGTCAATGGCCAATCCGGCGTCGTCGGGATAACCGGCCAGGAACGGCTCGTCGATCTGCAACCGCGTAGCACCGGCTGCCACCAACTCCCGGGCCTCGGCGTTCAGCGCGCGGGCAAGCGATCGAACCAGATCGGCACGGTCGGAATAGGCCGAGTTGCGGATCCGTCGGGACAGCGAGAAGGGTCCGGTGAAGCTGAACTTGATCGGTCGGTCGGTCTGGCTGCGGGTGAAGACGAAGTCGTCGACCAGGCCCAATGCCGATGTCTCCCCGGTCGGGAGCGGTTCGGGCACTTCTGCGTCGTAGTAGTCGTAGTAGTAGGACTTGTTGGTGTCCGAGATGGACACACCGGGGATCCGGGCCAGGAGATAGTCGATGTCGTTGTCGCGCCGCAGCTCCCCGTCGGAGACGACATCGATGCCAGCCTGTTCCTGGTCCTTGATCGCCGCCTTGATCGCGACGTCGTGGATCTCGGCCAGGTGTGCCGGACTGATCCGGTGCAGGTAGTAGTCGGTCTTGAGCCGCTCCAGCCACTCCGGAACCGAGTAGGAGCCGACCACGGTGGTGGGCAGCAGCGGCAGGGTCGACGAGTCCGACGGTTTGGTCGAGTGCGCGGTTTCCTGACTCATGTCAGTCGCGTACCTGGGCGGTGAGCGTGACGATGTTCGTGCCGCTGCGGTGCGCGAACGGGGCGTAGCCGACGTCAAAGCCCTTGCGCCGCCCGATGTGTTGCAGCAGCGGCCCGTTCACCCAGTTGACGATGGAGCCGTCGTATTTCCCAGGGCCTAGGAAGCCGGTGCGGTATTGGTGCGGGTCGGTGACGAAGATGTCGTGACATTGCAGCCGGCCGTATGGATGCAGTAGCGGCAGGGTGTCGACGAAGCTCGCGATCGCTCCGTTGCTGACCTGCATCCGTACGTCACCGTGCCGCTCGAGCAGCGGCCGGAGCATCTCACCGTTGACGCCGGGTGCGATCTCGTAGAGGTCGAGTCCGGACATCGGCGCATAGCGCTCCTCCAGCTTCAGCGCATCCCAGACAGCCATCCAGAAAGCCGCTGCACGAGCGACATCCGGGAAGTGGGCCGACAGTGCGTCGACCAACACGTCCGGCCCGAGCGCTAGGAGCTTGTCGATCGCACCGACCAACTTGTCCGCCTCGATCCCGAACTCCGCGCAGATCCGGGCCGCGTCGGACTTTCCGACATAGGACCGGATTTCAGCGCTGTAGGTGTGCCCGCCGATCTGGGCGACGTCCTCGGTGGGCAGGTTGTCGTAGACGTTCGAGATGTAGACCAGGAAGACCTTGTAACGCAGGAAACCCAGGGCGGTCATCGGGGTGGTCGCATCCAGGGCGAACGAACTCACGTGGGCGGCATGGTCGGACACGTTCTCCCGGGCCAGTGCCAGCACGTGCTCGGAGTAGTCGCACATCATGTAGTGCAGCCGGCGGTAGTACTCGCTGCCGTGCGCGGCATCGAGTTTCGCGAACTCGTCGAGCCAGGTCTTGGCCTGGTTGCCATTGCCCACGCCGAGTTCGATGACGTACAGCTCGTCGGGCAGAGCGTTGTGTGCGGCCAGATCGTCCCAGACGGTCAACATCTCTTTGATGAGCTCGTGGACGCCGGCGATGTTTCGAGCATCGCTCTCCCCGCCCGGCAGCGCCTGCTCGTACAGCCGACCGGTCGCCTTCTCCCAGACCCCGAGGAAGCGCCAGTACAGCGAATTGAACTCCCAGATCCGGCTCGTGGTTCCGGTGGACCAGTCCTCGAGATAGACCCGGTCCAGCCCTTCGGGCTCGCTGCGGCGGGCCAGTACGTCGCGCACCACGTCGGCGAGATCGGTGTCGGCACACCGACGCAGGTCGACTGCGATCTCGAGGTTGTCCTCGTCCGGCTCGGCGTTGGCACCGTTGCGCGCAGCCGGCGACAGGATCGGCCGTACGTCGATGACATTTCGGAAATTGTTCTTGTACTGCACCCAGTCACAGACCAGCCGCAGCCGGGACAGGTCGATGGCGTCCTCGCACAGGGCGTCGACGATGGGCGACAGACAGGCCGTCAGGTCCAGCGCTCTGGCGCCCCGCAGTTTCTTTGTGGGACGAACCTCAACCAGCATTGTCATCCTTTCGGCGGCTTCCCGTTGCCGTGGCGGACGCGGTCGCCGTACGTGGCGGGAGCCCGGCGCGCTCGAGCAGTTCGGGTACGACCTGCTCCTGGCCAAAAGCCATGACATGTACACCGGCCACGCCAGTCATCTCACGCAGCTGCTCGATGGTCTCGACGCACAGTGCCATGCCCTGCGCCGCAACCTGATCCGAGGGAACGCCGCGTAACCGCCGTACGACGTGGTCGGGGATGTGGATACCGGGAACCTTGGACTGCATGAACTCCATCGCCCGTACCGTGCGGATCGGTCCGACGCCGGCGATCACTCCGCAGCGCTGCTCGAGCCCGAGGTCGGTGACCTCGCTCATCCAGCGGCCGAAGAGGTCCAGATCGAAGACGAACTGGGTCTGGATGAACTCCGCGCCGGCAGCGACCTTCTTACCCATCCGTCGGGCACGAAAACGCAGCGGCGGTGCGAAGGGGTTCTCGACGGCGCCGATCAGCCAGTGCGGTGCCGGCTTCACCGGCTTACCGGACAGCAGCCGTCCCTGGTCACGCATCAACCGTGCGGTCCAGATGAGCTGGACGCTGTCCAGGTCGAAGACCGGCATCGCGTCAGGATGATCGCCGAAGGTCGGATGATCCCCGGACAGCATCAGGACGTTCGGGATGCCGACGGCGCCGGCCGAGATCAGATCCGATTGCAGGGCGATCCGGTTGCGGTCGCGAGTCGTCAGCTGCATGACCGGCTCGACGCCATTGCGCAGGGCCAGGATGCTGCCCGCCCAGCTCGCCAAGCGGGTGTGCGAGCCCTGGTTGTCGGTGATGTTGGCCGCGTCCACCCAGTCCCGGAGCAGCTCCGCCTTGTTCGCGATCGCCCCAGCGTCGGCACCGCGCGGCGGCCCGATCTCCGCGGTGACCGCGAATCGGCCGGAGTGCAGCGCGGTTCGCAGCCGTCCCTTCCCGGCCGGGATCACAGGTTCGGTCCCTCGGCCACCAGTCGTAGGTCGGTGAGCACCAGATGGGTGCGGGTCAGGCCGTCATCTGTGGTCCACAAGTCGTCGTCGCGGCCCTGCCAGTAGCTGACCCAGGAACTCTTGCCCCACTCCCGGTGGTCGATCGGACGCTGCAGGAGGGTCAGATCGCTGACTCTGCCCTGCTGTTCGGCCCGTTCGTATGCGGTGACCCAGACGCACTGGGTGTCGGGGTAGACCTCGCAGGCGCCAGTGGCCGACACCCCTCCACAGGGGCCGTTGCGCAGCTGCTTGGGGCAGGTCATGGGACAGGCATAGCCGGTTGCCGGCAGCGCACACTGACCGCACATCCGGCACCCGAACGCGCGGCCCTTGACCTGCTTCTCGGCCTGGGTGAACGCCTTGCCCAGCCGCTCGTGCCGTTCCAGGAAACCGGCGATGAAGCGCTTCACCGGGCCGGGGGTCAGGAGGTGATGCAACATGTACATCGAACGTGCCGACCACGAGGGCCTAGTCGGTCGGGGCCAGGCCGCCCCGCTGACGACCGTGCTCAGTCCCGTACGGACAGGAGCACGGCGACAGTGCTGCGCATCGTGCCTCCAGCCAGCGCTCATCCACCCGGTCGGGTGACCGAACTCCCATCATCGCCTCAATGTGCAAGCCCGGGTAGCCGCATTCGACCACAAATTCCATCGCCCGGGCTTTGTGCCGCCAGCACAACCCTCGGCTCTTTCAGCCGTACGGCGTGAGGAGTTGATCGACGGGCGCGAAGTCATCGGTCAGAATCAACGGGTCCAGGCCGAGAAAGTCGTCGAGCTGCTGCTGGCTCACCATCGACATCGGGGTGGCCCGGTCGAGCAGGCCGGCTCCAATCGCGACCCGGTCCAACGGCTCGTCGGATGCCAGCACCACGATGTTCCCGCCAGGGGCGCCGCTCAGGTCGCCGGTGGGACTGATGACCAGCAGGTGGTCGAATATCGAGGCGACGGTGGCGATCTCGGCGCGGGCGAAGTCCAACGGGTCGTGATCGATGACGTTGAGCGCATACAGACCGCCGGGCACGAGCGCTCTGGATACCTCCGCGACGGCTTCGCGAGTGGTCAGATGCCAGGGAACGGCCACCCCACCGAAGGCATCCCCGACCACGACGTCGGATTGGCGACTCGGCGCCTGGGCCAGGCCGACTCGTCCGTCGCCCACCGTGACCTGCAGCTCGTCGACGTCTGGGAGCGCAAGCCGCTCGCGGTCCACGGCGACCACTCCTGGGTCGAGCTCCACAACTGTGTTGACTCCCCCGGGTCGGGTATTCAGCAGGTACCGCGGCAGGGTCATCCCCCCGCCACCGATATGCAGAACCGACAGCGGCGTGCCCGGTATCGCATGCGCGTCGAGGGCGGCTGCGATGGCACGGGAGTAGGCGAACTCGAGGCGGGTCGGGTCGTCAAGGTCGACGTAGCTGTGCCGCAGGGTGTCCAGAATCAGCAGCCGTCCGCCATCGGAAACCGGCTGCACGCTGGCACAGTGATAACGCGTCTCGGTGTCACAGGGTTGTGGTGCAAGCACACCGAGACCGGCGCCCACGACGACGAGCGCGAGCAGTGCCGCCGTGGGACGCTGGATGGTTCTCGATCGGCCGGTCGTCGATCCACTGGAGGTCAGCAGCATCCCGAGGCCGGCCAGGGCCAGGAGTCCTCCGGTGCCGAGCAGGATGATGCTGGTCGGGACCAGCGCGACCAGGACGAATCCGGTCACGAAGGTGGCCACGATCGCCCCGAGAGTGCTGATGCCCGAGAGCCGCCCGACCACCGAGCCGGTCTCGGCGAGGCTGGCCAACTGCAGCTTGACGACCATGGGCGGGACCGCCGAGAGCAGTGCAGCGGGGGCGAACACGGTGATCGCGGCCAAGAGCAAGGCGACACTTGCCGCCTGACTCGGGCCGACCCATTGCGCGACGAACCGCACGATCGGAGTGATCAGCAGGACCAGGGCACCGCCGGACAGCAGCAGCGGCCCGATCAGCCGGCGCGGGTTGCTCTGGTCCGCGACCCGCCCGCCGGCCCAGGCGCCGAGGGCGATCGCGGCGAGGGCGAACCCGATGACCGCGGTGTTGGTCTCCAACGTGATACCGACGTACGGAGCGATCAGTCGCAGGGAGGTGATCTCCAGCACCAGCACAGCGGCCGAGGCTCCGAAGACCAGCGCCGCGGCGAGGTAGGGGTGTAGTTCTCGGGTCCGTGGGGTGGGCTCGCTCATTCGGGGTTGTCGAAGCTCAGTTGCTGGGTCTGCTGCTGATCGGCGCGGCCGAGATCGACGCGCTCGAGCAGCTCCGGTCCGTTGTTCTTGACGTTTCCCACGTCCGGACCGACGGGCCGCCGTTCCAGCGCTTCGACGACCTCCAGCGGCGTCGGGTCCAGCAGGGTGCCCGGATCCTGCTCGTTCGGATCCAGCCAGGCATCCCAGCGATCCCGAGGCAGCACGAACGGCATCCGGTCGTGGATCTCGGCCAGCGGACCGACGGCCGGGATGGTGATCACCGTGCAGGTGAGCAGCAGATCCGGTTTGGTTCCCCAGATCTCCCACAGGCCGGCCAGGGCCAGCACCGAGCCGTCCTCGGGGCTCATGAAGTAGGGCTGTTTCACCGCGCCTCTCGGCCCCGAGCCGGTGACCTTCCACTCGTACCAGCCGTCGGCCGGGATGAGTGCCCGGCGGCGCTCGAAAGCCTTGCGGAAGGCGGGTTTGTCGGTCACCGACTCGACCCGGGCGTTGAACATCTTCGAGCCGATCTTGCGGTCCTTTGCCCAGGACGGAACCAGGCCCCAGCTCACCACCGAGAGTTCGCGGTAGGTCGGCTGGTCATCGTCTTTGGGCTTGCGGGTACGTACGGCATACACCGGATCGGTCGGGGCCACGTTGTAGTCGGCCGGCACCGGCGGCGCGCCGTCGGCCAGGATCGCCTCGAACTCCACTTCGAGATCGTCCGGGCTGTTGCTCGCCGCGTACCGGCCACACATGTCGCCAACTCTAGGCCGCAGTGCGCGGCGGGCGAGATGGGAGACACTGGGCGTGATGGACACCGCGACGCTCACCTCGACCGCGGCCTGGTCGGCGCCGTACGCTGCCGCGCCGGTCGATGCCCGGGCGACCGTCCCGGGCTCGAAGTCGATGACGAACCGAGCCCTGATCCTGTCCGCCCTCGCCGAGGGACCAAGCCGGATCGACGCTCCGCTGCGGGCCAGGGACACCGCGCTGATGGCCGATGCGCTGCGTGCGATCGGGACCGAGATCACCGACGAGACCGATGGGTCGTGGATCGTCACGCCGCGGCACCTCGTCGGGCCCGCCGAGATCGACTGCGGGCTTGCCGGGACCGTGCTGCGGTTCGTACCCCCGGTCGCTGCCCTGGCGCGCGGGGAGGTCCGATTCGACGGGGACGCACGGATCCGGGAGCGACCCAATGGGCCCCTGATCGCCGCCCTGCGTCAACTGGGCGCCGACATCGACGACGAGGGCCGCGGTACGGCGCCGTTCGTCGTTCGCGGGACAGGGGCGCTGCCCGGCGGGTCGGTGACAGTGGATGCCACTGGCTCCTCGCAACTGATCAGCGGCCTGCTGCTCGCCGCAGCACGCTTCGAGGCTGGGGTCGAGGTGATCGCGGCCGGCGCCGTGCCTTCAGCGCCCTACCTCGGGATGAACATCGCGATGCTGCGCGAACGTGGAGTCGACGTGGAGGCCGACGTCGACTTTGGGCGCGAACGCTGGCGGGTGGCACCGGGGGTCGTGCGGGCACGCGACGTACGAATCGAGCCTGACCTGAACACTGCTGCCCCGTTCGCGGCCGCGGCACTGGCCACCAGTGGGCGGGTGACCATTTCCGGGTGGCCACAGTCCACGACCCAGCCCGGCGGCCAGCTGCCCAGGTGGCTGACCGCGATGGGTGCGACGTGCGCGGTCACTGCTGGGGGCTTGACGGTCAGCGGCGGCTCGGCGATCAACGGAATCGAAGCTGATCTCGGTGAGGTCTCCGAATTGGTCCCGGTGCTCGCCGCGCTTGCCGCCCTTGCCGATTCCCCCTCGCGGTTGACCGGAGTCGCCCACATCCGCGGCCACGAGACCGATCGGATCACTGCTCTCGCGACAGAGTTGTCGGCCTGCGGCGCGGATATCAGCGAACTACCCGACGGACTCGTCATCCTCCCGCGTCCGTTGCACGGTCGATCCTTTGCTACCTATGACGACCATCGCTTGGTGATGGCCGCCGCAGTGCTCGGTCTGGCCGTCAAAGGAATCGCCGTCGTTGGCGCCTCGACCGTGGGAAAGACGATGCCCGACTTCACTCACCGCTGGCAGGCGATGCTCGACCACGGGGATTGCGGAGCAGCCATCGAGTGAGTTCTCGCGGCTCGCACATCGACAGTGATCGCTACGACGAGGACTCGGTCCGGGTTCGTCCCTCGCGGCACGGTTCACGGGCACGTACGCGTACCCGCCCGGCACACGAGGACGCCCGGTTCGGGGTCGTGCTCATCGTTGACCGTGGTCGGTTCAGGTGTCTGGTCGACGGCGAGCCGGTCACGGCCATGCGGGCCAGAGAGCTCGGCCGGCGGGCCATCGTCGTCGGTGACCACGTCCGCATCGTCGGTGACATGTCGGGTGGGGCAGATGCCTTGGCGCGCATCGTGACCGTGCACGAGCGAGCGAGTGAGCTACGCCGTACGGCCGATGACACCGATCCCACCGAGCGGGTCGTGGTGGCGAATGCGGATCAGCTCGTGATCGTGACGGCGATCGCCGATCCACCGCCGCGGACCGGCTTCATCGACCGGTGCCTGGTGGCCGCCTTCACTGCGGGCCTGGATCCGCTGCTCTGCCTGACCAAGGGCGATCTCGGTGATGCCACGGCACTGTTCGACACCTACGATGTGTTGTCCGTGGCCGCCGTCGTGGTTCGCCACGATGCGCCACTGGACTCCTTGGCCGGGCGCCTGCACGGGCGCACGAGTGTCCTCATCGGACATTCGGGAGTCGGCAAGTCCAGCTTGGTCAATCGGCTGGTCCCGGACGCCGATCGCGCGATCGGGGATGTGAGCAAGATCGGCAAGGGCCGGCACACCTCGTCCTCGGCGATCCTGTTGCCGCTGCCAGGTGGCGGTTCGGTGATCGACACGCCCGGTATTCGCTCCTTCGGTCTAGCGCATGTCAGCGCCGACGACCTGCTGAGCGCATTCGCCGATCTGGCCCAGGGAGCCGAGCAGTGCCCGCCTGGTTGTGCGCACATGGATGCCGCGGACGGCTGTGCCCTGGATGCGTGGGTCGCCGACGGTCACGCCGAAACGGAGCGTCTGGAGTCATACCGGCGGCTCGCGGGTGCTCGGCGCGCGGATCCGGAGGACCTCACGCGCTAACGTTCGCGCGTGGTCGATGCCTCGGGGGGACCAAGCCGGTTCGCTGAGGACCTGCGCTTGGCCCATGCCCTCGCCGACGGTGTCGACTCGATGGCGCTGGAGCGCTTCCGCGCTCAGGACCTGACGATCTCGACCAAGGCGGACCAGACGCCGGTCACTGATGTCGACCGGACCATCGAAGACGCGCTGCGTTCCACGCTGTCCCGGGTACGGCCGCGCGATGCGGTGCTGGGTGAGGAGTACGGCGAGTCCGGCCACGGATCGCGCCGATGGGTGATCGACCCGATCGACGGTACGAAGAACTTCGTCCGCGGCGTGCCTGTCTGGGCTGTGCTCATCGCCCTGATGGACGGCGACGACGTGGTCGTCGGCCTGGTGGCCGCGCCTGGGCTGCAACGACGTTGGTGGGCATGCAAGGACGGTGGCGCGTGGACCGGCCGAAGTCTGAGTGCCGCATCCCGCTGCGAGGTCTCGTCAGTCGACTCGATGCCTGATGCCTTTCTGTCGTACTCCAGCCTCGGAGGCTGGGCGGAGCGCTACCGGTTGGAGAACTTCCTGCACCTGACCCGCTCCGTCGGGCGGACCCGCGCGTACGGCGACTTCTGGTCCTACATGCTCCTCGCCCAGGGTGCCGTCGACATCGCCTGCGAGCCGGAGGTCTCACTCTGGGATCTCGCCGCGCCATCGGTGATCGTCACCGAGGCCGGGGGCCGATTCACCGATCTGTCCGGTGTGGACGGTCCGGCCGGAGGAAGCGCAGTAGCGACCAACGGGACGCTGCATGACGGTGTGCTGGAACTACTCTCGCGAGATCTGTCCCAGGACGACGAGCCAGACCCCGACGAGACTGCGACGCAATCCAGCGAGGACCGCCACGGCATGTGCGCCGGACCTTGACAACTGGGAGTCAGGGCTGCCTCGCGGCTTGCCACGGCTCCACGCAGCGACGAGGGGCGACGGTCGCCTGGGTGTGTTTCGAACCCAGCGTTGGCTCACCTCATTCATTGGCGACCGGTGCCATGGTTTGCGCCCTCCCCGACCACGTTTCAAGCAAGCGTGAGCGATATGGGCGACATGCGCGCCGAGTTGGCCGAAGCGGTCAGCCTCGGCCAGCTGGACGAGGTAGCCGACAGTCCCCGTCGTGGAACAACACTCCCGTCGTGACCGTCGCCGACCCAGGACGGGAGTTCGCCTTCAGCCGTACCGAGAAGTTCGCCGGCACCATCGTCTGGCGCTACCTGCTCGAGCCCGAGGGCAGCCGAACGCAGCTGACGGAGTCCTACACGGTCCTGGAGCCGGTCAGTCGGCTCGGCTGGTTCGTCACGAGAAGCTGTTCGGCAACGGCGATCTTCGTCGCGGCATGACGGAGACGTTGCGCCGAGTCAGTACTGCCGCCGAAAGCGACCAGCGCGCCCTGGATTCCAAGATCGCCGAGCCGCAAGCAGGTTAGGTCGGCGGTGCGGCAGCCCAACGACTTTCGTCATTCTTGCACTACTGGAAGCACAGACACGCAGCCGGACAACCTATCGTCCACCCATGACTGAACGCTGGCGACATGACGGAGTCCACGTCGTACCTTCGGATTCCCTCGACAACAACACTCCGCAGACACCGGGAATGCTGCGCGCGGCGGCGATCTCGTACGCGCGTACCGGAGCCACCGCGCTGTGGGCCGGCACAGTGACCATCGAACCCAACGCCAAAACCGGTGCGCACCATCACGGTGCGGTGGAAAGTGTCATCTACGTCGTCAGCGGCCGGGCCCGCATGCGATGGGGAGAGCGGCTCGAGTACACAGCCGAGGCCGGTCCAGGTGCCTTCATCCACGTACCACCGCACGTTCCGCATCAGGAGATCAACGCCTCGGCCGAGGAGCCCTTGGTCTGTGTGCTGACTCGCAGCGGTCAGGAACCGGTGGTGGTCAACCTGGACATCGACGGCATCGAGGATGCGACCGAAGTCCGGTGGCGTGATCGGCTGCACGGCCCCTGACAACAAGAGGTCCCTGACGACTGTCAGGGACCTCTTCGTTGTAGCGGGGGCAGGATTTGAACCTGCGACCTCTGGGTTATGAGCCCAGCGAGCTACCGAGCTGCTCCACCCCGCGTCGGTATGCCCAGTCTAGGCGACTTGCGGCACTTCGGCACAACCGGGGTGCGAGTCTGAGTTGATCATCGGCAAACGGCTGGTTCGCCAGGGATAAAACCCCTCGTTTGCCGATGATCAACTTTCGTCCGGCGTTCGCGTCGCTAGCCGCCGCCGTCTGCCCCTCCGCATGCCTCGTAGGCCGCCGCATAGGCGTCGGTGGCTGCGGCCAGCGCCGATTGTGCGGTACCGATTCCGCTGAAGTCACCGGACTGCTGCGCTGCAGCCAGGGCATCCAGAGCGGCACTGATGTCGGCTGCCGCCGCTGCCACCAATGCCTGGTCGCACTCGGCCGGCGCCCCCGTCCCCGGATCCGGACTCGGCGTGGGCGATGGCGTTGGCGTTGGCGCACCCGGATCCGTGGGAGCCGGGTCCGCGCCGCCGTCGGCGGCCCCCTCCCCGGCGCCGGGTCCGAACACCTGATCCAAGGCTTCGGCCAGGGTGTCGGCGTAGCCCACGTCACCCGCGAAGTTGACCAGGACCTTCTGCAGCAACGGGAAGCCGTTCTCCCCGGTGCCCTGCACATACAACGGCTCGATGTAGAGCAGCCCGCCCTCTCCGATCGGCAGTGTCAACAGATTGCCGAACACGGCGTCGGACTCGGCCGAGTCGAACAGGGTCAGGTCAGGTCTCACCTCGTTGTTGGTGATGAAGGCCTGCTGCACCTGTTGCGGTCCTCGGTACGGCGTATCCCCCGGTAATCGCAGGACCTGGAGCTCGCCGTAGTTCTCCGGATCCGAGGACGCGGAGACAAAGGCGGACAGGTTCTGGCGTTCCAGCGCGTTCAGCGCGCTGGTCAGCTGGAAGCTCGCCGCGTCGTCACCAGGTCGTTGGGCGAGGATGTAATAGGGCGGCTGCACCTCGGTCGAGTTCGCGTCGGTCGGGTCGTCGGGGACCTGCCAGAAGTCATCAGAGTTGTAGAAGGCCACCGGGTCATCCACGTGATACTTGGTCAACAGATCGCGCTGCACCTTGAACAGATCCTCCGGGTAGCGGAAATGTTCGCGGAGGTCATCGCTGATCTCGCTCTCCGGCGTGATCAGATCCGGGAACGCCGACATCCAGGTGGCCAGCACCGGATCCTCGGTGTCGAACTGGTACAGCGTCACCGTGCCGTCGAAGGCGTCCACGGTGGCCTTGACCGAGTTCCGGATGTAGTTGACCTGGTCGTTGGCCAGCGCAGTCGTGCCCTGACCGGTCAGCGAGTCCTGGGTCACCTCTCCGAGTTCCTGCTCGAACGAGTACGGGTAGCTGTTCAGCGTGGTGTACCCGTCCAGGATCCACACGATCCGGCCGTCGATCACCGCCGGATACGGATCACCATCCATCTCCAGGAACGGCGCCGCCTTCTCGACCCGGTCGCGCGGATCGCGGACGTACATCACCCGGGATTCGTCGTTGAGTTCACCCGAGAGCAGGAAGTTGCGTTCCCGGTACTCGATGGCGAAGACCAGCTGGCGGAACAGACTGCCCACCGACACCCCGCCCTCACCGTCGTAGGTGGAGTTCGTTGGGTCGGCCGTGGCACCGCCGCCCTCGGGCCGGTCGAATTCGCGGGGCGCGGAGTCCGCGGGTGCGCCGACGACGGAGTAGGTCTCGTCGAAGAGCTCCCCGTAGTAGATCCGGGACTGCTCCACCTCGATGTTGCCCCGGACTGGCAGGTCGAGGGTCGTGAAGTCCGGTTCGCCACCCTCCGCGCCAGCCACGACCGTGTTGGCCGGCGCAGCGACGAAGCCGTTCCCGTGTGTGAACACCGTGTGCATGTTGATCCAGTTGGTCTGGCTCTCGGTCAGTGCATTGATGTCGAGTTCGCGTACGGCGACCACATAGTCCTGGGTGACCCCGTCGATCGTGTACCGGTCGATGTCCAGCTTCTCCGGGAAGCCGTAGACGTTGCGGATCTGCTGGCGCGCAGTGAATGTCGCGGAGAGCACGTTCGGGTCCAGGAGCCGGGCGTTGGGGATGGTCTCGGTGTCGTTACGCAGCTCCTCGGGAGTGGCTGCGGTCCCCGGATCCTGGGTGTAGTCCACGTAGTCCACATCGGTGATCCCGTACGCCTCACGGGTCGCTTCGATCGCGCGATCGATGAAGTCCGCCTCACGCTGGTTGGCGCTGGGTTGGACGAAGAACTGCTGCATGATCGCCGGGAACGCGACTCCGATGACCAGGCTGGTCAGCATGAGCAGCACCAGCGCGACGGCCGGGAGCACGAAGTTCTTCACCAGGATGTTGGCCAGCATGGCCACCGCGCAGATGACGGCGACGAACATCAGGATGGTCTTGGCCGGCAACAGGGCATTGACATCGGTGTAGGAAGCCCCGGTGAACACCTCGCCTCGGTCGGAGTACACCAGGCCGAAGCGGTCGAGGTAGTACGCAATTGCCTTGAGTAGCACGAAGAGTCCGAGCAGCACCGACAGGTGCACCCGCGCAGCGACCGACAACTTCTGCCCTGGTGTCTGCAACCGGATCCCACCGAAGAGGTAGTGCGTGCCGGCGGCCGCGATCAGGGACAGCAGCACGATCGCAAAGGCGAATCCGAGCAGGAATCGGTAGAACGGGTAGTCAAAGGCAAAGAAGGAGATGTCGCGGCCGAACTGCGCATCCGTGGTGCCGAACTGTTGGCCGTTGCGCCACAGCAGCCACGTCTGCCAGCTGCCTTGCGCGGTGAAGCCGGCGAACAGCGCCAGCACGACGCTGCCGGTGATGATGGCCAGCTTGCGGCGCGGCTCGACGCTGCGCCGGTAGCGCTCGAGGTTCTGCTGTTCCAAGGACATCGGACGGAAGGCGGGCTTGAACCGATAGGCCAGATACAGGTTCAGGGCGACGATGGCACCCATGGCGATCGCAGCCAACGCGAACAGCAGCGCCCGGGTCTGGATCTCGGTCCAGAACACATTGGTGAACCCGGTCTCCTCGAACCACAGGAAGTCGACGTAGACACCGGTCAGCGTGCCGACGACGACGAACAGGGCGATGAGCACCCCGACGGCGCCGAGCACGACCTTGGCACGTCGAGAAAGGGTCGGCACCGGAAGGGGAGACCGCATCGTCACGGGTAAGGCTCCTGGGAGAGGGTCGTGCACATGGACAAGGGTGCTGCTGGGAACGCCGCAAAAGGCGGCCCGGTAAGAGAACTACAGGAGCGGGTACGGGGTTCCCGGCCACACCCGATCGTGACCTGAGAGTGCGCCATCGAGCTCAGCATGACGGTGGTGCCCGTCCCGCGCGGACGTCGGCCAGTCCGCTGATCGCGTCGTCGAGGGTCGCGACGCTGGCCAGGGCGAGTCCCTCGGGCACCTGCAGCAGCGCCTCGGCGCAGTTCGCCTCGGGTACCAGGAAGATCTGGGCGTCGAGGTTGTCGGCCGCGATCATCTTCAATCTGATGCCGCCGATCGGACCGACGACACCCTTGTTGTCGATCGTGCCGGTTCCGAAGATCGGGTCCCCGCCGGTGAGGTCATCGTCCCCCACCAGATCGAGAATGCCGAGGGTGAGCATCAGTCCGGCCGACGGACCGCCGACCTCGTCGACCCGGATCTCCACGTCGAACGGTGCCGAGCGCGCGTCGGCCACGAGGACCCCGAGCACCGACCCCTCCCGGTCGGTCGCCTCGCCGGTGGTGATCGAGACGGTGGACTCGCGGTCGAGGCGGGTCCGTACCACGTCCACGGTGCTGCCCACAGGGATGGCGGTCAAGACGGCGGCCACGGCGGCCAGGTCCGGGGTGGGCCGGCCGTCGATCGACTCGATGGCGTCCCCGGCCAGCAGCCGGCCCTGGGACGGCGAATCAGCACTGAGTTCCTGGACGACGACCTTGAGCGGGAAGCCGAGTTCGTTGAAGGCTGCCTGTTCGGCGGACTGCTGGGAGTTCAGGAAGTCGGCCCGGTTGGCTTGGTCGACCTGTTCCTCGGACTGATCGGGTGGGTAGATCTCCTCGCGCGGCACGATCGCCACCTCGTCGTCGAACCAACCCTCCAGCGCGGTGAAGAAGTCGATCCGGTCATAGACGGCCACAGTGGTCAGGCTCAACAACCCGCTGGTGTCGTTGGTCTCGGTCCCGGTGACGGTGATGATCGGGTTCCCGCTCGGCCCTTCGCCCAGGGTGTCGTAGGTCGGGCCCGGAGTCAGCGCGACGTACGGCACAGGCAGCAGGACTCCGAGGCCGCCGAGGGTGAGTAGGAGGACGACGCCCACCACCAAAGTGCCCAGTCGTCGGCTCACTGCTGACCCGCCTCGTGCGCTCCGCGCACCGCTCGCTCCGCTCCTCGGGCCGTGAATGGCCCTGCGATGCTCACTCGCTCTCGGCTCACTGCTGGCCCGCGATGCTCACTCGCTCTCGGCTCACCCGTCCGAGCGTAGGTGACGACGTCGCGGAACGACTGGCCAGGACATCGCGTTGAATCGTGATATGAGCAGTGATCTCCCATTCGGTTTCGGAGGAAGTGGGCGTGAGCCCGAGCGTCGCGAACCCGGCGGCGGCCCACCTGGGGCAGGCGGAAGTGGCGGTCCGGGTGGGGGTGGGGGACCCGAGGATCTGCTGGGCAAGATTCCGCTCTTCGCCGAATTGCAGAAGCTCTTGACCTACAACGGCGGTCCGGTCAACTGGGATCTTGCGCGACAAGGGGCGATCGGTGCGGTCGCGGGTGGACATCGACCGGTCAGCGACGACGAGCGCCAGGCAGTACGCGCCGCGCTGGACCTCGCCGACCTGTGGCTCGGCGAAGTGACCGAACTGCCCTCCGGCATCACCACCGCCACCGCGTGGTCGCGGGTGGAATGGATCGAGAAGACCCTGCCGGTGTGGTCCAACCTCTGCGATCCGGTGGCCGACCAGATCGCCACCACGATGACCGCCGTGATCCCGCCCGAAGCGGCGCAGGCAGCCGGCCAGATGGGCGGAATGCTCAAGGCCTTGGGCGGGATGATGTTCGGTGCACAGGTAGGTCAGGCGATGGCCAGCCTGTCCAGTGAAGTGCTTACCGGTACCGACGTGGGACTTCCGCTGGCGCCACCTGGCACGGCCGTACTGCTCCCGCAGAACGTCACCGAGTTCGGCACCGGCCTGGGGCTGCCTGAAGACGAGATCCGGCTCTTCCTCGCTCTGCGGGAGGCGGCTCATCAGCGGCTGTTCGGGCATGTTCCGTGGCTGCGCCAGCGGTTGCTGGACACCGTCGAGTCCTACGCCCGCGGGATCACCGTCGATGTGGACGCAATGCGTTCGAAGATGGAGGAGGCAATGGGCTCGGTCGACCCGACCAATCCGGAGAGCCTCCAGGCGGCCATGCAGTCGGGCATGTTCACCCCCCAGGAGAGTCCTGAGCAGCAGCGCGCGCTGGCGCGCCTGGAGACTTTGCTCGCCCTGACCGAGGGCTGGGTGGACGCTGTGGTGTACCAGGCCTGCGCGGACCGGCTGCCCGGGGCAGTCAAGCTGACCGAGACGATCCGGCGACGCCGGGCCAGCGGCGGACCCGCCGAACAGACCTTCGCCACGCTGGTCGGGCTGGAGTTGCGTCCGCGGCGGTTGCGCGATGCGGCGACGCTGTGGACGGTGCTGCACAAGGAGCACGGGACCGAGGGCCGTGACCGGCTGTGGAACCACCCGGATCTGCTGCCCAGCGCCGAGGACCTAGACGACCCGGAAGCCTTCGCCGCCACCTGCGGTCACGGTGATGGCACTGCCACGGAGTGGTCCGTCGCAGCCTTGGACGAGGCTGGCCCGGCACCGACCGATCCTGAGCAGAACAAACCCTCCGCCGGCGAAACCGCCTGACCCGGCTCGGCCCGCACGGCCAGTATCCTGCGTCCGTCCACAGCGCGACTGGACGGCGTCCCCAAGCTATCCACACCCCTGTCCACACGCCGTGCATAACTGTCCTGGCCCGGCGCTGCTTGACCCTGGGGCGTGGACGCTTCTACCGTCGACGCGAGAACCCCCCGGCTTCGGCTCGAGGACGCGCTGGCAGGGGAAGGCCAACGGGTCCAGCGGGTCGAACCCGGGGGATTCTGCGCTCAACGGCCGGTGCAGCGCGGACTGCGCCGCTCTCTGGCGGCTGCGATGCCCTCGACCAGATCCTCGGTCGCCATGGTCAGTGGCGCAGCGACCGCCTCCCACTTCAGGGCCGCCTCGAAGCTGAGATGACCGCCGTCGGTCAGCGCCTGTCTGGTCAGCCGGGTTGCGATCGGAGCACGAGTGGCAATGGTCGAGGCGATGTCCAGCACCTGTGTCAACAGAGTCTCCGCTGGGAAGATCTGGTTGACCAGCCCGACAGCCAGCGCGCCGTCGCCGCGGAGCACGCGTCCGGTCAGCAACATCTCACCAGCCACCCCGAGGCCCACCACCTCCGGCAGCAGGAACGTCGAGGTCATCCCCGGGTGGATGCCCAGTGAGGTGAATGGCATAGCCCGGCTTCAGGTGTGGCATAACGCACGCCATCGCCATCGCCGTCGCCATCGCCATCGCCAAGCCAAGCCAGCTCCGACCGCTGCGCCATTGAGCGCCGCGATGGACGGAACGTCCGCGGCTCGGATCCCCAGCCAGGCCCTGTAGAAGGTCAGCATCCGGGTGCGCAGTCGATCCGGAGTCATCGTTGCGGACTTCTTCAGCCAGGCCAGTTCACCGCCGGCGGAGAATGCCTTGGCCACGCCCGTGACGACGACTGCGCGCAGGCCAGGATCGGTTTGTAGCTGCTCGATCGCGACTTGCCATGCCTCGGTGAGTTCGTCGGTCATGGCGTCATCAGATGGAACAGCGTCAAGAGCATCGATCCGAGCGTCGGGCATGAGACCTCCGGAGTCAGCGGGCCGGCAAGCTGGCGGTCTGTGCAGGCTGACCCTCGATGCGACGCGCCGCGTCGCGCAGCGTGCGCCCAAGCGGCTGCCTACGCTGCGGCGAGTACCGTGTCCCGCGACAGCGTGCCCGCGCTGCGCAAGCCGCAGTGGGGTACGGGACTGCCGACAGCAGGGAGGAACTGTGGCCGAGACCTATAACGGCTACTGCGTGAAGTGCAAGGAGAAGCGCGACTTCGATGGTGAAGTCAGCGTGAGTGAGTCGGGGCGGCGGATGGCCAAGGGCATCTGTCCGGTGTGCAACACCAAGATGAACCGCATTCTCGGCAAGGCCTGAGCAACTCAGCCCACCGACGCCGCCGGTAACGGCGACCCTCTCGAGTTGTCGAGAAGGTCGCCGTCGCCTGTGGAGCCGCTAGTGGATGACCGGCGCCTGTGGATGACCGGCGCACGACGTCACCCACCTTTGCCAGGCTGGCGTTGTGGATCAAACCCGCCCGACCTTTCATTCTCGACCGACCATCAAGCCGTGGCTGCCGAGACTGTGGCGTGATCCAGAGACCCTCCAGATCGGGATAGATCCAGCCGGCGGCGCGATCGTCTCGGGTGTGGACGCTGCCGCCGCGAGCTGGCTGGTCGGGCTGGACGGGAGCCGCAGCGAAGCCGAGACCCTCGTCGAGGCCGCCGCCGCTGGCCTCGACGTCGCGAACGCAGTGGGCATCCTGTCCGGACTGCGCCGAAGCGGGGTCCTGCTGTCAGAGCCGATCGACGTCGACGACCTCGGGGACACCGGGCCGCTGTTACCCGAGTTGGTGGATTTGACCGCTGCTCTGACCTCGGCAGAGCAGGGCAGTCAGGCGCTGAGCGCCCGAAGCCGACAGCACATCGCCATCGAAGGTGCCAACCGGATCGGAGTGCCGCTGGGCGCCCTGCTCGCAGCCAGTGGCGTCGGGCGCCTCAGCTTCCTCGACGCCCAACCCGTACGACGCTGCGATGCCGGCGTGGGTGGCCTCAGCCTGGACGACGAAGGCGAGCCACGGGTCGCCGCTGCGCAACGTGCGATCCGCCGGATCTCTGCGTTGGAGCAGGCGCTGATCCAAGCCGCACCTCACGAGGCCGACCTGCTCGTCCTGTGCCAACCCTGGACGGTTCATGACCCACTGCGCAATCGTGGGATGAACGAGCGGACCGCCCATCTGGCAGTCGCCGTATGCCAGGGCACGGTGGTGATCGGTCCCCTGGTGCTGCCAGGCAGGACCAGCTGTCTGCACTGCGCGGAACTGCATCGCACCGATCGTGATCCACGGTGGCCGGCCGTGGCCGCCCAGCTGGTGGCCGCTCCGAACCGGGCGATGCACGAACCAACCAGCGTGCTGGCCAGCCTCGCCGCGGCCCTGGCCGCCGCGCAGATCTTGGACCATCTCGACGGCATCCGCGTACCCGACGTGGTCGGAGCCACTCTGGAACTGCGCCCGCCGGACTGGCAACTGCAGCGGCGCTCGTGGCCGCCGCACGCCGACTGTGACTGCGTCGACGCCGTATCGGAGCCGATCAGAGCCGCCGGCTGAGCCGATCCATCACGCCGGCGCGGTGCCGCCTTTGCCCGCTGAGCGCCGCGTTGTCGGCCTGGAGTGGACAATGGCACCGGTGAGCCACGACTCAGGGCCAATTCCGCGCCGGAGCGCGTCCCGTACGGCGCGGCTCGCATCGCTGCCTATCAATGCCGCGGGCCGCGCCACCCTCGGACTGGGCAAGCGACTGTCGGGCCGTTCCGCCGAAGAGGTGACGCTGGAGTTACAGCAGCAGACCGCCGAGCAGATCTTCGCCGTCCTGGGTCAGCTCAAGGGCGGGGCGATGAAATTCGGGCAGGCGATGTCGGTGTTCGAGGCCGCCTTCCCCGAGGAGGTGGCCGCACCGTACCGCGCTGCGTTGACAAAGCTGCAGGAGGCGGCGCCGCCGATGCCGGTCAGAACGGTGCACGCCGTCCTTGCCCAGCAGCTGGGCAGTCGCTGGCGGGAACGGTTCCTGCACTTCGACGACCACGCCGCCGCCGCGGCCAGCATCGGCCAGGTCCACCGCGGGACGTGGCGGGACGGGCGCTCGGTCGCGATCAAGGTGCAGTACCCAGGTGCCGGCCCGGCTCTGATGGCTGACCTCAACCAGCTGGCCCGCTTTGCCCGCCTGTTCGGAATGTTGGCGCCCGGGATGGACGTGAAGCCGCTGATCGCCGAGATCAGGGATCGGGTCTCGGAGGAACTGGACTACGCCCTGGAGGCAAACTCTCAGCGTGCTTTTGCCGCGGCGTACGCCGGCGATCGGGAGATCCACGTACCGCGTGTCGTCGCCAGCGCGCCCAAGGTGATCGTATCGGAGTGGATCGAGGGCCTACCGCTGTCGACGATCATCGACAGCGGTACGCAGGAGCAGCGCAACCAGGCGGGTCTGTTGCTGGCCACGCTGCACTTCTCCGGTCCGGAGCGTGCTCGGCTACTGCACGCCGATCCGCACCCGGGCAACTTCCGGCTCATGGCCGACGGCCGGCTCGGGGTCATCGACTTCGGTGCCGTGGCGCGATTGCCGGAAGGCCACCCAGAACCGATCGGGCGGATGGCCCGCTTGGCCCTGGACGGACAGGCCGACGCAGTCCTCGCTGAGTTGCGCAAGGAGGGCTTCGTCCGGCCGAACATCAACGTGGACGCCCAGGCCACCCTGGACTATCTGCAGCCGATCCTGGCCCCGATCGCCGATGACCACTTCCGATTCAGTCGCGACTGGATGCGCCGGGAAGCGGCCCGGATCGGTGACCCGCGATCAGAGGCCAACAAGCTCGCCCGTCAGCTGAACCTTCCGCCGGGCTATCTGATGATCCACCGGGTGACGATCGGCTCGATCGGCGTCTTGTCCCAGCTCGGCGCCGAGGGCAACTTCCGGCAGATCCTGAAGCGCTGGATGCCCGGCTTCGCCGGTTGATTCGCTCAGCTCCGTTTGCGGACGACGACCACGGTGCACGGCGCGTGCCGTACGACGTTCTCGGCGACCGAGCCGATGATCGCGCCGGCGAAGCCACCCCGCCCGCGGTTGCCCAGGACCACCATGTCCGCGGTGGCCGCAGCGGCGAGAATGACATCGGTCGATGCCTCGTGGATCACGTGGGTGTGCACCTCGACGCCTTGTGGTTCACAGGTCGCCAGACTCTCGTGCAGTTGTTGCTCGACCCAGGTCCCTGCCTCGTCGAAGCTGGGTACACCGGCCGAGATCCCACCCATGTCGCGGATCACCCCGGACAGCACCCAGGCCCGGACCACGTGGACGGCCTGGGTACGTACCCGACCCTCCTCGACCGCCCAGCGCATTGCCTCGTGTGCCGCCGATGAGCCGTCGTGTCCGACCACGATTCCACCCGCGATCGGTGGGTCGAAGCCGATCTCCTCAGTACGGGCCACGCCTTACCACCACCTCTGGTCCAGGCGCCCCTCGATCGATCGCAGATGGGCGCGCGCGCAAGCCTCACACATCCAGCGGACCATGCCCCGATCGACCTCGTACGTTCCACGTCAGTGGCGGATCGGCTGTGCCGTCGTGCTCCATCTCGGATGCCAGCTGATCGGCCGGGGCGGGCGCGGTCATCGGCCCGATCGCGCTTGGATTCGCCACTCGTTACAAGATCAACCCGCTGATGAGGGCATGCTGGTCGTGTATGGCCATGCTGAAGCTGCACGCCGATCTGCTGGAGAGGGACGGCCGGGTCGAGGAGGCCCGCGTCGCCTATGCCATTGCGGCTGGCCTGGCCACCAGCATTTCCGGAGCAGCGTTATCTCAACACCAAGGCTGCGCTGCAGATAAGGACGTCATGTCTGACTCGATCAGGCTCAGTTCGGTTGCGATCAACTGCCCCGACGCCGCGAAGCTGGCCGCGTTCTACGCCGACATCACCGGCGGAGAGGTCACCGTCTTCGACCGAACGTGGGCCACCGTCCAGGGCCCCGGCGGGCGGATCGACTTCCAAACCGTTCCCGACCACACTCCGCCGACGTGGCCCGAATCGGAAGTGCCGACGCATCTGCATCTGGACTTCTATGTCGATGACCTGACCGCCACCGAGGCTCGGGTGCTGGCGGCCGGGGCGACCAAGTACGGCATCCAGCCCAACCCTGATCACTGCTCCGTGTTTGCCGACCCCGCCGGTCATCCGTTCTGCCTGTCCACCTGGGACGAACTGCGGCCCTGACCGGCCAGTAAGCAATCGCACGCGGGAGACGTGACCGAGCCCCCGGCGTGCATCTGCGCTGAGATGTACGGCGAGGGCTCGGATTGGGTGATCGGTGAGCGCGCTGACTGCCGCTCGAACCGTCCGGTCACCAGATGGCGCTGCGCGCCATCTGCGCGCGTCGTGCGGCGCGCTCGGCGCGACGCTGCCAGCGCTGGGCGGCGATCAGCCGTCGGGCGCGGGATCCGGCCAGCGCGTCGGCGCGCAGGTCACGGATGCGGGCTCGGGCCACATCGTTGGCGATGGAGTTCATGTCAAGGATTCCTTTCTGATCTCGGGGCTGAATGGTGCTCGGGGCTGTGCTTGGGACGGATGCAGAGCTCATGCGGCAACCTCCTTGCGGGGACGGCCTCGTGGGCGCTTGCGGGCGATGACGACACCTCGTTCGAAGATCTCTCCGCCCCACACCCCCCATGGCTCGGAGCGGGCCATCGCTCCGCGCAGGCATGCCTGGCGAACCGGGCAGGTGGCGCAGAAGTCCTTGGCGATCTCGAGTTCGGCCGGTGTCTCTGCGAACCACAGGTCGGGGTTCTGGACCCGACATGGCAGTTCGTCATCGGCAAGGGCGAGGTCGGCAACATCCAGCGTGATCGACCAGACAGCGGTGTCGGTCGTGGTGGCCCCGTTCACGGGGTTCACCTCCTTGTTCTTCAGGACGGATCGGCTACTCGGAGGGACTGGGTTGGTGGACGGTGGGCTGGCCGGGGAAATGAAAGAGGCCGCGAATCCCGGGTGGGATTCGCGGCCTCGAAGGGGACCTGCGTTGATCGTCGGATCAATGCGGTTCTCTTCGAGGCGGAATGCCACCCTGGGCCTGGGCAACCATGCTGTGGACGGACTTCTCCACATCGGCGGCGAAATCGGGCGCGATGCAAGGCGCCCCCAGGTACCGGAGCCGGTTGGAGGCAGCCCACGTCATGCCGTCAGCGTTGCCGATGGCATTGGTCTTTGTGATCACGGGGCTTCCTCCTCTCAGACGAACCGAGCGCGCGCCAGTTGTACGCGCAGGTCGGAGAGTATGCCTGGTGCCGGACAGGCCGCAATCGAATTACCGAGAACTTTCGACGACTGTCCGAAAATCGGTGGACTCGCCGCTGACGACCGCGAGAACGGCGGGCCCGTACCGTTCCCACTTCGCCGGCCCGACCCCGCTGACCATGCGCAGTTGGGCCTGAGTTCGGGGCCGGCTCTCGGCAATGGCGACCAGCGTGGCATCGGAGAACACCACGTAGGCCGGTACCGATCCCGCCTTGGCCTGATCTGCTCGCCAGGTGCGTAGCCGTTCGAAGACTTCGGCATCGCCGGGCTGCAGGTCGGCCCGGCGCTGCTTGCTGGCCGACTTCCGGCGCCGGTCTCCGAGGTCGTGCTCTCCGTCGAGGGTGGTCAGGAAGCGGCTGCGGCGACGGTTGCCTGCCCCTCCGGCCTGCCGGGACCGGTGCCAGCTCAGGGCAAGTCGCTGCCGTGCCCGGGTCACCGCGACGTAGAGCAGCCGGCGCTCCTCCTCGATCTCCTCCTCGCGCTTGGCGTGCGCGATCGGCAAGACCCCGTCGACCAGGCCGACGCAGAACACCGCATCCCATTCCAAGCCCTTGGCGGAGTGCATCGAGGCAAGGGTGACTCCGGGTACGGCGGGAGCGTGCTGGGCGGCGGCACGGCCCTCGAGTTCGGTGACCAGATCGGTCAGCCCGGTCCCGGGGGTGATGGCGATCTGGGCGGCGAGGTCGACCAGGGCGGCCAATGAACCCCAACGTTCCAGCGCGGCACCAGAACTGGGGGCATCGTCGGCCAGCCAACCCATCGAGGTCAGGACGTCTCGGACCGAACCCGGCAGGTCCGATGCCGGTGCTGCGTGGGCCGGGTTATGCGGCTGTTCCGAGCGCGCGGCCGCCCGGAGCAGGACCAGCGCCTGGCGGACCTCAGGTCGGTCGAAATAGCGCTGACCACCGTGCAGCACATAGGGCACACCGGCGGAGGCCAGCGCCGCCTCGTACGCAGCCGAGGCGGCATTGATCCGGAACAGCACCGCGATCTCGGCTGGTGCCAGTCCCTTGGCGATCAACTCCAGGCACTGGTGTGCCACCCAAGCGGCCTCGGCGGGTTCGTCGGCCAGCTCGGTGATCGCCGGGACCGGGCCGTCGGGTCGTTGCCCGACCAGCTCCAAACCCGTGACCTTGGGCTCCCGGGTACGGCTCATCAGCCGGTTGGCCAGACCCACGATCTGCGGTGTGGATCGGTAGTCGCGGTGCAGTCGGATCACCTGCGCGTTCGGGAAACGAGCGGGAAACTCCAGCAGGTAGTCGGGGCTGGCTCCGGTGAAGGAGTAGATGGTCTGCCGCGGGTCACCGACGACGCAGAAGTCATCCCGATCGCCCAGCCAGACGTCGAGCAGGCGCTGCTGCAACGGGTTGACGTCTTGGTACTCGTCGACCACGAAATAGCGATACCGGGCGCGCACTTCCTCGCAGACGTCCCGATGCGATTCCAGGGAGTAGGCCGTGACCAGGAGCAGATCCTCAAAATCCAGAGCACCCTGATCGGACTTCGCCTGTTCGTAGCGGGCGTAGGCGGCAGCCACCTTGGCGAAGTCGAGTGGAGCGTGCCGGTCGGCGGCCGCGGCCCGGTCGCGGTAGTCCTCCGGGGCGATCAGGCTGGTCTTCGCCCACTCGATCTCACCGGCCAGGTCCCGTACCAACGCACGATCCGGATGCGCACCCACCGCGGAAGCGGCGGCGGCGACCAGGCGGGCCTTGTTCTCGACCAGCGGCGGGATGGGCCCGCCGAGCACCCGGGGCGCGAAGTACTTGAGCTGGGCCAGCGCGGCTGCGTGGAAGGTTCGGGCGCTGACCCCGTCAGCGCCCAACTGCCGCAGCCGGGAGCGGAGTTCCCCTGCGGCGCGGGCGGTAAAGGTCACCGCCAGTACGTGGCCGGCCACGACCTGCTCGGAGGCGACGGCGTGGGCGATGCGGTGGGTGATCGTCCGCGTCTTCCCGGTGCCGGCTCCGGCCAGGATGCAGACCGGCCCGCGGACGGCCTGCGCGGCCCGCTGCTGCTCCTGATCCAATGCGGCGATCAGCTCCACGCCCGCATCCTCCCAGCCCGCACCGACTCAGTCCGGTTCAGGGCGGGACCGGTGAATGGGCCGCATTGCGCTGTGGACGGGGGAAGAGATGTCGGCGCGGCGGCGTTGTCTCCGAGGACCGACGACCCGACCGGAAGGACTTCGATGAGCTCCGCGCAGGTGACCATGTACACGACCAGTTGGTGCGGCTATTGCGTGCGCCTGAAGCGTCATCTGAACAACGAGGGCATCGAGTTCGCAGAGGTCAACATCGAGAGCGACCTGGCCGCCGCGGATCTCGTGGAGAAGGCCAACGGTGGCAACCAGACCGTGCCGACGCTGATCTTCCCGGACGGCACCGCGCTGACGAACCCCACGATCGAGCAGGTCAAGTCCCAGCTCGCCGCCGCCTGACCCGCTCGGACGTAATGCGCAAACGTCGCGACGGAGGGTCAGGTCCAGGCCTGGGTCGCCGGTTCTCGCCGAACCCGGAGGCCGGCGCTGCGGCGGACCGCCGTGCGCGGTAGGCGGCACCTTGCGTTGCTTGCACCTGTCAGGTGCGCGGTAGGCGGCACCCTGCCGTGCTCGCAGCCCGTCGGGGTGCCCAGTAGCGGCAGCACCCTGACTCAGCACATCGAGTGAACCGAGAACTAGCCGACGGCCCCGGCCTAGCCGGCCGTTCTGAGCCAATGACGCGCTTGCTGAGTTCGACGTTGTTGGGTCATCCGCCGTCCGGGACGACCGCGACATCCTCGAAGTGGCGCTCCGGACCGCACTAAAGCCACGGTTGTCTCACCTGACCCGCGGACATCGGCGAGGCCTAGCGAGACGAACGCGCGCCAAGTGCTCGGCACTCGACGCCTAGGACGCGCTGGCCGCAGACGGAGCTCCACTGTTGAGCCGGTGACCGCTGCAACTCAACCGGACGAGGCCTACGGCGACAAGAGTGGTTCCAGGGTCAGATCCAGGCCGGCGTCGCCGGTTTCTCGCCTAACCAGTCGGTGATCAGCTGATAGGCGATCGACACCGGGGGCGGCAATTTAGGCCGTACCCGGTCCGGTTGAACGAGATCGGCCCGCGAGAACCAGGCCGCCTCGGCGAGTTCCTTTTGGTCGACGACCAGCCTCTGATCACCGTCCACCCGCGCGGTGAAGCCGAGCATCAGCGACTGCGGCAGAGGCCATGGCTGGCTGGTCACGTAGTGGACGTCGGTGACGTTGAGTCCCACCTCTTCGAAGACCTCCCGGGCGACCGCTTGCTCCGCTGACTCCCCCGGCTCGATGAAGCCGGCCAATACCGAGAACCGGTCAGCCGGCCATACCGATTGTCGGCCCAGCACACAGCGGTCGGCCCCGTCGTGTACCAGCACGATCATCGCCGGATCGGTGCGCGGGAAGCTGTCGGTCCCGTCGTCGGGGCAGTGCCGTACCCAGCCCGCATCCCGCAGCTCGGTGATCGCGCCACACAGTGGGCAGTGCAACGATCGGTCGTGCCACTGCGCCAGGCCCACTGCCTCGACCAGCAGCCCGGCGTCCATGTCGTCGACCTCGGCACCGATCTCGCGCAGCCCCGCCCATCGGTCGGCCCGGATGTCGCGGCTCCCCCGTGCCATCGCGTAGACGACCCCGTCGTGGCTCCCGAGATAACTCCAACCCGCCGGGTCGGAGTCCACCGTGTCGGCTCGCCGCAGGTCCAGCTCTGGCCCGCGTTGTGTCTCGACCGTTGGCACCAGGTAGTCATCGGTCACTACCAGGACGCGGAGAGCGGGGTTCCGTTGCAGCGTCCCGCTCAGTTCCGCCCGCCGGAGCCCGTCCCGGTCATGGACGGCGCGGGAAAGTGCCGGTCGTACGGGCCGGGCGTGCGGGGCTGCCACTGGCCGCTCGTGGCTCACTCCGGATTCCGGATCACGGCCAACGAGCGAAGCGAATCCTCGACCACCGCTGCGTCTCCGACGACGACGGTGGTCAAGGAGCTCACCGAAAGATAGCAGCGCGAGGCCTCTCGCACGTCGGCGATCGACACATCGGCTACCGCCTTCTGGTAGTCGGCCAGCCAGGAGGCTGAAAGACCCTGCCCAGCAAGGCTGGTCAAGATCGATGCAAGCCCGGCCTGGGTTGCTGTGGACAGCGCCAGCGTACCCAATGCATACCGTCGCGCCTGGTCCAGTTCGTCCTGGGACACCGGGGCCAGCGCCATCCGACCGAGCTCGTACCAGGTCTCGTGTACGGCGCGCGCGGTCACCTCAGTAGCGACGTCGGCGTCGACGAGGAAGGTGGAGCCAGCGGCTGAGTTGTCGACCCCGCTGCTTGGGCTGTAGGTGAACCCGTTGCGCTCCCTGAGATTTTCGGTCAACCGCGAGGAGAAGTAGCCACCGAAGACCAGGTTGGCCAACTGCAGTGCGGCGTAAGCCGGATCACGCCGGCCCACGGCCGCGCCACCGATCCGGATGTTGGACTGCACGGCACCGGGCCGGTCCACCAGGGTGATCCCGCCCGGCTCGAAGTCCGGCAGCGCCAAGAGCCTCGAGCGCCGCGCCGGACCCACCCAGTCCGCAAAGGCAGAACTCGCTTGCTTGGCCACTGTCCTCGGCTGCACGTCGCCAACGACGACAAGGGTTGCACCGGATGGCCGTACGCGGTCGCGATGGCTGCGTCGGAGCGTGCCTGCCTCCAGCTCGCCCACCATGGCCGGGTCGGGCATCGTGTGCGCATACGGGTGATCACCGAACAGCCGCCGGGACCGCGCCATCCTGGCGACGACACCGGGCTGGGTGAGCGCCATCGCGATCCGTTGACCGAGCCGATCGCGTTCGGCCAGCACCTCTGCCGACGGGTAGGACGCCGAGGTGAGGATCTCGGCGAGCAGATCGAGCACAGTGGACAGGCCAGTGCGCAGGACCGCCGTCGAGAAAAGCAGCCGATCCGCGTCGGCCGAGACCGACAGATCCGCTCCCACGGCTGCGAGGCCGTTGGCCAGTTCTCGCTGATCGTGCTGGGCAGTTCCGAACAGCATCGATGACGACATCAAGGAGCCACGCGCGATGGTCGCTGCTGCGGTATGGCTGTTGGCCATCGAGAGCGGGATACGCAGTCGCAGCTCGACCATCGGGACGGTGGGGCGTCGTAGGACCAGAGTGTTCAGTCCGTTGGGCAGGGTCGCGGCGACCGCCCGAGGTGCCCGCGCCGACCGTGCCTCGACCAAGGGCGGCAGAAGCATCGCGGTCGGATCGTCGCCCAGCACGATGCTCACGCTTGCGCCCCGGGGGCCAGTTCGAGCACGGCTCGGTGCGCCGTGCCCAGCGCGGCCGCTGCCGCGGCTACCGATCCGGCGTCCACCTGCGCCAGCCGACTCGGTAGCTCGGTCGCGAACTCCGCCCGGCCATGGATCAACTCCCCGGCAGCAAAGGCCTGGGTACGGCCGAGGACACTGTCAGCCTGGCGCAGCAACTGGGCGGCGATCCGTGCCTGTACCCGGGCGAGTTCGGTCTCACTGACTCCTTGGTCGGCCACCGATTCCAGCTCCTCCTCGACCGCGGTGATCAGCTGGTCGGCACTGACGCGGCTCCCATGGTGGGCCTGGAACATCAGCGCTGTGGCGTCTCGAGCATCGAACGGGTCACCGAACAGCCCGAGGTACATCGCCTGATGCAGCGCGAGGTGATCCCGGTGGATGAGGCGCTGTTCCAGCCGCGAGGCGTCGGAGTCCGACATCAGTTCGCTCAACACGACGTAGGGCAGAAACGCCTCCAAGTCCCCGACCGGGTCAGGGACCCGCCAGCCGATGGCCAGCGCCGGTGTCGCGGCGAGCGGATCGACGACCTCGGCGTGCCGGTCCTCGGCCAGGGCGGGCTCGGCGAAGGGCGGGCGCTGCGGTGTCGTGCGAGCAGGTATGCGCGAGAAGTACCGCCGTACCCACTCCCTGGCCTGCTCGGTGTCGAAATCCCCGCCGACTGCAAGGACCGCGTTTCCGGGCGCGTAATAGGAGTCGAAGAATTGCGCAGCGTCATCGGCGGTCGCGCTTCCCAGGTCGACGAAGTCGCCGTAGCCGTTGTGGGTGTTGGCGAAGGAGTCGAACAGGACTTCAGGCAGTTGCAGCCACGGGAAAGCACCGTAGGGACGATTGAGGACGTTGACCCTGATCTCTTCCTTGACCACGTCGATCTGGTTGTCGATGGTCTCCTGGGTCAGCAGCGGAGCAGCCATCCGGTCTGCCTCGCAGAACAGCGCCCGCTCCAAGGCGCCTGAGGGCAGCAACTCGAAATAGTTGGTGTAGTCCGGATGGGTACTGCCATTGAAGACCCCGCCACTGCCCTGCACCTGGCGGGCATGCTCAAGTTTGGGCAGATGCGCTGAGCCTTGGAACATGACGTGTTCGAAGAGATGGGCGAATCCGGTGCGGCCCACCGGCTCACTGCGCATACCGACGTCGTAGTACACCGCGACGGCGACCACCGGCGCGGTCGAATCCGGCGCCAGGACGACGCGCAGCCCGTTGTCCAGGGTCAGGCGATGCAGTGGATGGGCCGGCAGGGTCGGAACGCGGACGGGCACCCGCGCGACGATAGCTGCTGCCCGAGAGTCGGTGGTTCGGTGCGCCGATCCAGGCTCAGTTCAGGACGTCGATCTCGGCGATCACCTGGTCGACGATGCCGTAGAGCTCGGCATGGGTGTTCGGGATCGAGATGTACATCAGCGCCGGAGCCGCACGTCCGGTCTCGATCAGGATCAGTGCCGCCCGCTCGCCCGTCGAGTCGTATCCCGCGACGTCCCAGCTCAGGTTGAACTCCAGGAGATAGGCCGCGGCGCCGTCGACGGTGACGGCCTCGTCACGCAGGATTTCGATCTCGTTGGGCAGCGGGTAGTAGTTTCCGCGCACACTGGCCTGCACGGCCGCGATGGTGCCGGCGAAGGTGCTCGGACCGGCGTACCCGAACGTCGCCTGCAGCGGACCCGACGTGACCTGGGCGATGAATTGGCCACCAGAAGGGACCTGCTCCTGGGTCACGATGTACTGCCCCGCCGTGGAAGTGGTCTCGAGTACCTCGTTGACGAACTCCAGCCAGTAGGTGCCGAGGTAGGGGTAGGCGACACCGGCCTCCTCGTCGACGATCCGGGTCTGTCCTGGCGGCCGGGTCGCTGACTCGATCGACCCGCCGGAGGCGATGGGCGGCGAAGGGTCGCTTTTCGAACCGCTGCCGACGAAGACGACCACAGTGATGATGAGCGCCAGGACCACAGCGCCGACGAGCCCGGCGATCCAGGCAGCGCGCGACCTCGCGCCGCCGGCCCCCACCTGCCGTGGGTCGGCCGCCCCCGTTGCTTCCGGCTGAAAGCTTTCGGCCTGCCACGGCCCTTGCGGCGCTGCTTGCCGCTCCCAGTAGTCGGGGTCTGCGCCGATGCCTGGCTCGTACCTGGTGCCGTACGGCGTGCTGGCCCGGTCACGGTTCTGTGCAGTGAGCACCATGCCAGAACTCGACACGGGCCGGATCGACTCGGCCCAGCCCAGGCCGTTCCACCAGCGCTCCAGGCCTGGGCGGCCCTCCGGGTCCGGGTACCACCCAGCCGTCGAGGTGTCCGTCACGCTCCCAGCCTACGGCGGGGGTCGACTCGAGCGCGACGTCCCGAGCCGGGGCTACCGGCGGCACTATCGTGACCAAATCATGACCGCCGCCGGGCCTTTCGTTGCTCGTACCGGTGATCTGACCCGGAAGCTCCTTGACACCGACATCTGGTCGGAACAGCTGCTCTTCGACGCCGGGATACCGATCGCCGATGCACCGATGGTCTGCGTCGGCGGCGGACTCGGCTCGTTCGCGTTGATCGACCACCTGCGGATCTGCGGGGTCCGGCCGGAATCACTGCAAGTCCTCACGCCACTGAGCACTCCCTGGGAGAGCTTCGCGTACCTGACTCGGGTCTCCCAGATCTCGCGCGAGGACCGGCTGCGCTCGGACGCATCGTCTTGCCCCGACAATCTCTGGGGCTTCCCGTCCTTCGCCGTACGCGAGGGATTCGGGGCGGACACCGTGCGTGGATCGCTCCGGCCGCTCTGGCAGGTGCTCACCGAACCGATCTTCGGCGAGCACTACGCGCCGCGCCTGGGACAGGTGCTCGACGCGTTGGCTCGCGAAGCCCACCGGATCCGCTATCCGGCGATGGTCACCCAGGGACAGGTGCGGATGGTTCGTCGCCGGGAGGCAGGCGGGTACTTCACCGTCCTCACCCCACCGGAGCGAGCCACCGGAGCCAGGCGGATCGCGTTCCGGTCGGCGTATGTGCATCTGGCCGTCGGGTACGCCGGATTGCGCTTTCTCCCCCCACTGGCGGCCTACCGTGAGTCGACCCGGAACTCCAGCCGGGTGGTGAACGCCTACGAACCGCACGAGCACGTCTACGACCAGCTGCGACGACGTCCGGGCACGGTTTTGGTCCGAGGTTCGGGAATCGTTGCCGCGCGGGTGGTGCATCGCCTGATCGAGGAACGCAACGCCCACGGTCTGCAGACGCGCGTGGTACATCTCCTGCGCCATCACGTCTCCGGACCGCAGGGGCCCAGGTTCATGCGCCGCAAGGCAGGTGACGGCTTCGCCTACCAGGCCTTCGACGAGCCAAAGGCGGTGTGGAGTGGGCAGTTACGGGATCGTGCGCGGGCAACCGAAGGGATCGAGCGAGTGCAGTTCTACGACTCGCTCGGCGGCCCGTCGACGCCGTACCGCAAGGACTGGCAGACCCAAGTGGCAACAGCACGCGCGCAGGGCTGGTATTCGACCATCGTCGGCGAGGTCGAGGCGCTGGACCCGCAATCCGATGACCTCATCTCGGCGCGGATCCAGACGAGCGACAGCGTCCTGATGGCGCAGGCGTCCTTCGTCGTCGACTGCACCGGGCTGCAGACCGACATCGGCGAGCAGCGGATCTTCGCCGACCTGCTGCAACATACGAATGCGGGTCGAAATCCACTGGGCGGCTTGGATGTGGAACCCTCCTTCGAGGTGCGAGGCACTCGCAGCGGCAAGGGCCGGCTCTACGCCTCGGGTGCGGCGACCCACGGCGGCTACCTTCCCGGGGAGGACACCTTCGCCGGGCTGCAGATCGCCGCGCAGGAGATTTCCGACGACCTTGCCGCCCAGGGTTTCTGCCCCCGTCTGAATGTTTCCAAGTCGGCCCGACAGTGGCTGCGCTGGGCCGCCAACCGGGTGATCTGAGCCCTCGATGACCTATTCGCTGGCTGGCCGGCTCCAGACCCGGATCGTGCTGTTCGGTGTGATCGGCGGGATCTGGACGGCGCTGATCACCCCGATCCTGCCGACGAGGTTGCCACTGGGCCGGTCCTACGAGATGTCGTTCACCGTGCTGGGACTGATCATCGTGCTGGGCGTGGGTTGGGAGTTGGCCTACCACCTGCTGCAACAGTTCCGATGGGACAAGGACTGGCCGACCGGATTCTCCCTGCTGGGCGGCGTACCCGAGGGCCTGGTGCTCTGGCTGCTGCTGGACAGCGGCACGTGGTTATGGGAGGTACCGGTGACCGCGCGCGGCTTCTGGACGCTGTTCGTGTCCACCTGGCTGCTCGTCTGGGCGGTGCTCTCCGGACCGATCCGGGTCCTGCTCGTGCGGCGACGATGGCGTGGCGGGAGGCTGTTCGGGTGAGCCGAGAGGGTGGGAGCATCGCTGCAGCCACAGCCGCCTTCGACCGGATGACGGTCACGATCCGGCCCGGCTCCGATGTCGTGGCCCGGATGCCAGGCGTCCTGCTCCTGACCAGGACGCCAGCCTCCGACGACGGTGACCGAGTCCTGCGAACGGTCTTGGCCCTGCTCGAGACCAGCGGCGAGGGCGCGACCGCGGCCCCCGGGCACCGCCTGAGTCGTGAACTGCGCGCACTCGTGCAGGGCGGTGGTGCGCCCGCCGATCTGGCTCTGCTGGCCGCGACCGACGACGGCTTGGCCGTCGGGCTCGCGGGGACGGGTACGGCGGCGGTGTCCGCGCGCGGCTGGCGGCTGGGCTGCGAGGAGGAAGGCGGCCTACTGACCCGTGAGGTCGACTGGCCACCTGCTCCAGTGGTCCTACATCTCGGGGGATCCGCCACGGAGTCCAACGGCGCGGAGTCCAACGGCGCGGAGTCCGACGTCGCGGCGCCGGATCACCGGCCGGCTCGACCGTTCGATCTGCGTGCCGGAGTCGTTCCCGGAAGCGCCGCCATCTTGGCCTCGCCTCCGGCTGCCCCGCTGGCGATCGCCGTAGCGAGGGCCGAGCAACTCCCCGGTACCCGGGTGCGTGGATATCGTTGCCGGACGGGTCACCTCAACGACCCGCGGGCGCTGTTCTGTGCCCTCTGCGGCATCAGGATGGCCGAGAGCACGGGGGTCTACGTCGAAGGACCGCGGCCGCCCTTGGGGCTGTTGGTCTTCGACAATGGGGCCAGCTTCGTTCTGGACGAGAGCTATCTGCTCGGCCGCGAACCCGACATCGACCAGCGGGTACGTAGCGGACGGCTGCGCCCGCTGGTGCTCTTCGACACCAGCGGAGTGATCTCGCGTCGGCACGCCGAGATCAGGCTCGAGGAGTGGGATGTGCTGTTGATCGACTGTGGCTCGGCCAACGGCACGCTGGTCGCCGAACGGGGCAGCACGCACTGGTCGGCCCTCCTACCCGGTCAGCCGGTCCGGATGCTGCCCGGCATGCAGGTACGCATCGGCGAACGCAGCTTCGTCTTCGAACCCCTGCACGGCGCGCCGTGAGTCAGCGGCGGATGATCTGTCCGCGGGTCACCCACCAGTCATAGAGCGCCCGCAACCCGGCTGCCTCCCCGCTGGCCGCGGAGGTGATCGCGAAGACCTTCAGATCGGTGTTGGTCCAGACCAGGTGGGCGGTGTTCTCGGAGTCGATGAAACAGGCCAGTGCACCCACGACCGGCCCGCCCTGGGTGTATTCGCCGAAACCCTGTTGGTCACCACATTCGGCCCCATCACTGGACGGAAGTTCGTCCAGCGAGCGCTTCTGTACGTAGGCCCGGAAAGCCCCGTCCAGGTCATCGCCTTCTTGGTAGAGGAAGAAATCGCTCGCGTTGGCACCCGGTGCGGAGATGCTTGCCCCACAGGTCAGGGCAGCCAGCGAACCGTCGTCGATCGGCCGTCCGGTCGCCGTGCAGCGGCTCGCGGTGAAGTCCAGCGGGATGAGATCCCGCAGCGCTGATTCGTCGGTAGGGTCAGCCGGTCCGGCCTGCTCCTGGGCTCCGGAACCGCCGACACCGTCGAGGATCCCACCCGCCGGCAACTCCTCGATCGGGGTAGCGCTGGCCGTGCTCGTCATCGCGTCAGTCGATGACGCCGAGGGATCGTCCCCGGTCCTCAGCGTCACGGTGAGCGTGACCGCGATGGCGAGCACCACGACCGCAACGATGGCCGCCGCCACCAGCCGGCGCCTCCGCCGTGGACCCGGGTCGACCGGTCGCACCTCCAACGGACCGGGGGCGGACTCGGGGCGCCGGGGTGGTAGCCAGCTGGGCACTGGTGGTGAAGGGCGTCCGCGTCCGGGATCACTGCCAGGGTCGGGGTAGGACGGACCCGACCACGGCCGAGGGTGCTGGCCGTGGTTGCCCGGCGGGCCGGGACCTCCCAGGTGTGAGGGTTGAGACCGCGCCCCGGCAAGGGCCGCTCGAGCCGCCGCCCCGAGTTCGCCGGCCCGGGCGAAGCGCTGGTCGGGCCGCTTGGCCATTCCGGTCGCGATCACCTCGTCCAGCCCGGACGGAATACCGGATCGTTGGGTGGAGGGGCGCGGTGGCGGCAGATTGAGGTGGGCATACATCAGGGTCGGCAGGCCGTCGCCGTTGAACGGCCGGCTCGCCATCAGGCACTCGTAGAGCAGGCAGGCCAGTGAATACACGTCGGTACGGCGATCGACGGCTGCCTCGAGGAAGCGTTCCGGTGCCATGTAATCGAAGCTGCCCAGGGCTGCTCCCGTCTGGGTGAGCGCAGCCGCCTTGCCCGAGCCGATGGTGCGAGCGATGCCGAAGTCCACCAGATAGATGAAGTCTTCGCCGCTGCCCGGGTTGCTCAGCAGCACGTTGGACGGCTTCACATCGCGGTGGATCAGCCCGTCGTCGTGAGCAGCGTCCAGGGCGCGGGCGACCTGGGCGATGATATTGACCGCCCGATCCGGGGGCATGGGCCCGTCGCGGTCGAGTGCTTCGCCGAGGTCCTCCCCCTCGACCAGGCGCATGTCCAGGAACAGCCGGCCGTCGATCTCGCCGTAGGAATGGATCGGGATGACGTGCGGATCGCGCAGCCGTGCGGCCAGTTGTGACTCACGCCGGAAACGCTCCCGGTAACCGGCGTCGTCGGCCAAGCTCTCGGTGAGCAGCTTGAGGGCGACGTGCCGGTCATGGGTCTCGTCGTAGGCCCGGTAGACCTCGCCCATGCCGCCCCGGCCGAGCACGCCCTCGATCCGGTACGGACCGAACTGCTGCACGGGACTCCGATCCACGACCGCACTCCTTGCGCGCGGTCACCGGGCAGGGACCCACCCAGGCTAGTCCGCCCCTGCACCACCGGTATTCCGCGGCATCAGAGCACCCTGGCATCAGAGCACCCTGGCATCGGCGGCGATCACTGAGAAAACGGATCTGGCAGGCTCGGTGGCATGCAGATATCGGTGGGCGAGCTGGCCTTCGACGTCACCATGGACGGACCGCAGGACGGTCGACCGGTGCTGTTGCTGCACGGGTTCCCGGAAACCGGGCACAGCTGGGACGCCGTACGCGAGAACTTGCTACGGGCTGGGCACCGCGTCATCGTGCCCGATCAGCGAGGATATTCTCCCGGTGCGCGACCCTCCGGCGTCGAGGCCTATGGAATGCGCCCCATCGTCTCCGACGCGATCGGCATCCTCGATGCCCTGGGTATCTCCACTGTGGACGTCGTTGGTCACGACTGGGGTTCGATCGTGGGTTGGTGCCTTTCGGCCTGGTATCCGGCCCGGGTCCGTTCGCTGACGGCGGTGTCTGTGCCGCATCCGCAGGCGTTCACCTGGGCGATCAGCAATGACATCGACCAGCAGAAACGTTCGGCCTACATCAGGCTCTTCCAGACCGAGGGCAAGGCCGAGAAGGTCTTGCTGGCCGAGGACGCCGCCGCTCTCCGTGCGGCCCTTGTCGGCCTGCCCAATAAGTCGATCGAGCACTACGTGTCGGTGCTGTCCGAGCCAGGCGCCCTGACCGCCACCTTGAATTGGTACCGCGCGATTCCCGCCGACGAACTCGACCGAGTGCCGCTGGTCACCGTGCCCACGACGTACGTGTGGAGCACTGACGATCTTGCGGTGGGTCAGGCGGCGGCGCAGAAGTGTGGCGAATTCGTCGACGCCACATACCGCTTCGTCATTCTCGATGGCGTCTCGCACTGGATTCCGGAGCACGCGCCCGACCAGTTGACCGCCGCCATCCTCGACCAGATGGCCGCTGCATGACCGAGAGTTCTCCCTGTGTTCGTGGCGCCGAGCTGACCGACGCTGCCGCTCTGGGCAGGGTGCACGTCCGGGCCTGGCAGGCCACCTATCGCGGCATGATGCCCGATGCCTTCCTCGACGGACTCGATCCCCACGAGCGCGGTGACATGTGGGCGCGGGCCTTGGGCACAGCCCGCCCAGGGTCGTCGAGGCTGGTGGTCTGTACTGAACCCGGGGACGATCCCGTGGGATTCGCCATCGTCGGGCCGGTGCGCGACTCCGAGGCGAGCGGATCGGGACTCGGCGAGCTGTACGCGATCAATCTCGACCCTGACGCCTGGGGCCTGGGACTCG
>JBPCOF010000001.1:0-3748 GCA_051000515.1 Geodermatophilaceae bacterium
TTCAACGATCTGCTGCAGGAACTGCGGGTCACCCAAACCGGCGTCCAGATCCTGTTCGCATTCCTGCTGACCCTGGTTTTTCAGCAGCGATTCACCGAACTCGACCGGTTCGCGGTGATCGTCTACGTCGTCACCGTGGTCTTCTGCGTCGCTGCCTCGATCTTTCTCATCGCGCCGGTCGCCCTGCACCGAGCGATGTTCCGGCTCGGGCGCAAGAGTGAGGTGGTCGACGGCTCGGCCAAACAGGCCAAGACCGGCATGGTGCTGTTGGCGGTTGCTCTCGTCGGTGCGACATTGCTCGCGTTGGACGTGGCACTGCCCCGCTGGCTGGCGCTGGGGATCGCCGGCGGGATCGGGTTGACGTTGCTGACGGTCTGGTACGTCGTACCCGCAGTTCGCGTCCGCCGGCCGGCGAAGCCGGACCCGGCCGCGCACTCCTGAGCGCACCCGACGCACGGCACGTGCACTGACAGCCGGAATTCCGGCCGCGCTGGGCCGGTTGGCCTTGGTATGACTGGACGCACTCGCTCGGAATCGACCCTGTCCGACACGTTCGCGATCGGCGGGGACCTGAGCGTCCACCGGTTGGGCTACGGCGCGATGCAGCTTCCTGGGCCCGGGGTCTGGGGTGAGCCGGCCGATCGTGCGGGCGCCCTGGCCGTGGTGCGCGCTGCGGTGGAGCAGGGCGTCGACTTCATTGACACCGCTGACTCGTACGGTCCGAACGTCTCCGAGCAGATCATCGCCGAGGCGCTGCATCCGTACCCGGAGAGCGTGGTCATCGCCACCAAGGCGGGACTCACCCGAACCGGCCCCGGCCAGTGGTCATCGGTTGGTCGCCCCACCTACCTCAAGCAGCAGGTCGAGCTCAGCCTGCGCAACCTGAAGCTGGACCGGATCGACCTGATCCAGCTGCACCGCATCGATGGCGAGGTGCCGTTGGCCGACCAACTCGGCGCCTTCGCCGATCTCCAGGAGGCTGGCAAGGTCGGCCACATCGGCCTCTCGGAGGTGTCGATCGAAGAGATCAAGGCCGCCCGCGAGGTGGTCGACATCGTCAGCGTCCAGAACCTCTACAACCTGACCAACCGGCAGTCCCAGGACGTGCTGGACTACTGCACCTACGACGGCATCGCCTTCATCCCGTGGTTCCCGATCGCGACCGGCGACCTGGCCGCGCCGGACTCGCCGGTGGCCGACATCGCCGGCGAACTCGATGCCAGCCCGTCGCAGATCGCGCTTGCCTGGCTGCTGCAGGCATCTCCGGTCGTGCTGCCGATTCCGGGTACGAAGTCGGTCGAGCACCTGACCGAGAACATGGGGTCGTCGCAGATCCGGCTGAGCGCCGAGGACGTGGCCCGATTGGACGCCTTGGCGTGAGCGACTAACTGGTCAATTGCCGCAACTCGGGCTTGCTGTCATCTGACGCGCGGCAATCGACCAGTTACTTCGGAGGTGGGCAGGGGCGGGGTCGAACCGCCGACCTATCACTTTTCAGGCGAGCGCTCGTACCGACTGAGCTACCTGTCCCACGAAGCCGTACCGCTGGCGAGAGCGGTACGGCTTCCTTGCAACTCCGCACTGATGCGTGAACATCGGTGCGGAGCAGCGACCCTGACCGGGCTCGAACCGGCGACCTCCGCCGTGACAGGGCGGCGCGCTAACCAACTGCGCTACAGGGCCTTGCTGGTCGTACGGGGCAGTGCTGTCGTACGGGTGGTGCTCTGGTTCATTCTGCTACTTCCGTACGCGCCTTGCTCAGCGCACCCCCAACGGGATTCGAACCCGTGCTACCGCCTTGAAAGGGCGGCGTCCTGGGCCACTAGACGATGGGGGCTCGCTGTCGCGGGACGGCATCAGGTTACCCGCGACCTCGTGCCCACACGGCTAGCCGTCGGAGCGTCCCACAGCATACCGACGAAGGGCCGGCGCCACGAACGGCGCCGGCCCCCGGTCGGACGGGCTGGTTCAGACGGGGCGGACGGCCTCGGCCTGCGGGCCCTTCTGGCCCTGCGTGACCTCGAACTCCACGCGCTGGTTTTCCTCGAGGCTGCGGTAGCCATCGGCCTGGATGTTCGAGTAGTGCACGAACACGTCGGCTCCGCCGCCGTCGACGGCGATGAAGCCGAAGCCCTTCTCGGCGTTGAACCATTTGACTGTGCCTTGCGGCATTGCGATCCCCTTCCGGGACGGTGCGGATGACGCCGTGTGCGGCATCCGGGCCTGCTCTCGGGTGGGGCGCTATAAAAACACCACGCCCGCGAACTCGTTCTGCGGCGTGGCTCAAAAGCACGTACACAGGACCTGCGACCGCCACTACCGTAGCAGCCAAACCCCCCTTGGTGTGAAGATGCACCGATGGAAGGTTCGGCGTACTGGAACCCCAAGACCGAGACCCTCGACCGCGGCCGGCTCGAAGCGCTGCAGTTGGCCAAGCTCAGGCGGGTGGTCGACTGGGCGGCGAGCCGCAGCCCGCATTACCGGCGGACGCTGGCCGGCCTGGCCGCCGGCGACCTGCGCAGCCTCGACGACGTACGCCGGCTGCCCATGCTCACCCGCCAGGAGTGGATGGACTCCCAGGCCGCAGCCCCGCCCTACGGCGAGCTCCCGGTCGCCGGCCCCGAGCTGGCGGTCCGCCTGCATACGACCTCCGGGACTTCCGGCCGCGAGCCGCTGCGCGCGCTGGACAGCCGCAAGGACTGGTCCTGGGCGGCGGAAATGTGGTGCTACGGCGCCTGGGCCGCCGGCGTGCGCCCGGCCGACGTCGCCTACATCGCCTTCGGTTACGGCTCCTTCATCGGCTTCTGGGGCCTGCACTACGGCCTGGAGAAGCTCGGCGCTCTCGTCGTGCCCGGCGGGGCGCAGACCACCGAGGCCCGGGTCCGCCAGATCGTCGGCTTCGGCGCCACCGTCGTCGCCTCGACACCGACGTACGCCCTGCGACTGGCGCAGGAGGCCCGCGCGCTGGGGCTGGATCTGCCCGGATCGGCGGTCCGGACGGTGATCCTCTCCGGTGAGCCGGCCGGCTCGATCCCGGAGACCAAGGCGCTGGTCGAGGAGCAGTGGGGCGCCAAGGCCTACGACACCGCCGGCATGACGGAGATCTCCACCATCTTCATGTTCGAGTGCACCGGCCAGCCGGGCGGCGCGCACGTCATCGAGGACCACATGCTGGAGGAGGTCATCGACCCGGCGACGGGGGAGCCGGTCGGCTACGGCGAGCTGGGGGAGCGGGTGGTCACCTCCTTCGGCCGCAGCATGGTGCCGCTGATCCGCTACCGCACCGCCGACCTGGTGACCAAGGTGCCAGCGGATCGCTGCACCTGCGGCCGCACATTCGACATCTACGAGGGTGGAGTACAGGGGCGGGTGGATGACATGAAGTTGGTCCGCGGCACCAACGTCTACGCCCGCGCCATCGAAGGCATCGTGCGCACCCATCCCGAGGTCGAGGAGTTCCAGATCCGGATCGACCATCAGGGCATCCGCGACGAGATCACCCTGCTGGTCGAGCTGTTCACGGGCGACGCCGAAGCGGAATGGAGCGACCTCGAGCAGCGGCTGGCCAAAGACCTGGCCGCGGCGCACGAGGGGCTGCGGTTCGCAGTGCAGCAGGCGCCGCCCGGCAGCCTGCCCAGGTTCGAGCTCAAGGCCAAGCGGCTGGTGGACCTGCGATGAGCCCCGACCTGCTGGGCAACGACCTGACCGCGGACGAGGCCGAGCTGATGGAGCTCTACGCCCGGCTGCG
>JBPCOF010000008.1:0-3302 GCA_051000515.1 Geodermatophilaceae bacterium
CGCCATGCGCGTGCTGGCCGTCGCCAACATGCACGTGGACCAGGCCACCTGGGTGGCGGCCTACGACAACCACGACTGCGGCGACCAGGACCTCAAGGAAGAGGGCTACGGCCTGCTGAGGATCGACACGACCCGCCGCCGGTACACCTTCGAATCCTGGCGATGGGACGTCAACCCGACCGCGGCAAGAGCGGCCCCCATGCCAGGCTGGCCGTACGTTCTCCCCTTCAACGACGCCTGAGGGACAACTCGGCTCAGCGCGCCGTACGGTCAGACCCTGAACCATTTCTGGGCCCGTCTGGTGGTCTGCTTGGCCACCACGCTCTGACCGGACAGGTTCAGGTGCCCATCGGACTGCGGGGCACGAAGCGAGGGCGGGACGCGGCCTTCAGCCACGGCTTGCTGGTCCGCTTCGGTCGGCCTGAGGTGATTCTGGCATTGGGGTGTGACGGTTCGCCCGATGTCGTCTCGGTGGCGCCGGTTCCACGGTCCGGAGGTGCTCTGGGTGGTCGGGATGGTCGGTGGGGTGATCCGCCGAGGGCGGTGAGGGCGCGGAGGCCGATGTTTCCTGAGCGCCTACACGTCGTTGCTCTGGCGATCGACATCACGACGCGTCTGCTGAAGACCGTGGACGACTTCTTCACCGACGCGGGCGAGGAGGTGGCTGGGTGGAACAGCACGACCGGGAGGTCACTGACCCCAGCGACGCGGGCGCGGCTCGAGCAGATCAGCACGCGAGCCCCCTCACGCTGACGGGGAGATTCAGACCGCGCGTACGACCAGAGCGTCCAGCGGGCCCAGGACTAGACTCGATCCGATGCGGGCGCCGTTGTTGGTTGCCGGATCCTGGTCAGTGCTGCCGACGATGCGAGCGAATCGTCTCCTCGGGAAGAGCGTCGTAACATCGAAGGTGACGTCGTGACCGCAGGGATTGGCGAAGACTGCCCCCTTGGCGAATCCACGCGCGATGGCGTCGGGCCCGGCGAACATCTTGAGACCGCGCAACCTCAGGGGTGGATCGCCGTCAATGGTGAACGTGACCTGAATAGGTCCGGGACCGATGCCGTGGCAGCCGACAACGGCGTGGAAGTACGTCGTCGGCACGGTCAGGGTCTGGGAGAGCTGGCCTCTCTCACCGGTAACGGTGACCGTGCACTGCCGGCCGATGGTGGCAGCATAAGCAGTGCGCGCGACCGCCTGCAGGTCGAAGGCCAGGACCACGTCAGGGCCATCGAGGGCGAGCCCTGGAATGGAGAAGGTCAACGAACTGGCTGCCTGCCGGCCGGAGACTATGACGGCTTTGCCACCGCTCTGCGACTCCACTGCGAATGTCACGCCCGTCCCGACGAACGTGCCGACGAACGAATCCGACCAGGTCACACCCGCCCCACCCAACAGGTCGGCCCCACGCTCGGCGAGATGGACCGCCTCGCCCCGTACGGCACCGAGCCAGCCCGGAGTCTTGGCCGCACCGGCGACCAACTCGTCCCACACGACTATGTCGTTGGGCGTCCCATTGCTGCCGCCGATGTCGTTGAACCAACTCACGGGGGAATCCGTGGCAAGTGCGGCCGCGAGGGTGAGCCGGAATCGGCTGAAACTGACCGGATAGTCGTTCGGCTCCGCGAACTTGTACAACGGGTAACTCAGCCGGGACGCCGCGCCGCGCAGTTGCCACAGCTGAAGGGTCATCAGGGCCTGCGACCACAGCGTTATCCCGTAGTCGTCCAGGTTGGGGAACCCCTCCAACTCCACCCCGTTGACCGAGGCGGTGTCCGGTTGCTGTCCACTCCCGCCGTCGGTGATCACGTAACGCCGGGAGCCGAGGACCTCTCGCATGCCCTTGGTCAGCTGAATCTGGCCCTGCAGATAGGTGTCCGCCCCGCCCTGCATGGCGAGATCGGCGACACCGTCACAGTCGGCGTCGACACCGGTGCGGGTCTCGGGCGGAAGTTGGAAGACGTCCAGCGCTAGCCCGTCGAAGGCCGCCAGCACGCCGGTGGGGTCGAACCAGGACCCGACCTGCTCGACGATGGCGTCGACCACCCGGCGCCCGGACGGGTCCGGCGGACACATCGTCGACAGGTTGTAGAACCAGACCCGGTCATCGACGGGCGACCAGGGGCCGGCGTACTCGTGCGGGGCGAGGTAGGCGCCGGTGGCGAACGACAGCGGGGGCGTGCCGTACTTGCCGCGCACCACCGTCAGCTGGTTGTTCGTCTCGTCGATACCCGTCAGCCGCACCTGCTCGGCTGCGGTGAAATCGGGGCGGCCACCGGCCCCCATCGGTGCGAGAACGATGTCGTCGCCGACCCCGCCGTACGCGTCGGCTCGGAGCTTGAAATTCGCCGTCGAGGCCACCTGCAGGACCGTGTCTTCGGGGCTGACTGCACCACTCAGGACGCTGCCCACCCGATAGAGCCACCAGCCCGCCGACCAACCCTGCGTCTCGAAGGTCGGCAGCCGAGCCCGCCCGTTGAGATGCAGGAGCACGAGCTTCGACGGGTACTTCTGCTTGTAGCGCGTGAAGTAATCGACGGTCCGCGCGCCGACGGTATCGGAGCGTTCCTCTTGCAGCGCCTTGCCGATGATCCCGCTGAACTGCGCGAAGATCGGCTCCCAGTCGGCGTAGGCGAGCAGGTTGGCCTGAATCTGGCTCTGTCGAAAGGCCAGCATTCGGGGATAGCCACCGGCCAAACCGGTCGAAGAAGCAACGATCGCCGATCCAGCCCGGGGGAGGGAAAGTCCATAGCCGCCGAGCCCAATGACTGCGGCGACCCCCGCGCCGAGGACGAGAAAGCCTCGTCTCGTCAATCGGCCGGGTGACATGTGCCCGTCATCGCCTGGCATCGTGTACGAACCGTACCTCCGCCGTTGCACCGTCTCAGGCTGCCGAATGGCGCGATAGTGTTGAGTTGGGTGCTCACACGCTGCCGAACAGTCATGCGTCAGCCAAGCGGTGGAAGGCGACATGTGACCAATCGAGGTGCACCAAGCGAACTTTGGGCCCTCACCTTGGTGGCTGGCTTGGCGGCCGCGACGGCCTTCGTGCCGGTCGTTGCAACCGCCGAACAGGCTGATTCCCGTCCCAACATCATCCTGATCAGCGCCGATGACATGCGGGCTGACGACATCCGGGTGATGGACAACGTGCGGAGCCTGCTGACCGAGCAGGGTACGACGTTCACCAACAGTTACGTCTCGTTCCCGCTCTGTGGCCCGTCCCGCGCCTCGCTGGTCACCGGGCAGTACGCGCACAATCACGGGGTTCTCACCAACACTCGACCACTCGGTGGGTTCCA
>JBPCOF010000022.1:0-19644 GCA_051000515.1 Geodermatophilaceae bacterium
CGTCGGCGACGTCGGCCAGCTTCGTCCTCACCGACGCCCGGCCCGACGGGAACGCGGTCGCGACCGACGCCGTGTGGACGCCCGAGCCGTGCAGGCCGGCGACGGCGGTGGCGACCAGATCCGGATACACACAGACGGCGGCGACGGCAGGGGTGGTCGGATCGCTCGGGTCCGGGCACCTCGCCTTCGCGCACAACGCCCGGACCTTGCCCGCAGTGTCCTGGCCCTCCAAGGTGGTCAGGTCGATCATCGCGATCGCCCGGTCCAACGCCCACATCTTCGACGCCTTCTTGATGCTGCGGGTGAACAACGTCGCCGTCCGCGAAGTCGCACCCACCTCATCCACCCCCGGCAGGCCGGACAGGAAACGGCGCAGAGCCTCATTGGACGACGCGACGTCGGCATACGGCGCCGCCGGCGCGCGTACCACTGCAGGGGCGCTCACGAGCCGGAGTCTACTGCCGGTCCGCGTACGTTCGGTTTGCTCAGGTTTGTCGTTGTTTTTGCTCTGAGTGCCAGTGCGGCGCGTAAAAGGATACTCCGCGGGTCAATAGGATCGGCCCGGATGAGTCGCGAACGCGCTCGCGCTTTGCTCAATTCAGCACAGAAGCCGGTCTTGTGGCATCCGCCCGGAGAGGAGCGCTCGACCATGCACGAGATCGTTGTTGCAAACCCCATTGTCGAGGAGCACCTTTCCGCCGACGATCACGGTGCTGGGCCAGCCGGTGAGCTGCCAGCCCTCGTAGGGGGTGTAGTCCGTGGCCATGTGCAGCCCAGCGGCGCTGACGGTCCGCAGCTCGTCGGGATCGATGAGGATGAGGTCGGCGTCTGAGCCGGGGGCGACGATGCCTTTTTGGGGGTAGATCCCGTTGAGGCGCGCCGGGTTGGCTGCGGTGACTGCGACGAATCGCTCCATCGGCAGCCCCCGGCGTTGCACGAGTTCAGTGAAGATCACGGGGAGCCGCGTCTCCACGCCGGGCAGCCCGTTGGGCATGGTCCGCACGTCTGATCGGTCGGCCCGTTTCTGCGCCGTGTCGTAGCAGCAATGATCACTGCCGATCGTGTCGACGTCGCGTGTCAGTGCGCGACTGACAACTCCGGCCGCGGTATCCGCTGAGCGTAAGGGTGGGCAGCACACGAACAGCTCGGGGGAGGCGCCTGCGTAGCGCTGGTCGTCCAGGGTGAGGTAATGCGGGCAGGTTTCGGTGTAGGCGATCACCCCGTGGACCCGGGCTTTGCGTACTTCGTCGATGGCCGCCGGCGTGGACTGGTGGACAAAGTACACCGGTGCACTCAGCGACCGAGCCGAAGACAGCACCTCGCGCACGGCCGTTAACTCGGCGAGTTCCGAGCGGGTGCCGGCGTGCCCGGAGGCATCGAGGCGGCCGGCCGCGTCGGCCTGCTCCTGGTCACGCTCCACCAGGTGATTGGCCTCAGCGTGCACGTAGGCAATTCCACCGAGCCCTTGCAGCACTCGCATCACTCGGAGGACGGTGCCCGGCTCGGCCATCACGACGTCGCGATAGGTCGTGAACATCTTGACGGTGTGGACACCTAGGTCTGCGATCTTCCGCAGCTGGTCGGGGATGCTTTCGTCCCACTCCACGACGCATGCGTGCAGCGCCGCATCGCAGACGCCTTGCTGAGCGGCAGCGCGCTTCTCTCTCACCGCCTCCAAGGGTGTCTGTCCGGGCCTGGGGATCGCGAAGTCCACGACGGTCGTGGTCCCACCCCACACTGCGGCCGTCGTCGCCTCGCGGTATCCATCAAGGGTGGCGTAGTCGCCGAGTGACATCTTGATGTGGGTGTGCGGATCGACTCCACCCGGCAGAACAAGGCGTCCGCTGGCATCGATGATCCGGTCGCCCGCAGGGAGGGGAAGGTCCGCCGCGAGCAGCGCGGCGATGCGGCCGCCACGTATCAGCACAGTCGCGGGACCGCTCCAGTCGTCGTTCACCACGGTGCCGCCAACGACGGCGAGGCTTGTCCCGGTCACGAATCGGTCTCCCTTGCGTCGAAATCTGCAGTGGCCCTTGACGACGGTTGTCAGCACAGGTTGGATGTCCAACAACCTACCGATAGGGACTGCGTGAGGGAAGAACTGAGCTGGGGCAGGGGGGCATGGCCCAGGCGGCGCGCCTCGATGCCTAGTGAAATTGCCTCCGCTCTCGCGGCGCGTATCCGGTCCGGCGAGATCCCGGTGGGTACCCGCCTGCCCGGCGAGCTGACGCTCGCTCGGTCCCTCAATGTGAGCCGCAATACCGTCCGGGAAGCCATCAGTGTGTTAGGCGAGCAAGGGCTGACCACCACCAAGCAGGGGATCGGGACATTCGCGCTTGATCCGCGCAAGGAGGTCCACTTTCCGGTGGACGTGGGGATCGAACACCTGACGAGCACCACCGAGATGATCACGCGGGCTGGCCACAAACCCGGAAGCCGGGGCTACCAGCTTGTTACCGGACGACCTGTTCCCGCTATAAGCCATCAGCTACGCCTAGGCGCCCAGGAAGAGCTGCACTGTGTCGAACGGGTTCGGACTGCGGACGATCTGCCCGTCATCCTGTGCCGCGACTACATCGGGGTCAGCCGCGTACCGCCGACAGTCATGGCCCAATACCGCGGGGATGAGTCGCTCTTCCTGTTCCTGCAGCGGGAGTGCAGACTAGAGGTGAAAACTGCTCGCGCTGATATCGTTCCGGCTCTACCGAGCGGGCGGATCGCCGAACTACTGGCCGTCTCTCGCCACAAGCCTCTGCTCGTGCTCAATCAGCTTCATTATGACCGCGACGGCGTGCCGTTTCTATACAGCGAAAACTTCTTCAACCTTGAGTACATGGGTCTTCACGTTCGCAGGACACCGGTTGATTAGTACCCCCACCACGGCGGCATCTCCTGCCGTGGTCACCACTCCCTAATAGCCTGGAGGCACCGTGTTAGACATCCGATCGAAAGGCCAGTACCGGCGCGTACTTGCCGTCACCTTGGTGAGCGCTTCGGTGCTTGCGCTCTCAGCCTGCAGCGGAGGGTCCTCTAAGTCCACGTCCGGGGGGTCAACCTCGTCCGGGTCGGGTGGCTCGTCTGCCTCGGGAAAGACCGCAACCTTGGTCAGCATCCAGTCCGTCACTGACAAGGGCGTCATGCAGGATTTCGTCGCCGGGTTCAAGACGGCGACACACAAGGCAGGGATGAAATCCAATGTCGTTGTGCTCACCGACCCGTCGACTTACGAGTCGACCCTGGAAAGCGTCTCGGGCCGCAGCAATCTGGTCTTCACCACATTCCCGCCGATGATCCAGGCGTTGGAGAAGATCGCCCCCAAGCACAAGGCGGTCAAGTATGTGCTTCTGGACGCGCGGTTGACGAAGCCGGTGGACAACGTCCAGGAGTTGTTCTTCCGGGAGAACGAGTCCTCTTACCTGGCCGGCATTGTCGCCGGCAAGCTGACGAAGACCAAGAAGGTGGGATTCCTCGGCGCGATCAAGCAGGACGTGATCGACCGCTATCTAGTGGGGTTTCAGGCGGGAGTGAAGTCGGTCGACCCCACCATCAAGGTGTGCTTCGCATACGTGGGCTCCTTGAGCGACCCGGCACTGGGCAAGCAGTTCGCGACCACCATGTACGGCCAAGGTATCGACATCATTCATGCGGCGACAGCAGGCACGCAGCTCGGCGTCTACCAGGCAGCGGAGGAACAGAAGAAGTATTTGATCAGCGCCGACGTGGACGTACGTCCACTGGCGCCCAACTACGGCCTGACCGCCACCGGCCCGGACTTCTCGGGCGCGGCGAAGGCGGCGGTATCACAGTACGCCGCGAACGCCTTCAAGAGCGGTTTGCAGGTCTACGGCCTCAAGGACGGTGCGGTACGCATCCTGCCCTTCAACGACAAGCTGGTGCCGCAGGGCGTGCAGGCGGCGGTTGAGAAGGCGAAGCAGGGAATCATCGATGGATCGATCAAGGTTCCCGACGACAAGTCGGTGGGATCGCTGAAGAACTGCGGATAAGGCTCTTCCACGATGTCAGAGGATCGCAATCCCGCCCGGGAAGTCATCGCTGATCGACACCCGCCGGCCCGGCCGCCGGCCCTGGAGACCTTCGAATTGACGAAGAGCTTCGGTCCTCTAGTGGCCAACGAGGCGGTTAGCGTGCGGGTGCCGGCTGAGACGATCCACGCCGTGGTCGGGGAGAACGGCGCCGGCAAGACGACCCTGATGCGCATGGTGTACGGCCTGTACTTGCCCGATTCCGGCGCGGTCTACCTGGACGGTCAGCCGGTCGCCTTTGGTACTCCTCGGGATGCGTTGGCCCGGGGAGTCGCGATGGTGCATCAGACGTCGCTTCTGGTGGGATCGCTCACCGTGGCGGAGAACATTATGCTGTCGATGAACCGGCGCGACAGAACATCTCACCGGCATGCCGTGGAACGGCTAGCGCGCTTGAGCGGACAGAATGGCCTGGGGATCGATCCGCGTGCGACGGTGAACTCGCTTTCCGTCGGCATGCGCCAACGTGCAGAGATCCTCGGCGCACTTCATCACAACGCGAAGCTGCTGATCCTGGACGAGCCCACAACGGTCCTCACCCCGAAGGAGGCGGGCCGACTGTTCGCGGTCTTGCGTGACTTGACCGGCCGGGGTACCACGGTGGTCCTGGTGACACACAAGTTGCGAGAGGTGCTCGCCGTCACCGAAAATGTCTCAGTGCTGCGGGGCGGCCGGTTGGTCGCCGAAAGAGCGACCGCGGAACTGGACGAAAAGTCGCTGGTACGGCTGATGGTGGGGCGCGACATCGCTCTCAGCGTCAACGACGTCGAGCTAAGTAGGCAGACCGCTTCGGCAGAAGCGAGTCCCCTGCTACACGTTGAAGACCTGGTGCTGACTGATCGGCTGGGTGTTCGCCGGGTCAATGGTATTTCACTGTCTGTGCGGCCAGGGGAGATCCTGGCCGTCACTGGCGTGGAGGGAAACGGGCAGCGCGAATTTGTCGACGCACTGGTGGGTTTGGAGTCCTCATCTTCCGGGCGAATCAGGCTCGGCGGCATCGACATCACGCGGGCCAGCGTCGCGCGTCGCCGACGACTCGGGTTGAGTTACATCCCCGAGTCTCGGGCTAGTGAGGGGCTGGTGGGCGAGTTGGCGATCGAGGACAACCTCGTCCTGGGTCAGCACCGGAATTCGCGGTTCGCCCGCCGTGGTATCCGACGGAGGCAGCCGACCCGTGACTTCGCTTCGGAGCAGATCAAGGAATTCGACGTGGTCGCCAGGGGTCCTGGCGCTTTGGTAAGCACCTTGTCCGGTGGAAACGCGCAGAAGGTCGTCGTCGCTCGCGAGATCAGCAAGCAGCCTAAAGTCTTAGTCGCTGTGCAACCCACCCAAGGTGTTGATGTCGCGGCGGCATATGCCATCAGGGCGACGCTGCGCCGACTCCGGGACGAAGGAATGTCCATTCTGCTCGTGACTTCCGACCTTCGAGAAGCGTGCGACCTGTGCGACCGCACAGTGGTCCTCTACAACGGTGCGGTAGCTGGAGAACGGAGCAGGGAGACGGCCACCGAGGAGTCACTGGGCGCACTAGCGATGGGCGTCAGTGCGTGACTATATTGCACGACGGCGTCCGGCGCCGTCGGCTTCACCCGCTGGGACTACGGTTGCTCGCCCTTGTGGTCGCCGTAGGACTGGCCGCGCTGGTGGGAGCGCTGGTTCTCATATCGGTCGGCAAGAGTCCAGCGGAATCCTACCGGGGTCTGTACGACGGTGCCTTCGGCACGTCGGCGGAAGCCAAAGCGACGCTTGCGCAGACCATCCCGTTAATCCTGTCGGCGCTCTCCTTCGTAATAGCGTTCCGTTCCGGCATATTCAATGCGGGCGGCCAGGGACAGGTCGTGATCGGTGCTTTCACCGCAGCGGCCGTCGGCTCGAGCCCGCTGGGCGGTCTGCCCGGGCCGGTGGCGGTCCTCCTCGTTGTGCTCGGCGGCGCCGCCGGGGGCGCGCTGTGGTCTTTGCCACCCGTTCTGTTCAAGGTCTGGTGGGGGACCAATGAAATTCTAACGTCACTGATGTTGACCTACGTCGCGGTTCTGTTGAACGACTACCTGGTCCAAGGACCTTTCAGGGCCAAGGCTGTGCAGCCCGGAGCGAACGCGCAGACCGAGAGCCTGCGCGGCAACGCGCACTTTCCCGTCGTGCTGCCCGACTCGCAGGTGACCTTCCTGTTGCCGCTTAGCGTTGCGCTGGCCATATTCATGTGGTGGGCTCTTCGGCGGACCACCTTGGGGTATGAGCTTCGACTGCAGGGTTACAGCCCGCTCGCGGCTCGCTCCGGTGGCATCGGCACCGCCCGGGTGATGGTCACCGCGATGCTGCTCAGTGGCGCCTTGGCCGGGTTGGCCGGTGCCGCAGTGGTGGGTGGGGTGTTTCAGGCCGATATCAACCCCTTTCCGCCGGACATCGGATTCAATGGGATTCTGGCGGCGCTGCTTGTCGGCGCGTCCCCGATGCTCGCGCCGCTCGCTGCGCTTTTCTTCGGTGCGCTGGCCCAGGGTGGCGTCGGTGTCCAAGTCTTCAACGGAATCTCGCAGTACATCGCGCTGGTACTGACTGCTACCGTCATCCTCTTCGTTGCTCCGCGGTCGTTGCCTGAATCCTGGGCCAAGATCAGAAGGCGCCTTGGCCGCGCTAGGCGCCGGCGTGTCAGCCATGGGTGACGTCATCGCTCTTTTTGGTCCGGGCATCCTGCTGGCCGCACCGATCCTGTACGCCGCGCTGGGAGGGCTCTTCACGCAGCGGGCAGGCATCTTCAACATCGCGCTCGAAGGCTTCATGCTGCTCGCTGCGTACTTCTCTGTGGCAACGGCGGTCACCACCGGCTCACTGATATGGGGGACGTTGGCCGGCGTGGCCGTCGCGACGGGCACGGCGGCCGTCATGGCGGTCCTCGTGGTGGCCTTCCGAGCCGATGAAGTGATTGTCGGTATCGCAGTCAACGTGTTTGCCCTTGGATTGACAACATTCCTGCTAGCTGACGCTCAAAGCTCCGGCCAACGGCTCGAACTAACTTCGGGGTATCCAAGGCTTCACCTTGCCTGGTTGACGCATATTCCCGTAGTTGGCCCGATATTCGGGGATCGGGATCTGCTTGTATGGGCGTTGATACCCGCAGCGATCGTGGTTGCCTATACCTTTCGCCGTACCCTGTTCGGGCTCCAGTTGAAGGCTGCCGGTGAGGCGCCGCTCGCCGCTCGTGCCGCGGGCGTCCGGGTGGCCACGGTGCGTTTTGCCAGCATTGTTATCAGCGGCGCCTTCTGCGGCTTCGCTGGAGCGGAACTGGCGATCGGCTCGGTGCACCTGTTCAGTGAGAACATGACGGCAGGCCGCGGCATCATCGCGTTCGCTGCCGTCATCTTCGGAGCGGGACGCGTCGGGCGCACCAACGCCGCTTGCCTTTTGTTTGGGTTCGCTCAAGCCTTGGCTGGGCTGTTGCAGATTCGCACCAGTTTTCCGTCTCAGTTCGTTCTGATGGTGCCGTTCCTGCTTACGATCCTGGCGATCACCACGAGCGATGCGCTGCGTGGACGGGCCAGCCGCCGGCCGGACGCCGGGGTCGTACCTGCAAAGATCCATGAATCGGAATCCGCCACCATCGTTGTCGCCGGGCACTTGACAATCGACGAGATCCGGCTGCCCAACGGTGACATACTTCCCGCGACCACCGGTGGCGCCGCTGCATACGCGGCATTAGGTGCCTTCCTGGCTCAAGGAGAGGTCAGCGTAGTCGCCCGGGTGGGCGAGGACTACCCGTTGCAGCGGCTGAGTCTGAATCACATCGACGGTGGCCACATGCACACCGAATCTGTCAACGTGCTCCGCGGGCGCAGCATCCACAATATCGCGCATTACGGCGCGAATGGCTCTCGGGTATATGACATCGAGAGCCTGGACGTCTTGATCGAACAGACACCTGTCGCCGGGGATCTGGCCGATCTCCAACTCGCTGGCCGTTGGGTTCTGGTGGCGCCCACCATATTGGACCAGCAGCAGGAGCTGGTCGAAGCGGCCAAGGCAGCCGGCGCCCTCGTGGCCTTGGACACCGAACTGCATTATCTGACCGAGACCGGCGCCCTGAACCGGCTTCGCGAGCTGGCCCGTGCGGTCGACTGCTTCCTGCCAAGCCTGGAACACATTCACCATTTGTTCAGCACGGATGTGCGGGCGGCCAGCGAGCTCAAGGGCCACGTCGACTTCTTTGGTTGCGCACTGACCATCGTCAAGTGCGGTCGCGATGGGGTGGTCGTGTTCGGACCTGATGCCGAACACGGGATCGCGGTCCCGGCGGTGCCGAACCTAGACATCGCTGACCCGACCGGCGCCGGTGATGGCTTCGATGGGGGCTTTCTGGTGGGACTGGCCCGGGGTGAGCCGGTGGCTGCTGCCGCGGTGACCGGATGCGTGGCTGCCTCATTCGTGATCCAGACCGTGGGGGTTTCGGTTCCCGACGCCTTTTCCAGCCAGGAACGGGCCGCCCGCTACCAGCAATGCGCCAAGACCGATGACACGTTGACCGAGAGGGAAGAGCTTGTCTAACACCAGGGCAGATGACATGACGAGCGCCGCCCGGGGCCTCAAGCGGTCGCTGCTTGAGCAAGAGATCCCCCTTCAGCCGGAGGTCTTGCGTCGGGCGGCGAAGTCCTTCGCCGGTCCGGTCGCGGATCTGCTTGGCAGACTGTCGCCCCGCCATGTCGACGACTGGGTGGTGACCGGCTGCGGAGACAGCCTCTTCGCCGGTCTCTGCGCCGAGGTCTGGTTCGCTCGGCTCGCGGGCCGGCGTCTTCGCGCGGTCCAGGCCATGCAGCTCTCCCGGGAGACCTACGACTCGCTGACGTCCCGGTCCGTCGTCCTCGCCGTCTCTCACTCCGGGACTACCGCGCGGGTGCTCGAGGCAGCTGGTGCAGCGCACTCGCGCGGTGCTTTCGTGGTGGCAGTCACCGCCAATCCGGAATCACAGCTCGCCGGTTCCGCCGACCTGTGGATCGACAACTCGGTCCGCGATGAACAATCCAACTGCCGTACGGCGAGCTTCCAGGCGGTCTCGCTCCTGATGCGAATGCTGGCGGAAGCCCTGGCGCGAAGCGTTGGCCGCGACGCTCCGACGGTAAACGCGGATGTGCTTGAGCCGTACGTCGAGGGATCTCGTCGTCAAGTGGAGCAGCTTTGCGACGCGGAGCTCGCCGGTGACCACTGGATCTTCACTGGAAGCGGTCTCGGTCTCGCGGCCGCCGAATATGGGATGGCCAAGGCGTATGAGGCTGCCAGCCTTCCGGCTCACAGCGTGGAGCTGGAGCAATTCATCCACTGCGAGATCTTCACCGTCCGCGACGGCACCAATGTAGTCATCGTCTGCCCGGCCGGCCGCTCGGTCTCCCGGGCGATTGAGCTCGCCGAGGGCTTGGCCAAGCTCGGCGCCGTCACGATTGCCATCACCGACGATGCCGAACTCGCCTCGGCATCCACGCATGCCTTTCGCCTGCCGCAGAACATGGCCGAGGACGACTTGCCCTTCGTCGGGGTACTGCCGCTGCAGTGGCTAGCCTTGCGACTGGCTCAGGTGCGGGGCGCGAACCCTGACCTCGTCGAAAACAAGTGGGTCAACCGCTCCCTCATCGACAAATCCGCGCAATGGGGATTAGAGATGTACCACACAAATCTGGCCGCCACGCCGCCAGCGACGCAAGCATGACCCCGCCATCGCAGCCATCGGCAGCAACCGCCTACCTCGCAGGGCTACGCGAGCTGCTCGAGCGCATCGAGACCGAACAGGCTCAGCAGATTGAAACTGCCGCCACCACCATGGCCGGGTGCATCCACCGGGGCGGGATCGTGCACCTGTTCGGCAGTGGACACTCGATGCTGCCGGCTCTGGAAATCTTCCCTCGCTACGGCAGCTTCGTGGGTCTGCACCCAATTGTCGACCCACGACTTTTGTGGTTCAACGTCCTAGGCTCCTTCGGCGTACCGGAGATGCTGTTTCTGCAAAATACCGAGGGCTACGCCGATGTGATGCTCGATGGGCAGCACCTTCACGACGGTGACGTCCTCGTCATCTTCTCCCACGGCGGTACCAGCGCAGTTGTGGTCGACGCCGCACGTTACGCCAAGAAGCGGGACATGAGCGTCATCGCGATAAGCTCATCGTCAGCCGATGCTGCCACCGCGCGGCATAGCTCAGGCCTCAAACTGTCAGACCTCGCCGACTGCACGATCGACACCTGCGCGCCGCGCGGCGAGGCGCTGGTCGACATCACCGGCCTGGAAGAACCTGTCGGCGCCGCGACAACTGTTCTGGCCATGGCAGCTGGGCTTGCGGCGGTGTCGCGCGCCGCTGAACTCTTGGTCGCGGCAGGACACCCCGTCGTTCAGTCTGTGAGAGCCGAAGAGAACGAAACCAGCGCCTACCGGTCGGTTTACGACGCCTACGAAAGCGCCCTGCGCTGCCGGGCGCGCCGGTGAAGAAACATCAATCGCTGCAGCCCCGGTCGAAAGCGAATCGGACTCCACCGCGCAGACTCCAGTGGCCCCAGCGCTACGCCTGGTCTTTGCCCGTTGGAGCTCGGGAAGCGCGTGTTCCATGGAGTTGGCAGGCATCCGAATTGGGCACAAGAAGATGGAGGCATAGCCGATGGCCAACCTGGCGGGACCAAAGAGGGACCTCGTGGGATATGCCCGGAACCTGCCGGTCGGAGGGTGGCCTGGAGGCGCACGCATCGCCATCTCGCTCGTCGTGAACTACGAGGAGGGTTCCGAGCGGTCCTTCGCCATGGGCGACACCGATCAGGAGACCTCCACGGAATGGAACTCATACCCGCTCCCTGCCGGTGTTCGCAACCTGGCCATGGAGACGATGTATGAGTACGGATCCCGTGTCGGCATCTGGCGCATCTTCGACGTGCTGGACAAGTACCGGGTCAAGGCCACCTTTTTTGCCTGCGCCGTGGCCCTCGAACAGAACCCCGAGGTTGCCAAGGCAATCCTCGCTGGCGGTCACGGCGTGGTCAGCCACGGATACCGCTGGGAAGAGACTTTCCGTCTTAGTCGAGACGAGGAGCGCGAGCGTATCCGCCTTGCCGTTGAATCCTTCGAGCAGAGTTTGGGTGCTCGTCCACGTGGCTGGTACTGCCGCTACGGGCCCAGCATCAACACCCGTGAACTCGTCGTCGAGGCAGGTTTCGACTACGACTGCGACGCCTACAATGACGACCTGCCTTACTTCGTCGAAAGCGGAGGAAAGAGTCATCTCGTCATTCCCTACACTCCCGATGTCAACGACTTCCGTTTCTGGCAGTCAGCTGGCCTCGCCACAGCCTCCCAGTTCTTCGAATACCTCAAGGACTCCTTCGACGTGCTCTACGCCGAGGGCACGCAGCGACCGCGGATGATGTCGGTCGGCCTGCACCCCCGTCAGATCGGACGACCGGGTCGCATCGCCGGCCTGGAGCGATTCCTTGCCTACACCCGAGAGTTTGACCACGTGTCCTATCTGACCCGCGACGAGATCGCCGATGCCTGGCTAGCCGACCATGGAAAGTCCCGGTGACTTCCAACACCCGCCGGCCGGCGATAAGGACCGTGACAGCCGCTGACACACAGCCGGTCCCGCTCGGCGATGCCGGCAGGCAGCAGGTGCTGCTGGGAGAGCCAAGGATGGACGGAAGCCCGTTGATGATGGGAATCACCACGCTCCGTCCGGGACGAACAACTCCACTCATCGAGCACGACACCGCCGAACTTGCTTACGTCCTTTCGGGTTCCGGCTGGATGGTCACCGACACTTCCGAGCACCCATTCGAGGTCGGGGACGCCGTCCTGATCGACGCCCGATGCTGGCACGCGATCCGAGCCGGCGCCGACCCCGTCCGGATGCTGTACGTCTTTCCGACACCAACCGCCCCACCCACCCGGACACAGGGGTCACAGATCCCGTGAGGGTTCGATTCCCCGCGTGGTGGCCGCCCGAAGCCGCAACGTGCTTCGAGGACCTCGTCGCTTATCGCTTGGTCGGAGCGAGCGCCTGCGCAGAGCGGATCACTGCTGCCCTGGTCAGTGTCGCGTTTGGATCCCACGCCTTGAAACGGGACGTCTGCGAGGACCTCATCGAAGCAGGACGTGCGTTTTGCGAGCTTAAGCCGGACACGGCCCTATACCGGAATCTCGCCATCACGTTGACACGAGCCGGCAAGAGCGGTCGGCCCACGGACGTGGAGGGGGCGGCGCAAACCCTCTCGGGATACCGTCACGCGGCCCAAAGGTCCATCATCAGCCGCACCGAAGCGCATCTGGAAGATGCCGACACGCTTCTGGTGCACGACTACAGCAGCATGGCACTCCGCATCCTGCTGGGACTCGGCGAAAGGCGGCGGCGCCGTGTGGTGGTGACCGCCGGAGAACCGTTAGGTCAAGGCGTGCAGTTGGCCCGACAGGTCGCGGCCGCAGGGCACGAGGTCATCTACACCCCCGATATGTCAGTAGCTCGCGTCATCGATCAGGTTGACGCATTCATCACCGGAGTGGAGTCGTTCTACCCCGATGGCAGTCTGGCCAATACCGTGGGCACGGTCATGCTGGGCCTGCTATGCCGCGAAACCGGGGTCGAGGTCATCGCCCCCGCCGAAGCCCTCAAGTGCGACTTGGACCGATCCTCGGTCGACGCAGCCAAGCTAACCGCACGCCTCCTTCACCCCTGGCCCGACGATGCCGTCGGTCAGCGACGTGACTGGAACGTCGTGCAGTTCGTGCTCGACGCCGTGCCGGCAGCCTTGATTACCACCTATGTGACCGAGGAAGCCACCTGCGCTCCGGGAGATGTCGGCAGCGTGGCCCGGCATGCGCTCGACAAGCTTCACCACCTGTAGCACCAGGTCCGCTGAGGAAGGGCAAAGGCAGTGCTACCCGGAGATGGTCCGGGCCCCCCTTGACAGCAGATTATTTCTTTGTAATCTATGCGCGTGCCTGAGCAGTTGACGGATGACTTGGCTTGGCGCTTCGGCGCGGCCGTTCAGCGGCAGTCACCGGTCCCGCTGCACCACCAAATCAAACTCGCTCTCTTGAACGGAATGGAGGAGGGCTGGCTGGAGCCCGGTCGCCGGCTGCCGCGGGAGCGGGAGCTCGCTGGGCTGCTCGGCGTCAGTCTTGCCCCGGTACGCCAAGCGATGGCAGATCTGAGCAAGGAGGGCTACCTCGATCGGGCTCGTGGCCGTGGCACGTTTGTGCGGGAGCGCAAGGTGCTCGAGAAGATCGCGGTACTCGGCAGTTTTCACGACGCGTTGCGCTGGCACGGCATTGAGCCGCAGATGAATGTGGTGGTTAACGAGATGACCGTGAGCCCCTCGCGTGTTTCTACCGCGCTGGGCCTGCGCGGTGGCCGGGTGTGGAGCCTGCGTCGGATCGCCGCTATCGGCGGGGAGCCGGTGGCGCTGCTTGCGGCCTGGATGCCGGCCCGCTACGCGACCGGGTTGCGGACCGGTCGGGACTTCGCCCAACAGTCTCTCTATGCCGGTCTGGCCGAAGTTCATGGCGCGGTGATGACTGCCGCAGACAGTCTGATCGAGGTTGTCCGTCCCGGCGTCGGGGACGCCGAACAGCTCGGAGTCGTGCCGGGCTCGCCAGTGCTGAAGGTGGTTGGCATAACCAGTGACCAGAACGGCCGTCGGGTCGAGTACTCCGAGGTCCTCTACGACCCCGACCGATTCCGTTTCTCCGTCGAGAGCCGCCGGACGACGAACGGGCTTACCTACACGCCCGATGCGCCGCGTGAGGCGCCGCCCGTCCGGCCAGGCGCCGTCGGGACCAAGCGCAACGACTTTGCGTCGACCATCGGTGCGCATACTGCGCCGACCCGCACCGCACAAGGAGGCACGCCATGGCCAGCCAGCTGACGGTCCCGTCGGATTTCGGCGGAGACGACGCGACCTTTGTCCGCAATGCCACCGGGCTGGTGCGGGAGGTGTCTCGCTGGGACGCCCTCATCATGAACACCCTGGGGATGAACGTGGCGCTAGGGGCGGTGTTCCTGCTGCTGCAGGCTCCGGGCAACTTCCCCGGCGGCAACATGCTCCTCGCGATCGTCCTGGGTACAGTGATCATGGCGTTCACCCTGCTGTGGGTGTACTCGGAGTTCGCCGCGGCGATGCCGAGGTCGGGAGGCGACTACGTATTTGTCAGCCGCGCGCTGCATCCCATCGTCGGCTGGCTGATGTCATGGAGCCAGGGTCTGTGGCTGATCTTCTTCTGGATCGGGTTCAACGCCTGGGTGGCGTTGACCTTCGCTGCACCCGTGACGATGACGACGATCGGCGCCGTGACGGGTAATCAGTCCTGGGTGAGTGCGAGCAACACCCTGGTCGGCAAGCAGGCGCTGTTCGGCATCACCACCCAGTGGTGGGTCCTCGGCCTCGGCACACTGATCACGCTGGCCTTCGCCTGTCTGCTGGTACTGGGCTCCCAGTCGTACTGGCGGGTGCAGAAGTGGCTCTTCGGCGTCGCAGGTTTGAGCCTCCTGCTGGTCGGAGGCCTGCTCGCCTTCCGCGGCGGCGACGTCGCGAAGCGGTGGACTGCACTCGCCGCACAGAACAAAGGCCTGTCCTTCGAACACGTTATCAGCAGCGCGAAGGCCGCTGGCTACGCCGGTGCCGGCGCGCCGTTCAGCCTGACCGCCACGATCCTCATGCTTCCCTGGGTGTTCTTCGTAGTCGGCTACGCGCAGGGCTCGGCCCAGATCGGCGGCGAGGTCAAGCGCGCGTCTCGCACCCAGTACTTCGCGATGGTGGGTGGCGTACTGATCAACGGTGCCGTACTCGCCCTGATCGTGTGGGCCTACCAGCACGCGGTTGGCTCGGCCTGGGCGCGGTCGCTGTCCTACCTGAACAACACCGCACCCGACAAGCTTCACCTGCCCGGTGCCGTGCCGCCGAGCATCAACTTCATTGCCAGCCTGCTGACCGGCAGTGTGCCGCTGCTTCTCATCATCGGCATTGGCTTCATCCTGTGGGCTTTGATGGGCACGCCCCTGTCCACCCTGCAGGCGACCCGCTACATGTTGGCGTGGTCGCTGGACCGCACGGTGCCCCGCCAGCTCGGCGAGGTCAGCGACAGGTTCCACACGCCCGTCAAGGCCATCATCTTCTGCGCCATCACCGGTGAAATCGCGCTCATCGGGCTCGTCAACATCTCCAGCGCCAGTCTGCTCGGTGCACTGCTCGCGCAGATCCTAGCCTTCATCGTCGTCAGCATCGCCGGCATCGTCTTCCCGTACCGGCTGCGCAATGTTTGGGAGGGGGGCGGTGGCCGCCGCATCTTCGGCGTGCCGGCCGTCACGCTGGCCGGGATCGGTGGCGTAGTTGCACTGGGCAGCCTGCTGCTCATGTTCATCTTCAACAGCTCCGTCAACGCGACCTTCGCGGTGACCCGGCGGCTGTCACTGGCGTTCATGCTCGGGGTGGTCGTTCTAGGGGTGGTCTGGTATGCGGCGACGTGGGCCATCAACCGCAGCAAGGGCGTTGACCTTTCCCTGGCCTACCGGGAAATCCCGCCGGAGTAACTCAGACCCGGAAAGTTTGCGTGAGCTTTCGTGCCAGCACTGAGATGGAATGTGAAAGAGAGATGCATCAGTGGTGAGCCCCACCGCCCGCGTGGTCATCGTCGGTAACTTGACCATCGACGATGTGGTGCTCGCTGACGGCACGACGTACATGGGGACGCTGGGCGGCAACAGCGTCCACGCCGCCACTGCCGCGCACGCCAACGGCTCGCCCACCACGCTGGTGGCACGCAAAGGCGCCGACTTCCCGGACGCAGCCCTGCGACGTCTGGCTCAAGCCGGGATCGACCTGACGCACCTTCGCTCGGTGGACGGCCCGACCGTGCGGAACTGGGTCATCTATGAGGCCGATGGACGCCGGCACTGGTGCTACCGCACCGACCCCGCCAGGTCACGCGTGGTCGCCCCCCAGCCGGTGGACCTGCCAGCCCAGCTGCTCACCGTCGCTGCCGTCGTGCATCTTGCCGCCATGCCGCTGCCCAACGCCGAGGCCCTCGCGGCTCACGTCCGCCAGGCGCGCCCGGAGGCGATCATCACGGTCGACACCCACGAGGACTGGGTCGAGGGCTATCGGGAGCGACTGTTCTCACTAGCCTGCAGCGTCGACGTGTTCGTCCCGAGCTGGGAAGAACTCACGGTGCTGACCGGCACCCCGGACGTCCAGGCCGGCATTGCGGCGCTGGCCGCCGGCGGGGTGGCGCGCGCGGTGGTCAAGGCCGGTGCGCAGGGGGCGTTCGTCCTAGACTCCGGTCGTGTGTCCCACCTGCCATCGGCGGCCCGGGAGGTAACGGACACCACCGGGGCAGGCGACACGTTCTGCGGGGCGCTCGCCGCAGGGCTGGCGCAAGGCCTCGAGCTGACGGCCGCGGCGCGGCTGGGCTGTGCCACGGCGGCTGTGGCGATCGGCTCGGTCGGGAGCCTGCGCCTGCTCGACAAGTCGGTGCCTGCCGAGGCTCGAGGGCAGGTGGCCGACCCTGCGCGGACCGACGCGGCGCCGCGCCCGCCAGCCGACCCCTATCAGATCGACGTAATGCACCGAGAGATTCAGATGATCCCGCAGGTGATCAGCAAGACCGTCGCCGACCCAAGCGGCGTGATCGACGCGCTGGTCGACGAGATGGCCCGGGAGGGGGTTGAGCATCTGTGGCTGACCGGGTGCGGTGACTCCGCCTTCGCCGGCCAGGCGGCGGGCTTGGCGTTTCAGCGCCACAGCGGGCTGACCCCGCACCCGGTACATGCCATCGACCTCGCCCGCTACCATGTGCGTTACCTGCCGCCGCGCAGCGCGGTCATCGCATTATCGTTCTCCGGCCGGGTCGGCCGAACCACCGAGGCGGCGCTGCAGGCACGACGCTTCGGGCACCGAGTCATCGCATTGACCAACAATTCCAGCGGGCCACTCGCGCAGGCCAGCGAGTCGATTCTGCCGATTGACGTGCCCACGTTGGGGTTCTCACCGGGTACCTCAACCTACGTCGGGATGCTGGCAACCCTGTTACGGCTGGCCGCCGGGCTGGCGCGCCGGCGCGGCAATCCCGAGCTGCTGACCGGCCTGGACGCCATCCCTGGATTGGCGGAGAAGACTTTGCTCGACTGTGCTGAGCCAGCCAGAGTCGCTGCTTCGGCGCTGTGGCCCGCAACGTGGGTGGCTTTCCTCGGTGCCGGGCCGAATGAGGCGACCGCGCGGTTCGGCGCGGCGAAGCTGTTCGAAGGGCCGCAGCAGGTTGGCGTCTCGACCAACCTGGAGGAATGGGCACACGAGGAGTACTTCGTCACCGGACGGGGTGACCCTGTTGTGCTCGTCGATCCCAGCGGGGCCAGCCACGACCGCGCGATGGAAATCCTCGATGAGCTGCGGTTCATCCAAGCCCGGCCGATCGTCGTCTCCGACGTGGCGCCGGGACGGGGCGCCCTGCACGTCCCGCTGGCCCCGGGGGTCAGCGAAGAGCTCAGCCCGCTGCTCGCCTGCCTTCCCCTGTCGCTGATCGGATTTCACCTGGCGCGGCTCTGCGGCAAGGAAAGCTACAACTTCCCCAGTGAAGCGGCCAAGGCCGAGCACTACGAGACGATCCACCGGGTCACAGTCGGCTGGCCGGCATGACGGCCAGCTTCCCGCTGCCGGCGGTCCGGGAGGAGGCCGTGCGGGTCGTCGCGGCCCTGCAAGACGGTGACCTGCCGGCGCGCCTGATCGGCGGGCTCGGGGTTGCCGCGCACGACCACGCCGAAGTGCCGCCCGGCTTGCTGCGCGACTTCGCCGACATCGATCTTGTCGTCCCCGGCAAGGCCGGCCGGCGCACCGCCGAGCTGCTCACTGCTCTCGGCTACACCGGCAACGTTGGGTTCAACGCATTACACGGCGCGAAGCGTCTGCTGTTCTACGACACCACCAACCGTCGTCAGCTCGACGTCTTCGTTGGCGAGTTCGCGATGTGCCACCGGCTTGGCCTCGACGACCGACTGGACCAGCACCCCCAGGCGCTGTCGGCTGCTGATCTGCTGCTCACCAAGCTGCAGATCGTCGAGCTCAACCGGAAGGACCTGCTCGACGCGGTTCGGTTACTGCTCAACCACGACCTCACCGACAGCGCCGAAGTGGCGCAGACAGCCGGTTCCATCGACGCGCTGTCCACTGCCAGGATCACTTCGATCACCCGCACCGACTGGGGCTGGCACACGACGCTGGCCGACAACCTGGCCAAGGTTGCTGCGGGCGCCCCAGGACTGCTGGCGGGCTCACAGGTCGCTCTGGTGACCTCACGCGTGGAAGGCTTGCTCGCGGCTATGGCGACCGCCCCCAAGACCACCCGGTGGAAGGCCCGCGCGATGGTTGGCCGCCGCATGTCCTGGTACGAGCTGCCCGAAGAGGTCGGCGCCGCAGGCGTCGCGCCCACGACCACTAAGGAGGAATGACCTGTGGCAGACCGAAAGATCTTCTTCGCCACCGACATCCACGGCTCCGACCGCTGCCTGCGCAAGTTCCTCAACGCCGGCAAATTCTACGGAGTCGACGCGGTCGTCATGGGTGGTGACATCACCGGCAAGATGATCGTCCCGGTAATAGAGGAGCCGGCAGGCACCTTCTCCGCGACCCTGTTCGGGCGCAAACGCACCGTCGATGTCGACGAACTGGCCGGTCTACGGAAGTTCATCGCCGATGCCGGATTCTACGCCCACGCGATGACCCCGGAGGAGATCGTCGCGCTACAAGCCGATCCTGCCGGCGTCGACGAGCTGTTCCGCAAGCTAATGCACGAGACTATGAGCCAGTGGATCGACCTCGCCGAGGACCGACTGGCCGGCACGGGCATCCAGTGCCTCTTCGCCCCCGGAAACGACGACCCGTTCTTCCTCGACGAGCTGCTGTGCAGCAGCAGCTCAGTCATCAACCCCGACGGGCAGATCGTCGAGCTGCCAGGCGGCTTCCCGATGATCTCGGTCGGCTACTCCAACCGCACCCCATGGTCGTCCCCGCGGGAGCTGGACGAGGACGACCTCGCCGCAGTCATCGAAGCGCAGATTGCCCGCCTCGACGATCCCGCCAAGGCCGTCTTCAACCTGCACGTGCCGCCCAAGGACACCCCCATCGACCAGGCGATGGCCCTCGATGCAGAGTTCCGACCGGTAGTCAAAGGCGGCAGCCCGGTGATCACCGGCGTCGGCAGCTCAGCCGTACGCGGCGCGATCGCCCGCCACCAGCCCATGCTCAGCCTGCATGGACACATCCACGAATCCCGCGGCGAGGCACGGATCGGTCGCACCCTCGCCCTCAACCCCGGCAGCGAATACAGCGAGGGCATCCTGCGTGGTGTCATCGTCACGCTGTCCCCCAAGAAGGGCGTCCGTGGCTACCAGCTCGTCGCCGGCTGAACCGTCGGCCATCAGCGTCGCCATACTCGGCTCGGCGCGCATCGGGCCGGCAGACCCGCGCTGGGCACAGGCACGCAGCCTGGGCGCGTCCATCGCCCAGCGCGGCTGGACAGTCCTCACCGGCGGGTACGGCGGGTTAATGGGCGCCACTGCCGAAGGCGCCCAGTCGGCGGGAGGACGCACCGTCGGGCT
>JBPCOF010000058.1:0-2985 GCA_051000515.1 Geodermatophilaceae bacterium
CCCAGTACCGCCTCGAGGCGTAGCGCAGGGTGGCCCGGATCAGGTGGATCACGCACGCCTGCACGATCGCCTGCGAAAAGACCGCGTTCACGCTGCCCGGTAGTCCTTTGAGGCCGTCACAGACGAAGAAGACGTCCCGCATGCCGCGGTTCTTCAGGTCGGTCAGCACGCTCATCCAGAACTTCGCGCTCTCCCCGCCACCTTGACCGGCCCACAGCCCGAGGACGTCCCGGCGCCCGTTCAGGTCGACCCCGATCGCGGCGTAGAACGGCTGGTTGCCGACCTGCCCGTCGCGGACCTTGACGTAGATCGCGTCGATGAACACCGCTGCGTACACGGGGCCAGCAGCGGCCTCGAGGACCACGTCTGCATCTCCTCGACGACGGGGTTGGTGATCCGCGAGATCGTGTCCTTACCAGATCGACGCGCCATACACCTCAGCGAAGTGCGCGGAAATCTCCCCGGTCGTCAACCCCTTCGCATACAACGAGATCGCTACCGCGTCCACGTCGCTCAGCCGCCGCTGCCGCTTCGCCACGATCACCGGCTCGAAGATTGCCGCCCGGTCCCTCGGCACCTGAATCTCGACCTGCCCCCGCGGCGTCGGTCAGGACCGTCTTGGCCCGGGTGCCGTTGCGGATGTTCCCGCTCGTACCACCCGGTGGCGCGTGGTGCTTCTCATGACCGAGGTGCTCGGTCATCTCCTCCTCCAGCGCCGTCTCCAGCACCGTGGCGGGGACCCCTTGAGCAGCCCGTCCGGGCCGGTCAGGTCCTCACCCCGGGCCCGAGCGGCCTTGACCAGCTCCCGCACCGCGGACCGCTCCACCTCACCAAACTCGGCAGCCCTCTTCACATCCTTGGGCATCGAGGTCATGCCCTTCAGTGTCTCGCTCATCAGTGACCAGCTTCCTCGCCGGCCTACGTCAGCGACTAGAGCCAGAAACACCGTTCAGCGGACATACATGCTGGTATGGCTGCGGGGGTCGTGACCCGTTGCCTGACTGGCGCCCTGCTGGGTTGCCGATGGACTGATCAGTCCGGCCCCTGCAGCGTTCGTCACGGCACCGGCCGGTCGGGCATGACCTAATACGAGCCTGGCCCGTCCCGGGGCCTGGTGTATGTCCTGTCTGACCGGTCCGGCCGGTGCCGACCCACCGGATAGGAAGGGCAGCACCATCATGACAAACCAGCAGCACAGAGTCGGCGGGGTCGACTCGCACAAGGACACGATCCACGTCGCGGTCATCGGTGAACTCGGGCAGCCCCTGGTGGATCAGGAGTTCCCCACCACGCGGGCTGGGTATCGTCGCGCGGTCGCGTGGCTGATCGGCCACGGCCCGTTGTCCGCGGTCGGGGTCGAGGGCACCAGCAGCTACGGCGTCGGTATCACGACTGCGTTGACGCGGGCCGGGATCAAGGTGATCGAGGTCAACCGGACCCGCCCTGCCGAACGACGCAAGCAAGGCAAGAGCGACCGCTTGGACGCCTACCGTGCAGCTCGGTCGGTGCTGTCCGGCGAGGCGACCACCGACCCGAGGCGGGCAAGTATCGAACCGTTGCGTGCGTTGACCGTCGCTCGCCGCTCCGCGCTGAAGGCGCAGCAGGCGGCGTGGCGCCAGATCGGCGCCCTGCTGATCAACGCTCCCGCTCACCTGCGTGACCGATACCGCAACCTCTCGGACGCCAGACTCGTTGCCGCGCTTAGCAGAACACGCGCCGGGCAGACCAATCAGGCGGGTGAAGCCGACACGCTGTACGCGTTGCGGTCCCTGGCCCGCCGGTACCGCGAACTCGCCGACGAGATGGCCGAGCTCGAGCAGCGGATGCTGGCCCGCGCCACTGCAGCCAACCCCGCGCTCTTGGCGATCAAGGGCGTCGGCCCGGTCATCGGCGCCCAACTGCTGATCACCGCCGGCGACAACCCCGACCGCCTGCGTTCCTCGGCCTCCTTCGCCGCCCTGTGCGGCACCGCACCCATCCCGGTCAGCTCCGGACGAACCGATCGGCACCGGCTCTCCCGCGGCGGGGACCGGCAAGCGAACAACGCCCTGCACCACATCGTGAAGAACCGGATGACCAACGACCCGCGAACCCGTACCTACCGCGATGGACATGTGGCCAAGGGCTGGACCAAGCCAGCTATATACCGCGCCCTCAAACGCGCCGTCGTCCGCGAGATCTTTGCCGCTCTGACCGGCAAGTGCACGGTTCAGCAGTATGCCGACCTCCGCCCCGCCCGACGGGCCAAGAACATCACCCTCGCCACCGCCGCGGCCGCCTTCAATGTTTGGCCCTCACGAATCGGTGAACTCGAACTCTGCCGACGACGCGACGACGACTTCGCCGCCGCCTACCGAACCTGGCTCCACGCCGCTTGACAACGCATAGGAGCATCAGTCCCCCGCGACGAGACTCACGAATAGTGCTCGCGAAGTGGGGTGCGTGCCTCATGGAAGAACTGCTCGCGAAACCAGGGTCCAGGTTCGGGCGCCGTAGTGGACTCCGGGGATGGGTCAACGGTTGTCGATGGCAACGCGCAAAGAGATCACCAAGAAGTACGCCCGGGAGTACGTGTCGGCGACGAGGAAGGAAAAGGGCCGGCTGCTCGACGAGCTGGTTGGGGTCACGGGGTGGTCGAGGGCCAACGCCCGGCGGTCGATCGCCGTGGCGGCCAGGCGGAAGGGCTCGGCGCGGGCGGTGTTGCGTAAGCCGCGGTCGCCGACCTACGGGTATGACGCGCTCAAGGTCTTGATCCACGTGTGGACGCTGATCGGAGAGCCGTGTGGGAAGTACCTGACCCCGATCATGGCGCCCACGCTGGCGCAGTTGGAGAGGTTCGGTGAGCTGGAGGCGGTCGCTGACCGGCTCGAGGAGACGGTGCGTGAGCAGCTGCTGGCGATGAGTCCGGCGACGATCGACCGGATGCTGCGACCGACCAAGAACGCCCGCTACCCGGCGGCGAAGTCCGCGACCCGTCCCGGAGCT
>JBPCOF010000063.1:0-2517 GCA_051000515.1 Geodermatophilaceae bacterium
CGTGCAGCCAGCCGGATAGGCATGGTCCGCGCAGCGCTGGTCCGCAGCCCATCTCCGGTGATCGTGAGCGCCCTGGGTGCATGGCCACTACACCTGAACCGCTCATGATCTTCGATCGCACGAGGGCCAACTCGCCTGCACGAGCTGGAGCGCTAATCGAAACTGACCGGAACAGATCCGTCCCCGGGCCAGCGGAGCCAACCGCATAACGTCCCAGAGCTGCGGGAGATCAGGTCAGGGGCTGGGTTCAGGTTTCTGGCTGCTGCTGCCGCCGGGGCGGAACTCGTCGAGGTCGAGCACCCGAACGTGTAGCACGTTTCGCTGGTGCAGGGCCGCCCGAAGCGCCCGATGCATACCGTCCTCGAGATAGAGGGTCCCCTCCCAGGCGACCACGTGCGGAAACAAGTCGCCGTAGAACGTCGAATCCTCTTCGAGCAGCTTGTCCAGGGCGAGCACTGTCTTGGTGGTGACCAGTTCGTCGAGTCGCACCTGACGAGGTGGAATCCCGGCCCAGTCGCGCGTGGAAAGCCCGTGCTCGGGGTAGGGCCGGTTGTCACGAACCTCTTTGAAGATCAGGGCGGATTCCTCGAAGTCGGCCGGTCAGACAACGCGACCCTACCGATAGCCGGGAATAGGCGAGCACCGTCGGTACGGTCGTATGCTGGACGGCGGGCCTGGCACTCGGGCCACGGGACTGCCAGGCGATCCAGGGCCTAGGCATCCGCGCCCGCAGCCAGACATCGGAGAGGACGACGATGACCCACGACGAGCGGCGCCTGCAGGTGCTGCGCGCAATCGTCGAGGACTTCGTGTCCACCAATGACCCGGTCGGCAGCAAGGCCCTGGTGGACCGGCACAGCCTCGGTGTGTCGGCCGCGACAATCCGCAACGACATGGCCGTCCTCGAGGACGAGGGCTACATCACCCAGCCGCACACCAGCGCCGGACGCGTCCCGACGGACAAGGGGTATCGCCTCTTCGTCGATCGGTTGACCCAGATCAAGCCGATGACCGCCGCCGAGCGCAAGGCCATCCAGTCCTTCCTCGAAGGTGCGGTGGATCTCGACGACGTGCTCGGCCGTACCGTCCGGCTGCTTGCCCAGCTGACCAGGCAGGTGGCGGTCGTGCAGTACCCCACGATCGCTCGCGCCGGCATCCGCCATGTCGAAGTGTTCCCGCTGAGCACCAGTCGAATCATGCTCGTCGTGATCACCGACTCCGGGCGGATCGAGCAGCGGGTGATCCCACTCAACGTCGAGGTGAGCGAGGAACAGGTCGCCGATCTCCGGTCGAAGCTGAACGCCGCTATCGGCGGCCTACGGCTGTCCGATGCCAGCAGTCGGGTGGCCGACCTGGCCCGCAACGTGCCGAGTGAGATCCGACCGCTGGCCGCGTGCGTCGCATCGGTCCTCCTGGAGACCCTCGTCGAGCAGCCCGACGGGCGAATCGTCGTGGGCGGCACCGCAAATCTGACCCGTGATCTGCACGACTTCCCGATGTCCCTGCGCCCCATTCTCGAGGCGCTCGAAGAACAGGTGGTCATCCTGCGACTGATCGGTGAGGTGGATCCGAGCACGGTGCTGGTCCGGATCGGCGAGGAGAATCAGCATGCCGGCCTGGCTTCTGCGGCGGTGGTCTCGGCCGGGTACGGGGACGGCACTCAGCAGTTGGGCGGTCTGGGCGTGCTCGGACCCAAGCGGATGGACTACCCGAGCAACATCGCCGCCGTACGAGCCGTGGCACGCTATGTCGGTCGTCTCGTGAGCGGGGGCTGACCGGTGGCGACCGACTACTACGGTGCCCTGGGCGTAAGCCGGGATGCCAGCAACGAGGAGATCAAGCGGGCCTACCGCAAGCTGGTCCGCGATTTGCACCCCGACGTCAATCCCGATCCGGTCGCACAGGAGCGGTTCAAGCAGGTCGCGACCGCGTACGAGGTGCTGCGTGATCCGCAGAAACGCCAGATCGTCGACCTCGGCGGTGACCCGTTGGGCAACGGCGGTGGTCCGGGCGGGGGCCAGTATCCCGGTTTCGGCGGTTTCGGCGACATCATGGACGCCTTCTTCGGCGGGGCCGGCGCCAGCCGTGGCTCGCGGAGCCGGGCCCGCCCGGGTGCCGATGCGCTGATCCGGCTGGACCTCGACCTGGCGGAGACCGCGTTCGGCGCCACCAAGGAGCTGACGGTCGACACCGCTGTGCTGTGTACGGCCTGTACCGGTGCCGGAACGGCGCCGGGGACCCACCCGCAGACGTGCACGACCTGCAACGGCGTTGGTGAAGTGCAGAGTGTCCAGCGATCCTTCCTCGGCCAGGTGATCACCAAGCGGGCCTGCCCGGCCTGTGGCGGGATCGGCCAGGTCATCCCCGAACCCTGCCCGCAGTGCGGCGGAGACGGGCGGGTCCGATCCCGGCGAAGCCTGTCGGTCAAGGTTCCCGCCGGAGTCGAGGACGGGATGCGAATCCGCCTGTCCGGTCAGGGTGAGATCGGCCTCGGAGGCGGTCCTGCCGGTGACCTGT
>JBPCOF010000081.1:0-14672 GCA_051000515.1 Geodermatophilaceae bacterium
ACAAGGACCCCGACGTGGCGGTGATCGTTATTGCCCGAGGAGGCGGCTCGGTCGAGGATCTGCTCCCGTTCAGCGACGAGGGGCTGTGCCGGGCCGTAGCAACCTGCCGTACCCCGGTGGTCAGCGCCATCGGGCACGAATCGGACAGCGCCCTGATCGACTACGTCGCAGATGTCCGGGCGTCCACGCCGACCGACGCTGGACTCAAGGTCGTTCCGGACCTGGCCGCCGAGCAGGCCGGGCTGGCCCGCTCGCGCCATGCCGCCTACGCCAGCCTTTCCCGTCGGGTCGCCCATGAAGTGCAGTGGCTGACTGGAGTGCGACGTCATCGCGCACTTGCCGACCCCGAGAGCTTGCTCGAGGACCGATGGCAGACAGTCCAGGCTCTACGGATTCGCACCCGACGGCAGCTGTCCAGCCAACTCGCCCAAGGCCAGGCCGATCTGGACCACACCCGGGCCCGGATCGTGGCACTGTCGCCTGCGGCCAACCTGTCGCGGGGTTATGCCGTAGTCAACGATGGCGGCGGCGAGGTCGTCCGCGAACCTGCTGTGGTCAGCGACGGTCAACGGCTGCACATCCGCGTCTCCGGGGGTGTGCTGCTGGCCCGTGCAGCGTCCCCGATCGGCCGTGCAGCGTCCCCGACCGGCCGTGCCCGGTCGGCCACAGCAGTGCCGGGTCGATAATGACCGACGTGAGCGCAGCCAGCACTTCCGAGGAGACCCCCAGCTACGAATCGGCCCGAGATGAACTCGCTGCCATCGTGGTTGCCCTCGAAGGCGGCGGTCAGACGCTGGAGCAGTCGCTGGCCTTGTGGGAGCGCGGCGAGGTACTGGCCGCGGTCTGTCAGCGGTGGCTGGACAATGCCCGCGAGCGCCTGGAAACCGCCCGAAGCGCGCCCAGCGACACCTGACCCCTCCGCCCCTGCGGGGACGTTCTGCGCATAACGTCCGTCATGCTTATCCGGTTGGCTGCACGGGCAACCGGATCGTGCTCACGTCGTACTCGCCGCACCCAATCGGAGCGCCGCTCGCGGTAGGCGGCACCCTGCCACCCTCCATCCCGTTGCCGCTCGCGGTAGGCGGCACCCTGCCACCCTCCATCCCGTTGCCGTTCGCGGTAGGCGGCACCCTGCCTGACTCAACCCCGCCGCACAAACCTTCGGCGGAGTAAACCGGATAAGCATGATGCGCATAACGGCGATGAGGACGCGAGATTGTTGACCCTTGTGCGCATAACGGCGAAGGGGGCTGCCACTGCGGAGCGTCTCTTGATTTGGTCACAGCTGGGGTAGTGCTGAGCCGGATCAGTTGACCTACGGGCAAACCCGACGTATGCCTGAGGCATGGGTCGGTTCATCGCGGTGCTGCTGTTCGTGGCGTTGCTCGTACCCACGGTCTTCGTGGGGCGCGCCTGGTCGCATGCCGCGATACGTCGCGAGGTGTCCAACGGCGCGCTGAGCCTGACCCTGCCGACCAGCGAGGCAGAGCGAGCCATGAAGCTCCAGGCTCAGCGGGCCCGGCTCTGGCGGCTGGCCGGACTGGCCGCGGCTCTCATCGGATCGGTCGCTGCCCTGGTCATGTTCGCCGAGCGTGCGGTCTTCCTGTGGCCCGGCTTGTTGGCCGGCGGGCTGCTGGCCGGAGTCCTGTTGGGAGAGCTGACCCGGCTACGACCGAACTGGGAGACTCGGGCCTCTGCTCGACGTCCGCAGTCGGAGTTCATCGACCGTGCGCTGACGTGGATCGGTCGGCTTGCCGCCCTCGGACTGGTCGCCTTTGGCTGGCTGGCCATGAGTACGGACTGGACGCTGGAGATCCGGATCGCAGCCGGCGTGGCGGTGGGCGGCTGGTTGATGGTCGAGGTCACCCTCGAACGGCTGGCCCGCCGGACGGGGCCCAGCGGTTCCGAGGACATTCCGGTCGACGATGCCCTGCGGATCAACAGCGCGCACGTGGCGGTCGGGGCCGGCAGCATCCTTACCCTGCTTGTCCTTTCGGGCCTACTGTTCGTCAGCGGCGTGGCCATCGGGGACTCGGCAACAGGTGCCGATCTCGCCCCGGTAGCGCTGATCGCCGGGGGATTCGGAGCACTTGTGGGGGCCATGGTCGTGGGCGGTTTCCTGGTGAAGTGGCTGGCGCCGGTGCGCTGGGCAGAAGCCGCATGGGGGACGTCAACGCGAGGCTGAATCTGTCGCGCCGGTGACGCCGCACCCCCATGAGTGGTGGTCGAGGCAGCCCGTCCGTTATCGTGTTGTAACAACGCCGGGGTGGGGAAGCCCCAGGGACTTCTATCGAAGAACCATGGAATCGTCGCGCAGCCGTCATCGGGTGCGCCCGGTCGCCGCTGAAAGTTGGCGGTGCATTCCCCTGCTCGGACCGCTAGGACCAGAGAGCTTGCCAGGATTTGATAGTGCGCCGTTCAATCAAAATTGCCTTGTTCACCCTCGTCATCGCCGGACTGCTCGGCGGCTCGCTCGCCTGGGCGGGGCTGTCCAAGACCGTGACGGTGTCGGTCGACGGTACGGAGCGCAACGTCTCCACCCTCGCCTCCACCGTGCAGGGTGCGCTGGACACAGCCGACCTGGATGTCGGCGAGCACGACGTGCTGGTGCCGGATCCCAGCACCTCCATCCAGGACGGTGCGAGCATCGCCCTCCAGCGTGGTCGTCCGCTGAACCTCACGGTGGACGGAGTAACTAGCGAGGTCTACACCACGGCCCGCTCGGTGGATGAAGCGCTGGATCAACTCGGATACCGGCAGGCCCAACTCGAAGTCTCGGCCTCGCGCAGCACGCGGGTCCCGCTCGATGGCCTGGATCTCACGATCAACACGCCACATGAGGTCATCCTGACGATCGACGGGCAGACCCGCCCCGTGGTGACGACGGCGACCGACGTCGCTGAATTCATCCAGGAGCAGAGCCTCGCAGTCGGCGCCAACGACTGGACCTCGCTGTACCGAACCCAGCGACTTGCCGACCAGATGCAGCTACGGATCGTACGGGTGACCTTCAGCGACCTCGCCGTCGTCGAGCCGCTGCCCTTCCCTGTGACCGAAACCCCGGACGACACGCTGTTAGAATGCGACCGTGAGGTGGACACGCCTGGTGTCCTGGGTGAGCGTTTCGTCAACTACCGCATCACCGCCCACGACGGAGTCGAGGTGGTACGCCACGCCGTCGCCATCCGTACCCTGGCCGTTCCGGTCGGCGAAGTCGCCCGCGTCGGAACCAAGCCGCGCCCGGCGGCCGCGAGCAACAACGACAACAGCGGCGGCGACAACAGCGGCGGCGACAACGGCGGCGGGGGCAACGGCGGTGGGGACGGCGGCGACAACGGCGGCGGGGGCAACAGCGGTGCTACGCCGCCACCACCCAGCGGTTCGCTGAACTGGGATGCCTTGGCCGAATGCGAGAGCGGCGGAAACTGGGCCATCAACACCGGCAACGGTTACTACGGCGGTCTGCAGTACGACCAGCAGACCTGGTTGGCCAACGGCGGCGGAGCCTATGCGCCGCTGCCCCATCAGGCCACTCGGGAGCAACAGATCGCGGTCGGAGAGAACACCTACGCCGAGCGCGGTGACTCCCCGTGGCCCGCCTGCGGGTATCACCTCTACGACTGAGGTCCGAGTCCGCACCTGACTGATCGGGTCCGCTGCACCGCCATCGCGCCGTACCTGAGCGTCGCTGCGTACGGTCTTGACATGGCGCGGTTCCTGGGACCGGCGGCGATCCGAGAGATCGCCGCCACCCTCGAACTGCGGCCGACGAAGTCGCTGGGTCAGAATTTCCTGCACGACCCGAACACCATTCGCAAGATCGTCCGGGTAGCTGGGGTGGATGCCGACGACGTCGTCCTCGAGGTCGGCCCAGGGCTGGGGTCCCTGACCCTGGGACTGTTGGACGTGGGCGCTCGGGTGGTGGCGGTCGAGGTGGATGCTCGCCTCGCCCGCGCGCTGCCGGAGACGATCGGCGCCCGGGCGCCAGAGGCCAGCGACCGACTGCGGGTGCTTGCTGTCGACGCCCTGCACCTGACCGCGCTTCCGGAGGCGCCCACCGCTCTGGTCGCCAACTTGCCGTACAACATCTCCGTCCCGGTGCTGCTCACCCTCCTGGAAAGGTTCCCGTCGCTGGAGCGCGGGCTGGTGCTGGTCCAGACCGAGGTGGCCGAGCGGCTCGCCGCTGCGCCGGGCAGTCCGGCCTACGGCGTGCCGTCGGTCAAGGCCGCCTGGTACGCCGAGGTCCATCGGGCCGGGCCGATCAGCCGCCAGGTGTTCTGGCCGGTCCCGCGGGTCGACTCCGGCCTGGTCTCCTTTCGTCGCCGAGCCAGCCCGACGTCGGCTCCGCGAGAGCAGGTCTTCGCCGTCATCGATGCCGCTTTCGCCACCCGCCGCAAGGGTCTGCGCGCAGCGCTGGCCGGCTGGGCCGGCAGCCCCATGGCCGCTGAAGCGATCCTGCATGCGGCCGGGATCGATCCGCTGACCCGCGGGGAGCAGCTCGGGATCACCGAATTCGCCCGGATCGCGGCGGCCGGGTCGGGGCCGTGACATCCAGGCCCGTGACATCCAGGGCGGCGACCTCGGTCGCGGTTCGGGCGTCGGCCAAGCTCAATCTCTTCCTCGCCGTCGGGCCGCCCGGCGAGGATGGCTATCACCCCCTCACCACGGTGTTCCTGGCGGTCAGCTTGTTCGACACGGTGACGGTCTCCCACGTCCGAGCCGGGGCCGGACTGAGGCTGGCGGTGAGCGGACCGGACAGCGCAGCGGTGCCAACCGATGCCAGGAACCTGTCCTGGCGGGCGGCGGTGCTGCTGGCCCGACGAACCGGCCTCGACCCCGATGCCGACATCGTCATCGACAAGCAGATTCCGGTGGCTGCGGGACTGGCCGGTGGCAGCGCGGACGCCGCGGCCACCCTGGTCGCTCTGGATGGGCTGTGGGGGACGGGCCTGGACCGGGGGCAGCTGGGCGAGTTGGCCGTCGAACTCGGCAGTGACGTCCCGTTCTCCCTACACGGGCACGTCGCGCTGGGGACCGGCCGCGGGGATCGGCTCAGTGCCGTACTCACCCGCGGACGTACCGACTGGGTGCTCGGCATCGCTCGCACGGGGCTGTCCACTCCGGTGGTGTACGCCGAACTGGACCGGTTGCGGGCCCTGCGGGCACTGCCCGTGGCCGAGAATCTCGCCGAGATCCTGACTGCACTGCGCCGGGGCGACCCCCAACTGATCAGCGCCGCGCTGGCCAACGACCTGGCGGTGGCTGCTTTGTCGCTGCGTCCCGACCTGCGTCGAGCCCTACGGGCTGGCGAGGAGGCCGGCGCGCTCGGTCAGCTGATCAGCGGCTCAGGCCCCACCGTCGCCTATCTCGCCCGGGACGCCGAGCACGCGATCACGGTGGCCGCCCGGCTGTCCGCGGAGGGACTGTTCGCCAGCGTGCGGGTCGCCAGCGGCCCGGCACCGGGGCCTCGAATCGCCCGCTCCGCCCGCTGACTTTCGCGCCTCTCAGGTTGTGCACAGCCGCGGCGGCCCCTCCACAGCGGATTGTCCCTTGGCTCCTCTGGCGCCCCGCGCCCCTAGGTTCAGGCCAGTCGCAGCTGTGCTGTATCAGCAGAGGAGCTGCAACGTCGCGAGCGTGAGCTGGGAGGTCAGTCGATGCCCGGGCCCGACTTCGATCCGCAGGACACCCGAGCCGAGCCGATGCGCATCCGCGAACAGGCCCAGGGCTTCGCCCGGGTCAGCGGCCGGCTGACCGGTCAGCAGGACTCGCTGTCCTTTGTGCTGCGCTCGCTTGCCTCGTCCTTCTCCGAGGTTCTGCATCCACTCATCCGCGATCGGATCGGGTCCCAGTTCTCCACGTTGCAGGATGTCGTCGGGGCGCTGCTCTACGCCGAGCAGGTAACGCTTGGCTGGGCCGAGGACGTAGTTGTGTTCAAACGACAGCGCGACGAACTTGTACAACGCTGGGAATTGGCCTGCGCCAACGGTTTCTGGATCACTCGGGCTGCAGGCTATGACAACGTCGAGCCGGAGATGCGTGAGACGTTGTACGACGACGCCAGGTGGCGGGTCTGGACGCAACTGAGCGCGGAAGCCGAGGTGGCCTACGCGGCACTCAGCATCGCCGCCGAGGGCCGCGGCCGACAGTTCAGCGACGGACCCACCGTGGCCAACGTGTTGGCGGTGATGGGCTCCGCGCCCGGGGGAGGCGCCGGAATGGCGATCGTCTACCGCGACCTTCCGGTCACCGGGCCGCGTTATGGGCTGCCCAGGCAGTACTGGGGCATGACTCCCGAGCAGGTCCTCCGAGCGGTCGAAGACGATCCCGAACTGGCAGCGTTGCTGGTGGCACGTCGCCCGAGTCTGACTTCGGCAGATCCCTTCGAAGCCGCGCTGGCCCAGGCCGCATACATGTTGAGAGGTGACGAGTCGGGTAGCGCCTACGGCGAAGCCAGCTCCGAGCAGGCGGCGGCGGTGGCTCAGGCACTGGCTGGCATCCCAGCCGAGGAGCTGGCAATGCTGGCGGCGTTGTTTCCGGCTGTTGTGGGCAACCTGAACGGGATGCCGTTCGAGCATCGGATCTCGGCCAACCGGGTCCGGGTTGCCGATGCCCTCCACCAGACCAGAGCAGAGCGGCCTCAGGCCGCCGCGGCGGCAGCGCTTGCCGCGGCGCGGGTTCCCACATACCCGGGTTATGCAGACATCGAGCAGACCGAAGCCGACGCCGCCCAGCAGCGGCTAGCCGATCTTGACGCGAGGATCGAGCAGTATGAACTGCTCCTCGACGAGCCAACCGTGGACTACGGCCACCCGGACGGTCCACCGTGGCCCGACTACCGAGGACGAAAGCTGGTCTACTTCGACCCGCGCGAGGACGGAGGCTGGGCCGAGCTGGTCGGCACGATCAGTACCGAGACCGATGCGGTCGGGGTTCTCGTCCCGGGGGTGGGCACCGACGCGGCGGATATGTGGAATTCATCCAACACAGCCACCGGATTCGTCGAACAGGCAGCCCGCGAAGGTGAGCAGCTGGCGATGATCGTCTGGGCCGGCGGCGATTTTCCCGACGGGGTCACCAACGCGCTCACCAACGACTACGCCGAGGATCTGGTCGAGCCGTTGGTCGACTTCAGCTATGCAGTGCAACAGGAGATCGACGAGCAAGGTCCCGGTGTGGCGGTCCCCGTCACTGTGATCGGCCACTCGTACGGCGGGCTCACAGTGGCCATGTCCACCACATCGGGGCTGTCCGCCGACAACCTGCTGTTCGTGAACTCTCCCGGGATCGGCGCCGAGCCGATGGAGGTCTTGGACGCCCTCGACGAGTACGAGACCTACGCCATGATGGCCCCCTGGGACGTCGTGCCCTACGGCGGTCCCGCGATCCACGGCATCTCCCCGGCAGCCATCGAATCGGTGGTCGAGCTGGACACCGGTACCTACGCGGACGGCACGGAGATCAACGGGAGTGCCGGACACAGCGGCGTCTTCGAGGTGGGCTCCACCGCGTGGGAGAACATGCTGGCCGTTCTGCTCGGTCAGCCGGTCCTGGTGGACTGAGCGCAGGCCCGAACTCGCAGGGTCCGGAAAAGAGCGCGGTCAGTCGCGGTCGGTCGCGGACAACCGAGGCTTGCTCTCCAGATGTGACAGACCGTTCCACGCGAGATTGACCAGGTGCGCGGCCACTTCCTGCTTCTTGGGCCTGCGCACCTCCAGCCACCACTGTCCGGTCAGGGCAACCATGCCGACCAGCGCCTGGCTGTAGAGACCGGCCAGTTTGGTCTCGAAGCCACGTGAGGTGAACTGGCCTTCCAGGATGTACTCCACCTGACTGGCGATCTCGGAGATCAGCGAGGAGAAGGTGCCGGTCGTGCTGGCCACCGGCGAATCGCGGATCAGGATCCGGAAGCCGTCGGTCTCGTCCTCGATGTAGTCGAGCAGGACGAAGGCGGCCTGCTCGAGCAACTCCCGAGGATTCTCGCCCTGCAGCGCCGAGGTGAAGTTTCCGAGCAGCCGCTGCATCTCCCGATCGACGACGACGGCGTAGAGCCCCTCCTTGCCGCCGAAGTGCTCGTACACGACGGGCTTGCTGACCTTGGCCCGGGCGGCGATCTCTTCGATGGAGGTCGCCTCGAAGCCGCGCTCGGCGAACAGCGCCCGCCCCACGTCGAGCAGTTGCTGGCGTCGCTGCGCGCCGGTCATCCTTATCCGCCCGGCAGAACTGCTCACGGTTGCCCCGCCTCGTTCCTCGCTGCGATGCTCCCGCGCACTGCGCTCATGAGTTGGACGGTGCCACCCGCTTGGTTGCCAGCCGTACAGGGTCCGGCCAACGCACGTCGCGTACCCAGCCGAAGCGCTCGAACAGCCAGATCAACCGGGCCGAGGAATCGATCTGACCCGGCAGCACGCCGTGTCGGGCACAGGTCGGGTCCGCATGGTGCAGGTTGTGCCAGGACTCGCCCATGGACAGGATTGCCAGCGGCCAGACGTTGGCCGACTTGTCGCGGGCGAAGAAGGGGCGCGATCCGACCGTGTGACAGATCGAGTTGATCGACCAGGTCACGTGGTGCAGCACGGCGACCCGTACGAGCCCGCCCCAGAAGAAGCCCGACAGCGCACCTGCCCAGGACATCGTGATGAGCCCGCCCAGCAGGGCCGGCAGGGCCAGGCCCAGAAAGGCCCAGAGAATGAACCACGCGCCGGTTCGACGCACCACCGCGTCCTTGAGCAGGTCCGGTGCATAGCGCGCGGGATTGGTCTGGTTGCGGTCGAAGAGCCACCCGATGTGGGCGTGGAAGAGCCCCTTGGTCAGCGCGCGAAGAGTTGACCCGTACCGCCAAGGGGAGTGCGGGTCGCCTTCCCGGTCACTGAACGCGTGGTGGCGGCGATGGTCGGCCACCCATTGGGTGACCGGACCCTGGATCGCCATCGACCCGGCGACCACCAGGGCCGCGCGCAGTGGGGCGACCGCCTTGAACGACCCGTGGGTGAAATGCCGGTGGAAGCCGATGGTGATGCCGTGCCCGGTGATGGCGAACATCGCCACCAGCAGCGCGACATCGAGCCATCCCAGTCCCCGACCCCACATGAGCGGTACGGCAGCGAGGAGCGCGAGGAACGGAACGATGACAAAGACGTAGAGCACCGCCTGTTCCCAGAAGCCCTTGCTCTTGCTGTAGATCGGTTTGCCGCGCTCACCGAACTGGGCCGTGGCGGGTGGGGCAGGTGGAGCCACGATGGTCATGTCCCTACGCTAGCGTAGGTTACGCAACCGTAGGTGGTCCGAGCGGGAGAAAGGGACCGGCGGATGCGGTCGCCTGGGCGGGCCCGCCCCTTCGCAGAGCAGGACAACTAGGCTCGACCCCGCCGGAGTCGATGGGGGATGGGGTAATCGGCAGCCCGCCGGCCTTTGGAGCCGTGCAGTCTCGGTTCGAGTCCGAGTCCCCCAGCCATATCGCCGGCCCCGGCTGGTGAGCAACGACATCGATTCGAAGGGGATCGCGCGTGAGTTCGTCGGGTCTGTCCGCAGTCGTGGTCCTGGCCGCTGGAATCGGCAGCAGGATGGCATCGGCGACCCCGAAGGTCCTGCACGAGATAGGCGGACGCAGCCTGTTGGGGCACGTCCTCGCCGCGGCCCAACCGTTGCGGGCCGATCAACACCTCGTCGTCGTCGGCGCCGGCCGCGAGCTTGTCGCCGAGCATCTGGCCGGCATCGCTCCCGAGGCTGAAACGGTCGTCCAGGAGGATCAGCTGGGGTCCGGGCACGCGACCGCGCTGGCCCTCGAACACGTGCGGGCGCCGGGGCCGGTACTGATCCTTAACGGCGACGTACCGCTACTGACGCCGGACACGCTGGCCGAACTAGTGGCCACCCATTCGAGCGCACAGGCGGCTCTGACGGTCCTGACCGCACGAGTGGACGATGCGCGCGGGCTGGGCCGGATCTTGCGCGACACCACCGGGGCACCGGTCGGGATCGTCGAAGACCGCGATGCCGACCCGGATCAGTTGGGTATCGACGAGGTCAACGCAGGTGCCTACATCGCCGACGCTGCCGCCCTTGCCTCGGCGCTGGAGCGGTTGCCGACGAGCAACGCCCAGGGGGAGCAGTACCTCACCGACGCGGTTGCGTTGTTCGTCTCGGACGGGAACGCCGTTGCCGCGCACATGGCCGCCGACCCGAGCGACGTCCTCGGCTGCAACGACCGCATCGAACTGGCCGCCCGCGGTCGCACCCTCAATGATCGGGTTCTGCGCAGACACATGTCCGCCGGCGTCACGATCATCGATCCCGCGACCACCTGGATCGACGTCGCCGTCGAGATCGGGCGCGATGTCAGGCTGCTGCCCGGCACCCAGCTGCATGGGTCCACCTCGATCGCCGAAGGCGCCATTCTCGGACCGGACACCACGTTGACCGACTGCACCGTCGGCGAGCGCGCGACAGTCGTCCGTACCCACGGCACCGAAGCTGTGATCGGACCAGGAGCCAGCGTCGGGCCCTATACCTACCTCCGGCCCGGTACTCGGCTGGGCCCGGCCGCCAAGGCCGGGGCCTTCGTCGAGATCAAGAACGCCGAAGTCGGTGAGGGCAGCAAGATTCCACACCTGTCCTACATCGGCGATGCCACGATCGGCGAGCACAGCAACATCGGCGCGGCCACGGTGTTCGTCAACTACGACGGAATCGCCAAGCACCGCACAACGATCGGCAGTCATGCACGCACCGGCGCGGACAACATGTTCGTCGCGCCGGTGTCGGTCGGCGACGGTGCCTACACCGCGGCCGGATCCGTGATCACCGAAGATGTCCCCCCGGGAGCCATGGGAGTGTCCAGGGCACGGCAACGCAACATCGCCGGTTGGGTACGCCTGCGGCGGCCAGGAACACCGGCCGCCGAAGCGGCCGAAGCGGCCGAAGCGGCCGCCCCGCAGGAACCGGAGTCAGGATCAGAAACCTCGGAGCAGGGCGGACAGGAGCAAGCATGAGCGCGATCCGACAGCAGACTCATAAGAGCTTGATGCTGTTGTCCGGTAGGGCATTTCCCGAGCTGGCCATTGACATCGCCGAACGGCTGGGGGTCACGCCGACGCCCGTCACGAGTTACGAGTTCGCCAACGGCGAGCTCTATGTGCGCTTCGACGAGTCCGTACGCGGCAGTGACGCGTTCATCATCCAGAGCCACACAGCCCCGATCAACACCTGGTTGATGGAGCATCTGATCATGGTTGACGCCGCGAAACGGGCCTCGGCCAAACGGATCACCGTCGTCGCGCCGTTCTTCCCGTACGCCAGGCAGGACAAGAAGCACCGCGGACGCGAACCCATCTCCGCCAGGCTGGTAGCCGACATGTTCCATGCGGCCGGTGCCGATCGGCTGATGGTCGTCGACCTGCACACCGCCCAGATCCAGGGCTTCTTCGACGGGCCGGTGGACCACCTGTTCGCCCTGTCCCTGCTCGTCGAGCACGTCCGAAATCGCTGGCAGGGCAAGGACATCACTGTGGTATCTCCGGACTCAGGCAGAGTTCGGGTTGCCGAACGCTGGACCGAGCGGCTCGGCGGCGTACCGCTGGCCTTCATCCACAAGACCCGCGACTTCAGTCGGCCCAACGACGTGATCGCCAACCGGGTCGTCGGCGAGGTCGCGGGCCGGCACTGTGTCGTGGTCGACGACATGATCGACACCGGAGGCACGATCACCAAGGCCGCGGATGCGCTGTTCGAGGCTGGCGCTGCTGAGGTGACGGTCGCGGTCACGCACGGGGTGCTGTCCGGTCCCGCGGTCGATCGCCTGAAGAACAGCCGGATCAGCGAGGTCGTGGTGACCAACACGCTCCCGATCCCAGAGGATCGCCGATTCGACAGGCTGACCGTCCTGTCCATTGCACCGCTGCTCGCCCTCGCGATCCGGGAAGTCTTCGAAGACGGCTCGGTCACCAGCCTGTTCGACGGCGACAGCTAGCCCGAAAGGCATACCCATGACCCAGATCAGCCAGCCCGCCGATTCCGCCGACGACGCCGATTCCCTCGACGATCCAGCGCCGGAGGACGACGACCACGCGGTGGCCGCTGCACTGGCCACCACAGCCGGACGCCGGCTACTCGAGATCCGCGCGGAGCTCGGTTTCGGCGACGCCGCTGCCCTGCGCAGCGCCGGTGACGCGGGAGCACAGATTCTGCTTGCCAGCCAGCTCGCCCGGCTGCGTCCCGACGATGCGGTGCTCTCCGAAGAGGCCCGGGACGATCTCGCCCGACTCGAGCGATCGCGAGTCTGGATCATCGATCCGCTGGACGGAACCCGGGAGTTCTCCGAGGACGGGCGCAGCGACTGGGCGGTCCACGTCGCACTGTGGGTCGATGGTGAACTCACGGTGGGCGCGGTCGCGCTTCCCGGCCGCGGTATCACCCTTGCCACGCCGGCTGTCGAGGCGCCGCCGCCGGCACCCGACCAGCTACGAGTGGTCGTCAGCCGTACCCGACCGCCGGCCGAGGCATCCGCGGTGGCGACCGCCTTGGGCGCCGTACTCGTGCCCTTGGGTTCGGCGGGGGCGAAGGTGTCTGCCGTCGTCCTCGGCGACGCGGACGTGTACGTCCATAGTGGAGGCCAGTACGAATGGGATTCGGCGGCTCCCGTGGCGGTGGCCCGCGCGGCCGGTCTGCACACGAGCCGGATCGACGGTTCCCGGTTGAGCTACAACCAGGCCGATCCCTATCTCCCTGACCTCCTCATCTGCCGGCCGGGTCTGGCCGAGGACGTGCTCGCCATCCTGAACTGACGCGGCATACGCCCGTGCCTGACGCGGGTGGGTACCGGGTACCATTGCCGCAGTCCGGCGAGGGAGTACGGCCGTAGCGGCCCGCCTCCGTGATCGACGGCGGTGTCGTGAGTCAACTCCGCTGACGTCAGCTCGGCGGAATGGCAGCAACCCACACGCACCGCCGTAGCCCCGAATCGGCCCACCATTACCAGGCCGACCGACAACCGTTCGATCCGCCCGGAGGCAATTCATGGCCGAAGTCCGTATCACCGCGCAGCACCGCACCGAGTTCGGGAAGGGCTACGCCCGGCGTACCCGTCGAGCCGGTCTCGTTCCCGCGGTCCTGTACGGCCACGGCGAGGACGTCCGGCACTTGTCGTTGTCGGCGCGGGAGTTCTCCAAGGCCCTCAAGGGAGGGTCCAACACGCTGCTCACCGTCGCGCTGGACGGGGAGACCCATCTGGCCCTGCCCAAGGCCGTCACCCGGCATCCGATCCGCCCTGAGTTCACCCACGTTGATCTATTGCTCGTACGCCGTGGAGAAAAGGTGACCGTTGACGTCGCCGTGCATCTGATCGGTGAGCCCGCTCCGGAAACCGTGGTCAACCAGGAGTTGACCTCGCTGACCGTCGAGGCCGAGGCGACCCATATCCCGCAATCCTTCGATGTCTCGATCGCGGGCAAGCACGTCGGTCAGTCGATCCTGGCCGGCGACATTCCACTGCCCAGCGGCACGACGCTGGTGACCGAGGCGGACAACCTGGTCGTCGGCTTCCTGGCCGCACCCACGGCGGAGGAGCTCGAAGCCGAGCTGGAAGAGGCCGAGGCCGAGGTCGGCATCGAGCGCGACGCCTCCGACGAAGAGATCGAGGCTGCCGCCGAGGCCGAGGCGTCGGCCGAGCAGGACGACGATTCCGCTGCACCTTCCGGGGACTCGGCCAGCTAGCCTGCGGCGCCAGCGTCCCGTACCGCCGTCGAGGCGCAGCGCGCCCCTGGATCCCTGCTGCACACCATGCCCGAGCCCACGACTGCCCGGACGGGGCCGGCAGCCAGCGGTGTCGATGCCGCCATCGTCGTGGGTCTGGGCAACCCGGGCCCGGACTACGCCGGCAATCGGCACAACGTCGGTGCCATGGCGGTGGCCGCGATCGCGGACACGCATGGCGTCGCGCTCAAACGCGGACGCGGCCGGCTGGCGAGGGTCGTGTGCTCGAGTACGCGGCTGGCCGGAAGCCGGGTCCTGCTGGCCACGCTGACCACGTACATGAACGAATCCGGCCAGGCCGTACGACCCTTGCTCGACTACTACAAGGCCGAGCCTGGATCGTTGATCGTCGTGCATGACGAACTCGACCTGCCCTTCGGCACCGTCCGGATCAAACAGGGCGGCGGGGACAACGGGCACAACGGCCTGCGTTCGATCACCCGGTCTGTGCACGGCCCTGACTACATCCGCATCCGGATCGGCGTCGGGCGACCGGTCGGGCGGCAAGCGCCGGCCGACTTCGTCCTTCGCGACTTCAGTGCTGCAGAGCGGACTGAACTGCCGCCGATCCTCGACCGAGCGGCTGGTGGCGTGTCCCTGATCATCGCCGGGGGGGTCGTCCATGCCCAGAACGAGCTGCACCGCCCCTGATCCGATGCGCACAACGTCCAACAGAGGCCGCGTCCGGGGTGCCGACTAAACTGGCTCCGCGCCCGCGCTCGGCTGTGTTCTGACGCGCCATCATCCCCATGAGAGGAACAAGTGCCGCTGTCCGGGCTGCTCGAGGCCGTCCTCGCCGAAGGCGACGGGCGAGCCCTGGCCGAGGCCGCCCGCCGTACCGGGGTGGACGTCCAGACGATCACCGCCATGAACCCGCTCGCGGTCGCAGCGATCGCCGGCGAACGCGAACGCGGCGGCGCCGGTCG
>JBPCOF010000085.1:0-12590 GCA_051000515.1 Geodermatophilaceae bacterium
ACGTCCGGCTGCTCGGCCATCTAGCGTCGCTGTCGTGCTTACCGTCGCTGGCCCCTCGTCGGGGACCGAGGCCGAGCGCGCGGCCCATCGGCTGTTCACACTTTGGGACAGCGGAAGACGCGTGCTCGGCGGCGTCGCTGCGTTTCGCCCGTACGACGACCCGACGACCAAGCGGCGGCAATCCGATGTCGTCCTGCTCGTGCCCGACGGTGTCATCGTGGTACGGCTGGTCGGATCGCAGCGGCAGAGCGGCCCGATCGTCGCGCATCCCACCGGCGCTTGGTCGATCGGCGGTGAGGTACTTCGGATCAGCGGTGGCGGATCCAACCCGTTGCCCTCGCTGCGCTATGCCCAAGCCGCGGTGACCGCAACCCTAAGGGCATCGGGGCTGGAGCCTGGCCGGGTGGCGATGCTCGTCGCGGTGGGCTCGGGAGAGCCGGTGGAGCCACACGACGGTCAGCTCGACGACGGCGTCATCGTCTGTCCGATGTCCGAAGAGGGGCTTGCCATCGGTGTCCGCCGCGCTGCGGCCGTGACCGCTGCCGCCGACGTCCGGCAGTGGACGACCGCCGACGTCAAGGCCGCGCTTTCCTCGATCGGGGTCACCGGTCGGGTTCCGGCCGTGGAGGAGCTCAATAGCGAAGGCTTCATGTACTCGCCCTACGTGTTGCGGCGGCCAGATCTCGTGGCAGCTGCCAGCGCCGTGGCGGCTGCGTCGGCGGCTGCGTCGGACTCCGCCAACCGCCCGGTGATGGAGGCGCCGGCGGGACCGGATTCCGTCCCGGTCGACGGCCCGGCCACTAAGGTCGCGCATCCCGGAGCCGATGACGCCGAGGACCGCGCGGACGACGACGTGCCGGGAATCTTCGGAGTAGAGGCCACGGCTGACCGCCCGCCGCGGTCGGACATGCCGCCAGTCGCTCTTGATCCACACGCAGGTGACGTCGACGACCTCGTTGCCTACGACGAGCGGCCCTACGCCGAGGTGCAGTACGCCGACCAGCCACTGGCCGACCAGCCCGATGCTGTGCGGTCCTCCGCCGAGGCCGGCAGTACCAGTCCTCGGCGCGGGCGGACCGGCCTGCGCGTGCTGGCAGTGCTGCTCGCGTTGCTACTCGTCGGCGCCGCGGCCTATGTCGGGTACAACCTGATCGGCTCGAACGGGGCCGGGGACGGCGCGGGCACACAGGGCACGGCTGAGACGCCCGCGGCGCCCCCCGAGCCGGTCACCCAGCAGATCGGTGACAACGCGTACGTGCCCGTCGGCTCCCGAGGCGACGACACCTGCATCGAGAATGCTGACGGCGAGGTCGCGGAGTACTTCAACAGCACAGATTGCGCGTCCTTGGCCCGCGAGCTGTACACCACCGAGATCGACGGGTTCGCGGTCATCGTGGCCGTCGCCCGGGTGACCATGCCCGACGAGGCGAGCGCAGCGGACTTCAAGGGCCTCGTCGACTCCGAGGGGACCGGCAATGTGAACGACCTGCTGGCGGCCGGTGAGACCTTCCCCAACGGCCCGACCGAACTCGTGCCCGAGGCGTACGCCTCCACGATCCAGGGCGCCGAACTAACGATCATTGAAGCCGGTTGGCAGGATCCGGCCAACCCTGGCAGCGTCGAGGCTCTCCGCGAATTGGCCCGAGAAGCGCTCGCTCTCGAACCCACGGCCTAGGACGGCGGCGAAGACATGCACATCCTGGTTCTCGGTGGGACGGTCTTCCTGTCCCGGACAGTCGCCGAGACTGCGCGCGATGCCGGACACCAGGTCACCTGCGCTGCCCGTGGGGTCTCCGGAAATCCTCCAGACGGCGTCGAGTTCGTACGAGTCGATCGTGACCAGCCCGACGGGCTGGCCGAGCTTGGTGCCGCCGATTTCGACGCCATCGTCGATGTGGAGGTCCAGTCGCCGACTCGGGTACGCCGGGCACTCGACGCCCTGGGCGCCAAGGCCGGTCACTGGACGTATGTGTCGAGCGGATCGGTGTATGCCGATGAAGAGACCACTGGTCAGGATGCGGCTGGTGCCCCTGTTGTGACGCCTCCACCGAAGGGCTCCGACGAGACAGACCGCGAGATGTACGGTCCGCTCAAGGTCGCCTGCGAGGAGGCGGTACGAGAAGCGTTCGGCGACAAGGCGTTTGTCTGCCGACCCGGTTTGATCGTCGGGCCCCGGGACGCCTCTGATCGGTTCGGTTACTGGCCGGCGCGGTTGGCCGGCGGAGGCGAGGTACTTGTTCCCGGCGCGCCCGACGATCCGGTTCAGTACGTCGATGTCCGCGATCTGGCCGAGTGGATCGTGCGCTGCGCAGAGAACCGAGTCGTAGGCACCTTCGACGCCGTCGCCGCGCCGCAGCGATGGGAAGCGGTCATCGAGGCGATGGCCGCCGCGGTCGGAGGGCCCGAACTGACGCTGACCTGGGTTCCTGGTCCCTGGTTGGCCGAGCATGGCGTCGCGCCCTGGGCCGGCCCGGACTCGCTTCCGTTGTGGTTGCCGCTGCCGGCCTACGGGGGGTTCATGAGCCGCGACGCCTCAGCATCTCTGGAGGCGGGGCTGACCGCCCGCACCACCGCGGATATTGCCACTGCGGCGCTGGGGTGGGAACGGGTTCTCGGCCCGGACCGGGACCGTCGCTCGGGGATCACCCGCGAACGCGAAGCCGAACTCCTCGCCACATGGCACGCCGCTGTCTGACGTGGCCGCGCCGAGTCAGCTCGACGTTGCTGCGGCCAGGGCCATGTCGTGGAGGACCTGTGACATCGCCTCGGGACCCAACTCACCGGCGCTGTGCGGAGTCGAGTTGATCAGACCGAACAGAGCGTGCGCACGAGCCCGGATCTGAGCCTGCCCGGTACTCGGATGCAGCCGGGTCAGAATGCCCACCCACACCTCGACGTAGCGCCGCTGAAGTTGACGCACCCGGCGGCGATCATCCTCTGCGACGTTGGCCAAGTCCCGGTCCTGTACGACGATCAGCGCCGGGTTCGACAGGGCGAAATCGGTCTGCCAGGCGATCAGGCCGGTCAGGGCCGACCGCGGATCGCCGTCGGAATCCTCCACCCGGGCCTGCCCTCCGGCCAGCAGTCGCTCACTGATCCGGATCAGCATCTCGGCGAGGATCGCGTCCTTGCTCTCGAAGTGCCGGTAGATGCCCGGGCCGGTGATGCCCGCAGCCGCGCCGATGTCGTCTACCCCGACACCGTGAAACCCACGCTCGGCGAACAGTTGGGCCGCCACCCGCAGGATCTCATCGCGCCGGGTGGGGCGAACCCCTCGACCGTCGTCGCGATGAACCGCGGCATCCGAGAGCGGGGTCAACGCCCCGACCTGGTTGGGCTCGGCGTCGGCGGCTAGGTCGCCGTCAGTGGGCCGGGACATGCGGGCGGTGGCTTCGGAGTCGGTCAGGCGCCGGCGATGGTGGGAGCGGTCGGGTCCGGCGTCGTTGCTCGGTTCTCGCGTGCGAGGTAGTCCTCGATCGCCTCGATGTCGCGGGACGAGCGCTTCACCACGGTCAGCAGATCGCTCATGCTCGAGACCTCCTCGACCTGCTCCTTGATGAACCACTGCATGAACTGGTCGGAGGCAAAGTCGTTGTCCTCCCGGGCAATGGCGGTCAACTCATAAATCTGTTCGGTGACCCGCTTCTCCTGGTCCAGCGCCAACAGAACCGGCGCGACGATGTCGGCGAAGTCGTTGATCGGGCCGTCGATGCCGGGGATGGCAACCTTCGCGTCGGCATCGAGGAGGTACTGGATCATCATCATGGCGTGATTGCGCTCCTCGAGCGCCTGGGCATAGAACAGAGCGGCCATCTGCGGCATCGTCATCGCGTCGAAATGGATCGCGCAGGCGAGGTACTGCTGGTGTGCGGCGAACTCGTGCCCGATCTGCTCGTTCAATCGAGCGATGAAGCGTGGCGCTGCCATGGGTCTGCTCCTGCGATCTGAAGTCCGGGGTCGGCAAGGACGCCGCCGGTCGGAAAGAAATCTAGCTTGCTGCGCCTTTGCTCAGCGGTACCGCCGCGGACGACGTCGTCGCGACCCATCGGAGTCCTTCCTCCGGCGCTACTACGCTCGCGAGGGTGGCCAAGCCGAAGAAGCGCTGCTGCTTGTCCCGACCGCGGTGCAAGAGGTGCCCCGTGCGAATGCTGGCCGAGGGCCGATTGCCAGCGGGGTACACGGTCAAGAAACGCAAGCTGATCAAGCTCGAGAAGGTGGCCGGAAACAAGAAGGCCAAGCAGCGGCGGACCAGAGCCGGCTGACGGCCGGCTCGGACGCCGTGGGAGCGCCGGGGAGGGCGCAGTACGGATTCGGTGCTGGCATACTGGACCAAGACGTTAACGTTGGTTAACGTTCGGAATGTCGTCGAGGTCCGGTTGGGAGGGGTTGCTGTGGATGCGCCGGTGTTGACCAGTGCCGCCGTTCCGGGCAGTGCGCAGTTTGGCACCTTCGCAGCAACCCACGAGCGCCTTTGCGCGGATCTCGCCGAGCAACTCCAGGCTGTCCGTGGTGGTGGCGGAGAGAAGGCTCGCACCAGGCACCTTGCGCGCGGGAAGTTGCTTCCTCGCGATCGGGTGGATGCACTGGTGGACCCGGCTTCGCCGTTCCTGGAGTTGTCCCCCCTTGCAGCGCACGGCCTCTACGACGGGGACGCGCCGAGTGCGGGGATCATCGCCGGGATCGGCCGAGTGACCGGCCGGGAGTGCGTGATCATCGCCAACGACGCGACCGTCAAGGGCGGCACGTACTACCCGATCACGGTCAAGAAGCACCTCCGCGCTCAAGAGATCGCGCTGCAGAACCGGCTGCCCTGCATCTATCTCGTGGATTCCGGTGGCGCGTTTCTGCCGCGGCAGGACGAGGTCTTTCCCGACCGGGACCACTTCGGCCGGATCTTCTACAACCAGGCGACGATGTCCCGGGCGGGCATCCCGCAGGTGGCCGCGGTCATGGGCTCGTGTACGGCGGGCGGGGCGTACATGCCGGCGATGAGCGACGAGGCGGTCATCGTGCGCAACCAGGGCACGATCTTTCTGGGCGGGCCGCCACTGGTGAAGGCGGCGACCGGCGAGGTGGTCACGGCGGAGGAGCTCGGCGGGGGAGACCTGCACAGCCGGATCAGCGGGGTCACCGACCATCTGGCCGACGACGATGCCCATGCATTGCAGATCGTCCGGCAGACCATCAGCACGCTCGGCCCGCGGACGCAACGGCCGTGGCTGGTTGAGCCGACGGAGGAACCCGCTGTCGACCCGGCGGAGTTGCTGGGCGTGCTGCCGACCGACACCCGGACCCCGTACGACGTCCGGGAAGTCATCTCGCGGATGGTCGACGGCAGTCGGTTCGGCGAGTTCAAATCGCTGTACGGCCAGACGCTGGTTACCGGTTTCGCCCGGATCCATGGTCATCCGGTCGGGATCCTCGCCAACAACGGGATCCTGTTCTCTGAGTCCGCGCTCAAGGGTGCGCACTTCATCGAGTTGTGCGATCGGCGGAGCATCCCGCTGCTGTTCCTGCAGAACGTCACCGGTTTCATGGTTGGCCGTGACTACGAGGCGGGCGGGATCGCCAAGGCTGGCGCCAAGATGGTCACCGCCGTGGCGTGTGCCCGGGTCCCGAAGCTGACCGTCGTGATCGGCGGGTCGTTCGGTGCCGGCAACTACGCCATGTGCGGCCGCGGGTACTCACCGCGTTTCCTGTGGACGTGGCCCAATGCCCGGATCTCCGTGATGGGCGGCGAGCAGGCGGCGTCGGTCCTGGCCCAGGTACGCCGGGATCAACTCGAAAAGGCTGGTACGGAGTGGAGCACTGAAGACGAGGAGTCGTTCAAGGACCCGATCCGCGAACAGTACGAAGCTCAGGGTCATCCGTACTACGCGACAGCGCGGCTCTGGGACGACGGTGTGATCGACCCGCGAGACACCCGTACGGTTCTCGGTCTGGCCCTGTCCGCATGCGCCAACGCCCCGCTCGAGGACGTCGGCTACGGCGTCTTCCGGATGTGATGACGCGGTGAGCATCAGCGACACGACACTGGCGCACGCCGCGTCGAAAGCGCCACACAAATCGCATCCACTGTTCGACACCGTGCTGATCGCCAACCGAGGTGAGATCGCGGTGCGCGTCGCACGAACATTGCGCGCCCTGGGAATTCGCTCAGTAGCGGTTTACTCGGATGCCGACACCGGTGCGCGGCATACGCAGGTGGCCGACATCGCCGTTCATCTCGGCGGCTCGCCCGCGGCAGAGAGCTATCTGAACATCGAGCGCGTTCTCGACGCGGCCCGGCGTACCGGCGCGCAGGCCATCCACCCGGGGTACGGATTCCTCGCCGAGAATGCTGCGTTCGCTCGCGCGTGCGAGGCCGCCGGGATCGTCTTCATCGGACCGCCGGTCTCAGCCATCGAGGCGATGGGCGACAAGATCCGCGCCAAACAGACCGTGCAGGCAGCGGGTGTCGCAGTCGTACCGGGACGGCACGACATCGGGATGGACGACGCCGCGATCATCGCTGCCTCCCACGAGGTCGGTTTTCCGGTGTTGCTCAAGCCCAGCGCCGGTGGTGGCGGCAAGGGGATGCGCCGGGTCGCGGACCCGGACGACCTTGCCGAGGACATTGCCGGCGCCCGGCGGGAGGCGCGGAGTTCCTTCGGCGACGACGCGCTGCTGGTCGAGCGGTACGTCGACCGTCCGCGGCACATCGAGATCCAGGTCCTGGCCGACAGGCACGACACAGTCGTGCATCTCGGCGAACGCGAGTGCAGCCTGCAGCGCCGCCATCAGAAGATCATCGAGGAAGCGCCGTCACCGCTACTCGACGCATCGATGCGGGAGGCGATGGGCTCGGCGGCCGTCGAGGCAGCACGTGCCGTCGGGTATGTCGGAGCAGGGACAGTTGAGTTCATCCTCAGCGCGGAGAAGCCGGGGGAATTCTTCTTCCTCGAGATGAACACCCGGCTACAGGTCGAGCACCCGGTCACCGAACTCGTCACCGGGATCGACCTGGTCGAGGCCCAGATCCGGGTAGCCGCCGGTCAGGCACTCGGTCTGACGCAGTCCGACATCACGCTGACCGGGCACGCGATCGAGGCCCGGGTCTATGCCGAGGATCCGGCGCGAGGATTCCTGCCCTCCGCGGGGCGGGTCCTAGCTCTGCACGAGCCCGCCGGCGAGCACGTCCGGGTCGACTCCTCGCTCTTGATCGGGACCGTGATCGGCACCGACTACGACCCGATGCTGTCCAAGGTCATTGCCTGGGGGCCAGACCGGGAGGCCGCGCGCCGACGGCTGCTCGGCGCCCTCGCCGACACCGTTGTGCTCGGGCTGCGGACGAACGTCGGGTACCTGCGCGCGCTGCTGGCCGACCCGGCCGTCGTCGCCGGTGATCTCGACACGGGTCTGGTCGAGCGACGCGGCCCGGACCTGGTGCCGCCCTTCGGCCAGGAGGTACTGGCTGCGGCCGTGCTGCTGAGGCTGCTGGAACTGGAGCCGACCTCCGAGATCGTCGATCCCTTCGATGTGCCTGGCGGCTGGCGGGTGGGTGAGCCGGCCTGGGCGAGCTGGCGGATGCAGTTGGCCGGCCAGGAGCCGGTGACGGTTCGGGTTCGAGGTCGAGCCGCTGCCGCGGAGGTGGCGGTCGGCGATGCCGATCCTGTTCCGGCGTCGGCCCGCTCGGATGACGCGTTCCTGCACGTCACGGTCGCCGGTCGGCGGTCCCGATACGCCCACGCGGAGGACGGGGACGTGGCCTGGTTCGGAGTCGACGGCGATGCGATCTCCATCCGGGAGACCGACGCGCTGTCCGCGGCCCGGCACGCCGATGACGCGTCAGCGTCAACCGGCGCCGTGCTGGCACCGATGCCGGGAACCGTGACGCTGGTACGGGTCGAGCAGGGCCAGACCGTCCACAAGGGGCAGGCACTGATCGTGGTCGAGGCGATGAAGATGGAGCACGTGCTCACGGCGCCGCTCGATGGTGTGCTGTCTGAGCTTGCCGTCGTCGCGGGTCAGCAAGTGGCGATGGACGAGAAGCTCGCCCTCGTCGTATCCATCGAAGCAGCGGAAGGCTGAACGTGCTGGACATCGCCCCGATCAGGGCCGAGGGGTTGCCGGCCGAGGTGAGAATCTACGAGGTCGGTCCCCGCGACGGGCTGCAGAACGAGTCCGCGATCGTCTCGGTCGAGGTCAAGGCCGAGTTCATCGCGCGCCTGGGCGAGGCGGGTCTGTCGATCATCGAGGCCACGAGCTTCGTGCATCCGAAATGGGTGCCGCAGTTGGCTGATGCGGCCGAATTGATCCAGGTACTGCAACGGGTTCCGGGCATTCGTTATCCCGTGCTGGTCCCGAACGAGCGTGGTTTGGAGCGGGCGCTGGAGGCGGGGATCACAAACATCGCCGTCTTCGCCAGTGCCACGGAGACCTTTGCTCAGCGAAACCTCAACCGCTCTGTCGCGGAGTCGTTGGGGATATTCGCGCCGGTGGTCGGGCGGGCTCGCGAGGCGGGGGTGGGCGTGCGGGGATACGTGAGCATGTGCTTCGGCGACCCATGGGAAGGCACCGTGCCGGTCGACCAGGTCGTGTCCGTCGGTCAGGCGCTGCTGGACATGGGCTGTTCGGAGCTGTCCCTGGGCGACACGATCGGGGTGGCCACGCCGGGCCGGGTCGTCGCTGTGCTCGACGCGTTCGCGGCCGTGGGGACGCCGGTGGATCGGCTCGCTGTGCACTTCCACGACACATACGGTCAGGCGCTGTCCAACACGCTCACCGCATTGCGCGAGGGCGTCACCGTGGTCGATGCCAGCGCGGGCGGGCTGGGCGGCTGTCCGTACGCGGAGAGCGCCACCGGCAACCTGGCTACCGAGGATCTGGTGTGGATGCTGAACGGCCTCGGTATCACCACCGGGGTGGACCTTGAGTCCTTGGTGGACACCAGCATCTGGATGGCCGGCCAGTTGGGGAAGCCGAGCCCGTCTCGTGTCGTGCAAGCCCTGAGTGGATCGTGAACCGGAAGCTGTGGAAGGAAATTTGATGCTCGACTATCGACTGGATGACGAGAGCCAGGCGCTGCAGAAGATGGTTCGGGAATTCGCCCGTGAGGTGGTCGCACCGCAGATCGGTGACTTCTACGAGCGCGAGGAGTTCCCGTACGAGATCGTGAAGCAGATGGGCGACCTCGGGTTGTTCGGGCTGCCCTTCCCCGAGGAGTACGGCGGCTCCGGCGGCACGTACTTCACACTGTGCCTGGCGTTGGAAGAGCTTGCCCGCGTTGACTCCTCGGTCGCGATCACGCTGGAGGCCGGGGTGTCGCTCGGCGCGATGCCGATCTTCCGGTTCGGCACCGAGGAGCAGAAGAAGGAGTGGCTGCCGCGGTTGTGCAGCGGCGAGAGGCTTGGCGCGTTCGGGCTGACCGAACCGGGTGGTGGGTCGGATGCCGGCGCGACCCTGAGCACCGCTGTACTAGAGGACGACCAGTGGGTCATCAACGGGACCAAGGCATTCATCACCAACTCAGGCACCGACATCACCGGGATGGTCACCGTTACGGCGGTCACTGGGAAGCAGGCGGACGGCCGCAAAGAGATCTCGGCGATCCTGGTGCCCTCGGGGACAGCAGGTTTCACGGTCTCGAAGAAATACTCAAAGGTCGGTTGGAACGCCTCCGACACCCGGGAGTTGTCCTTTGAGGACTGCCGGGTGCCGGTGGAGAACCTGGTCGGCGAGCGCGGACGCGGATACGCGCAGTTCCTCTCGATCCTGGACGAGGGGCGGATCGCGATCTCCGCGTTGTCAGTCGGTCTGGCCCAAGGGTGTGTGGACGAATCGGTGAAGTATGCCGGGCAGCGCAAGGCTTTTGGGAAACCGATCGGCTCGTATCAGGCTATCGCGTTCAAGATCGCCGACATGGAGACCCGCGCCTTCACCGCGCGGATGGCCTATTACCGTGCGGCGGAGAAGATGTTGCGCGGTGAGCCGTTCAAGCGTGAGGCGGCGATGGCGAAGCTGTACTCGTCGGAGATCGCCGTGACGAATGCCCGCGAGGCGACGCAGGTACACGGCGGATACGGGTTCATGAACGAGTTCCCGGTGGCTCGCATGTGGCGCGACTCCAAGATCCTGGAGATCGGCGAGGGGACGTCGGAGGTGCAGCGGATGCTGATCGCCCGCGACCTCGGTCTTTGACCGGGCTGAGTGGGAGTCGAGGGGTGCTCGGCGGCGTGGGCAGGACGGCGACGTGAACTGCACTAAACTAAGTTCATGACTAAGTCCGTGATTCGGGTCGGCGTACATGAGGCGAAGACCCGACTGTCGGAGCTGCTACGAGTTGTCGCAGGCGGCCAGGAGGTGGACATCTTGCGCGGCGGGGTACCCGTCGCCAAGCTCGTCGCCTATGCCCAGTCGACGCCTCGGACGTTCGGCGAGGACGAGGGTCGGTTCGTCGTACCGGAAGATTTCGATGCGTCATTTTCCGAGGAGATCGAGTCGGCCTTCTACCAGTGAGCCGATATCTGGTTGATACGCATGTGTGGTTGTGGTTGCAGGCCGAACCCGACCGACTGACGGGAACGCTGCGTACAAAGCTGAGCGAGGCGGGCACTCTGTTCCTGTCGGCCGCCAGCGCATGGGAGATCGCGATCAAGTACGGGCTAGGGCGCCTGCCGCTACCGGAACATCCACGGATCTATGTCCCTGCCCGCCTTCGAAGTTCGGGAACATCAGGGCTGGCTGTCGAAATCGACCACGTGCACCGGGTCACCGATCTGCCGCCACATCATCGGGATCCCTTTGATCGCTTACTGATCGCCCAGGCCCAAGCCCTGAATCTTCCCATCGTGACGGCCGATGAGCGATTCGGGAACTACGACGTCCAGGTCATCGAGGCCGGCTGATCGACGGCGCCCGAACCAGCAGAATCGACGCAGCGTCAGAGTTCGCGCCGGTACCTGCTCCGGTATCGGATGAGGGGCTTGCGATCTTCGGTGACGTACACGACTTCCATGATCTCCAGGACAACCAGGACATGGTCGCCGGCGGCACAGGTCGAGTGGACTCGGCAATCCAGCGCAGCCACCCCTCCGGTCATGACAAGTGCCCCACTGTGTACCGCCCGATCGTGTGGCACGCCGTCGAGAAGGAGTCGAGCGCTTGGCCGCCCCGCTGCAGCGAATCGGCTTGCCAGCACCGACTGATCGGCGGCGAGCAGGCTGAGTGCGCACGTTCCGGCCAGATCAAGCGCTTCGAACACGTACGAATCGGCGGCCAGTCCGACGGCGACCAGCGGTGGGTCCGCGGAGACGGCCATGAACGCGGTCACGGTCGTACCGATATCGTCGAGGTCCTCGCGCAAGGTGAGCACGGTGACGCCACTGGCGAAACTGCCCAGGGCCTCGGTGTATTCGGTGGGTGACATTTCGCTGACCAGTTCCTCCTGCCTTGCCGTGGTGGTGCCCGAGCGAGGTGAATGACCCTGACGATCGCGGTTGGTGGATCATTCCAGTGCGCGACTTCGGGCAAGACCAGACAGCAGGCGACCAAGGAGAGAAATGACGGGCTCGCAGGAGTACGACGTCGTCGTGATCGGCGCGGGCGCGGTCGGTGAGAACGCGGCTGATCGAGTGGTCAAGGCAGGCCTGCGCGCCGCCCTGGTGGAGTCTGATCTGATCGGTGGGGAGTGCTCATACTGGGCGTGTATGCCCAGCAAGGCGCTGCTGCGCGGTTCGGAGATTCTGAGTGAGGCGCGCGCCGTCCCCGGAGCGGCCGAAGCGATCACCGGCACGCAGGACGTCGCCGAGACCTTGGAACGCCGCGACGGCTTCACCTCGAACTGGTCCGACGAGGGCCAGGCCAAGTGGGTTGCGGGTGCCGGGATCGAATTGTTCCGCGGAACCGGGCGACTGGCCGGACCGAAGCGAGTCGAGGTCGAGGGCAAGGACGGAGAGACAACCACGCTGACCGCCCGACAAGCTGTGGTCATCGCCACGGGCTCGCACGCCATGCTGCCGCCCATCGACGGCCTCGCACAGGCTCGTCCCTGGACCAGCCGAGAAGCCACGTCGGCCAAGGCGGCGCCGCGGCGGCTGGTCGTGATCGGCGGCGGCGTGGTCGCAGTGGAGATGGCAACTGCCTGGCGCGCATTGGGTTCCGAAGTCGTCATGTTGGTCCGCGGCCCGAGCCTGCTGCGCAAGCTGGAACCATTCGCCGGCGACCTCGTACTCGCCGGACTTCGCGAGCTGGGGGTAGATGTCCGTACCGAGGTCGAGGTCGACCGGGTCAGCCGCGACGGGAACACGGTGACCGTGGGAATGGGCGACGACACAGTCGACGGCGACCAGGTGCTCGTGGCAACCGGTCGTACGGCAGGCACCTCCGATCTCGGAGTCGACACCGTCGGCCTGACCCCGGGCGAGTCCCTCGAGGTCGATGACACCTGCCGGGTCACCGGTGTGGACGGAGGTTGGCTCTATGCCACCGGCGACGTCAACGGCCGACGGCTGCTCACCCACATGGGGAAATACCAGGCCCGGGCCTGTGGTGCCGCGATCGCCGCGCGTGCTCGCGGTGAACAGGTCGACGGCGCCGCCTGGGCACTGACC
>JBPCOF010000092.1:0-4467 GCA_051000515.1 Geodermatophilaceae bacterium
ATCTCGACGCGGTGAAGTTGACCGGGCTGGCCGAGGAGAACCTGCAGGCCCGGGTACGCGGCGCGCTGCTGATGGGCTTGTCCAACCAGCACGGTCACCTGGTCCTGGCAACCGGCAACAAGAGCGAAATCTCGGTGGGCTACTCCACGCTGTACGGCGACAGCGTCGGCGGTTTCGCGCCGATCAAAGACGTCCCGAAGACCTTGGTATGGGAACTGGCCCGCTGGCGCAATTCCGTCGCCGCCGAGGCCGGTGAGGTCGAACCGGTACCGGAGAACTCGATCACCAAGCCGCCGTCGGCCGAACTACGGCCAGGCCAACAGGACAGTGACTCACTGCCCGACTACGAGGTCCTGGACGCGATCCTGGCCGACTACATCGACCGCGATCTCGGCCATCGAGAGTTGGTCGAGCTCGGCCACGATCCGGAGACGGTGGCCGCGGTGCTGCAACTGGTCGACCGGGCGGAGTACAAGCGGCGGCAGTTCGCTCCCGGCCCGAAGATCTCCCTGAAGTCTTTCGGACGTGACCGACGTCTCCCGATCACCAGTCGTTGGCGGGAGACGGTCGAGTCCTAGCCGTGTCAGGCTGGTGCGACCCGGGTAGGCAGAAGGGTTTGATATGACGAGCACCAGCGGGCCGGCCCGGCCGGTGCGCGTCCGGATTCCGCACCTGCAGGCGCTCAAGGAGAACCACGAGCCTTGGCCGATGCTCACCGCCTACGACCAGTACACCGCCGCCATCTTCGACCAGGCCGGCATCCCGGTGCTGCTGGTGGGGGACTCCGCAGCCAACAATGTGTACGGCTATCCGAGTTCGCTCGGCGTCACGGTCGAAGAGCTGCTCCCGCTGGTTCGCGCGGTGGTCGGTGCCACCGAACGGTCCCTCGTGGTCGCCGATCTACCGTTCGGCTCCTACGAATCCTCCCCCGAACAGGCGCTGGCAACCTCGGTGCGGATGATGAAAGAGGCCGGCGCACATGCGGTGAAGCTGGAAGGCGGCGTGCGGGTAGCAGCGCAGATCCACAAGATCACCGAGGCCGGCATACCCTTGATGGCCCACATCGGGTTCACCCCACAGAGCGAGCACCGCTTGGGCGGGTACAAGATCCAGGGCCGCGGCGCAGGTGCCGACCAGCTGCTCGCCGACGCGCACGCCGTACAACAAGCTGGTGCTTTCGCAGTGGTGTTGGAAATGGTTCCGGGCGCGCTCGCCGAGCAGGTCACCAAGGAGCTGGCCATCCCGACCATCGGGATCGGTGCCGGGCCTGACTGCGATGCCCAGGTGCTGGTCTGGCAGGACATGGCCGGCCTGAACACAGGCAACGGTTCTAAGACAGGCCAGGTGCCCCGGTTCGTGAAGAAGTACGCAGACCTCGACGGTGTCCTTCGTGGTGCTGCTGCCGCGTACGCCACGGACGTTCGCGCCGGTTCGTTTCCGGGTCCAGAACACACCTACGGCTGATCCGGCCGCCGGTCCAGTCTCCGGCCGGTCAGCGGTGCACGGCCAATTGAGCCCGCAGAACTTCCCCTGCCTCGAGCAGTGACGGCCCGTACCAGGTCAGGTGTCGGCCGCTGACCAGCGCGATCTGCTTGTCCGGGAAGGCTTCTGGGCCGTCATCAGCGGTGAATTGGTACGGCTCGTCGGGAAGGATGACGAGGTCAGCGGCCCGGACCCGCTCGTCCCCCAGTTCGATTCTCGGATACCGCTCCGAGTGATCGGCAAACACGTTGTCTACCCCGAGAATGCGCAGGACGTCTCCGGCAAAGGTGCCGTGCCCCAGGACCATCCATGGCCGTCGCCAGATCGGGATCACTGCCCGACGGTGTGGCACCGCTGCGACCGGTTGCTGCCAGAGCCGGCAGGTTCGGCTCAACCACTCCGGCTCCCCTCCGGTGAGCGCCTGCAGGAGAGCGCCGAGGCTGTCGAGGGCCTGGGCGACGGTTGCCGGAGCGGTCACCCAGACCGCGATCCCGCTGTCCCGCAATGCCGAGATGTCACTCGGACGGTTCTCCTCCGCATTGGCCACCACCAGATCGGGACCCAGGGCGCGGATGGCGTCGAGGTTGGGCCACTTGGTGCCTCCAACCCGGGGCAGGTCGAGATCGGCCGGATGAGTGCACCAGTCGGTCACGCCGACCAGCAGGTGGCGATGGGTGGCCGCGATCGATTCGGTGAGCGATGGTACGAGGCAGACGACCCGCCGTGGGTCGCGCCCCGGCATCGACCGGCCCTGATCGTCGACCGGTCCGTGGTCTGCCTGCTGCACTCAGCTCCCCCTCAACGGGACACCGGGCTCAATGGAATCAATGGAATCAATGGGACACCGCGAGACGAACCGTACGAGCCTCGACGTCGGCCTCGATGACTTTGACCCGCACCGTTGCACCCAACGAGAGATCTGGACCGGCGCACCGCGCGCGAATAGCCAGATCAGTGAGTACGACCGTGGCGTCGTTGCGGCCGCGGTCATCGACCTCGACGACGACGCCAGCGAAGACCTCTCCGATGCGGTCGGACAAGATTGCGGCCTCGGTGGCATCGAGACAGGCACGTTGGAGTTCGTTGTCCCGACGATTTGCCGAGGTCATCGCCGCCGGAAGATCTGGCAGTCGACTTCGTGCCCAGTGCTCGATTCCGCCACCCTCCCGGATGCCGAGGCACACCTCGTTGACGTATCGGTCGGCCAGCCGTCTGAGCGGAGCCGTGACGTGCGCGTACGGAGCGCCCACGCCCGCGTGCTCGGTCTGTTCAGGTGGTGAACCGTCGAAGGCGGTATATCCCGAGCCGCGCAACAGCCCAGCCGCCTCGTCGATGAAGGCCGCCTCATGTGGCCTGCCTCCGTCCACAGTAGACAGAACCTCGCCGGGCGAGGCGTCTGGCGCCCAATCGATTCCGAGCGAGGCTGCGACTCGGCGGAGCTGCTCGACAGCCTGGTGATCGGCAGCCGGCAGTGTGCGCAGGAGCCCGACTCCGGCATCCAGCATGAGGAGTGCGGCCGCCCGTCCGGTGAGCAGCGAGATCTGCGCGTTCCACCGCTCTACCGGCAGCTGCGATCGAAAGGACAGCTGCCACGAGCCGTCCCCTGCTCGTACGACCTCCTGGTCGGGGATGGGAAGTTCGAGCGCTCCGCGCTCGCGTGCCTGGTCGACGAGAATCGGTCCAAGCTCGGACAGCGCCGCGATGCTGGGATGCAGGGCACCGTGGTCGACATCGACTTGCACCTGTGCGTAGTTGAGTTTGGCGATGCTGCGCATTTCGTGACGGGTGACTTCGACACTGGTCAGGTCCCCTGTCTCGTCGAGGTGCAGAGCCCACACCACAGCGGGACGGTCCTTGTCCGGCAGCAGGCTTGCGCCATCTTCACTCAGCTGAGGAGGGTAGAGCGGCGTGCGCGTATCGGGGCTGTACAGCGTGACACCGCGTCTCCACGCCTCGTCGTCCATCGGGGCACCAGGTCGGACGAAGGCGGCCACGTCGGCGATCGCGTAGTGGACGACGTACCCATCGGGTGTGCGCTCGATGTGCATGGCCTGGTCGAGGTCCAGGCTCTCGGGCGGATCGATGGTGACGAAGGGTAGATCGAGACGCGTCCGGGTGTGCTGCGGACCTCTGTCGACACTGTCCCGGGCATCGTCCAGTACCGAGGTGGGAAAGCCTTCGGGAACTCTGAGTTCGGTCCGGATGGCGTCGAAGGACAGGGAAGCCACCGTACGCAGCCGGCGGTTTGGTGCTGCACTCAGGTCCAACGCCCCCTAGCGGCGGGCGGCGGCCTTCTTGGCGGGCGCCTTCTTCGCAGTCGTCTTCTTGGCTCCAACCGCTGCCAAGGTGGTCTTGGTTCCCGCCGTCGGTCGAGCAGCCGCAGCCTTCGGAGTGCCTCCCTTGCCCGGTGCCTTCTTGGCAGCGGTCTTCTTGGCAGCGGTCTTCGCGGCAGTTGTCTTCTTGGCAGCGGTCTTCTTGGCAGTGGTCTGCTTGGCAGCGGTCTTAGCGGCAGTTGTCTTCTTGGCGACCGTCTTTGCGGCAGTTGCCTTTGTCGCGGGTGCCTTTTTCGCCGATGTCTTTGTCGCAGTTGCCTTCTTTGCGGGCGCCTTCTTTGCGGCCGCCTTCGCCCCGACCTTGGGCAGCGTGGTCTTCGTACCCGCCGTCGGCCGGGCAGCGGCTGCGTTAGCAGTGCCGCCCTTGCCTGCGCTCTTGGCGGCAGCTTTCTGGTTGGCAGTTGTCTTCGTTGCCGACGCCTTTTTGGCGGTGGCCTTACGTGCCGGCGCCTTCGCGGCCATGGTTCCTCCTAGACAAGCGAATGTTGCGATCACTGTTGATTGCTGCGCGGGCCGCGTCAACACTCCACGCCGACCTTAGGATCATTCAGTTGTCTCCGTCGTTCCAGGCTGAGTCCTCAGCCAACTTTCGTCCCTCTCGTTTCCTGGTGGTGTCCAACGCTTTTGCCGCTTCTTCGCGGGTGGCGAAAGG
>JBPCOF010000099.1:0-3650 GCA_051000515.1 Geodermatophilaceae bacterium
CCTTGTTGGCCGAGGCGGCCTACCTCAGTGGAGACCCAGCCGGCTGCGTAACCGCCCACGAGCGGGCCTTTGCGATGTATGCGGCGGCCGGGGAGCCGCGTTGCGCTGCTCGCTCGGCATTCTGGGCCGGTCTGATCCTTGCCAGCAGCGGCGCGCAGTCTGCGGCCGGCGGCTGGTTGGTGCGGGCCACCCGAACCCTCGACGAGTGCGGCGAGCGCGACTGCGCCGAGCGCGGCTATCTGCTCATCCCGATAGCCCGGGCGCACTATGCAGCCGGTCACTTCACCGGGACCGCGGAGGTGGCCGCGCAGGCAGCAGAAGCCGGCCGTCGACAGGGCGACCCTGACCTGGTTGCGTTAGCTGCGCACAGCCAGGGGCGAGCATTGCTGCGTCTGGGACGCCTCGATGAGGGATTTGCTCTGATCGACGAGACCTTCGTCGAGACATTCCCGAACGGGCTGAGGTCGGCGGTGTTGACCGGGATCGTGGCCTGCAGCGTGGTCGACGGGTGCCAACAGGTCGGGGCTTTCGACCGAGCGCAGGAGTGGACGGCTGCGCTGTCGGCATGGTGCGACGAACAGCCTGAGCTGATGCAGTTCAGCGCCGAATGCCTGGTGCATCGAGCGGAGGTGCTGCTCCGCAGAGTTCGGTGGCAGGACTCCCTGCAGGAGGCTCGAGCGGCTGCCCGACTGGCCGACGAGGGCGCCCTTGCGGGACCGGCCGCCGCGGCGGCTTATCGGCAGGGGGAGGCCCTGCGGCTGCTGGGCCGCAACAACGAGGCCGAGGCGGCGTTTCGGGCAGCCCAACGTGGCGGATACGACCCCGCTGCCGGACTTGCGCGGCTGCAGTGGGGATTGACCCGGGCGCAAGCGGCGAGAGCTACCCTGCGGCGCGCTTTGGCAGTCACCGACGATCCCATTCAACGAGCGGAGTTTCTGCCGGCCGCGATCGAGGTCATGGTCGGTGCGGGCGAGCTGTCCGAGGCCGCCAGCGCCGCCGACGAACTCGCTCAGATCGCAATGCGCTGGCCGACAACCGGGTTGCGGGCCGCGGCCTTGCAGGCCAGCGGGTCTGTGGCACTAGCCACGGGAGAACCGGCGTCGGCCGCCGCGTCATTGCGTGAAGCCTGGTCGCTCTGGAGTGCTCAACCGGCCCCGTTCGAGGCGGCCCAAGCCCGGCTGTTGCTAGCCCGTGCGTGCTCGGCCCTGGGTGACGAGGAGGCGGGGAAAGAGGAGGAGCAGGCCGCTCGGGCTGTTCTGACTGCGCTGCACGCGCAGGACAACCAACCAGCCCGGTCGGCCGCACTCTCGGCGGACGCCGCGCAAGTCGGCCTGACGGCGCGCGAGGCGCAGGTGCTGGGGTTGCTCAGTACCGGACTGACGAACCGAGGAATCGCCGAACGCCTTGTCCTCAGCGAGCGAACCGTGGACCGGCACGTGAGCAACATCCTGGGCAAATTGGGCGTACCGACCCGGACCGCCGCCAGCGCGTACGCGTTTGCGCACGGCCTGAGATGAGGCCGCGACGCCATCGAGTGCCCATAGCCCGCGGACGCAAGATGGGTAATTCCACCGACGCGCGTACGGAGCGATCGTTCCTACGGTGGTTGCATCCGCTCAACCACCGACCAAGGAGCAGCCATGCATACCCTTCGAATCGAGCACAAGATCAGTGACTACGACACCTGGCGCGTCGCCTTCGATAGGGATCCGATCGGGCGGCCGGCGGCGGGGGTTCTCCAGCATCGAGTTCTGCGGCCCGTTGACGACCCGCACAACATCCTGCTCGACCTCGACTTCGCCTCACAGCAGGAGGCCGACGCGTTCCTCGACCGCCTGCACAACGAGGTCTGGGGCTCACGCCGTGATGCTCCGGCCCTGGTCGGCGCGCCACAGGGGCAGGTCATCGAGACCGTCGACGTTAAGCGCTACGCCTGAACCAGCGGCCGAGTGCGCGGCGCGCCGAACACCTCAGTCCTGGGCGAACGGCGGTGGTCCGAGGATCTCGATCCCGCCGTTGTCTTCACCCGAGGCCCGGATCCGGTCGAAGTCGACCGGGCCGGAGTCCGAGTTGTCCTCGAGTCGCTCGCTGGCGCCCAGGTAGAACGCTTGGCTGCAGCCGGGCGTGTGCAGGCAGAGCAGCCGAGCCGTCTCCGAGAGGACGAGGAAGGCGTGCGGAACGCCGCGGGGAGCGACAGTCAGGCCGCCGGCACCGACGCGCTTCTCCTGCCCGTCCATGTGCATCAGGATCTCGCCCTCCAGGATGTACATCGTCTCGTCGGAATCAGGGTGGACGTGCAACGGCGTCGTCTTTCCGCCTTCCATGGTGTCCTCGAAGAGCAGAAAGGCGCCGCCGGTCTCTTCAGCGGTGGCCTTCCAGGTGTGGACTCCTCCGCCGTAGAACCACCGCCGCTCGCCGTCCTCGTGCGCTCTGATAATCGGGACTGCGGTGCTTACTGTCGACATGACCGTGCCTCTCGCGCCGAATTCGTTTATGGGACATGAGTACCATGATGAGGGTGCAGTACCATCTGAGTCGTGTCAACTGCCTACGAGTTCACCGGCCGTACCGGTCAGAAGCAGCGCACGCGTGAAGCGTTGGTCCGGGCAGCTGGTGACCTGGTTGCCACTGGCCGCGCCCCCACCGTGGAGGACGCGGCCGCTGAGGCAGGGATATCGCGTACGACTGCCTACCGCTACTTCCCGAACCAGCGCGCGTTGCTGGTGGCCGCACACCCGGAAACCGGAACTCGATCGATGCTCCCGGCAGATCCGCCGCAGGACCCTGCCCAGCGCTTGGCGGCGGTCATCGGCGAATTCACCGGCATGATTCTGGGGACCGAGGCGCAGCAACGCACGATGCTGCGGCTGTCGCTGCAGGCCGACGAGGCCGAGCGAGCCGCGCTCCCGTTGCGTCAGGGTCGGGCGATTGGCTGGATCGAAGAAGCTCTGTCCCCGCTGCGGGACCGACTCTCCGGTCAGGAACTGCGCCGACTGGTCATGGCGATCCGCAGCGCGACTGGCATCGAGGCCCTTGCCTGGCTCACCGACGTCGCGCACCTCTCGCGGGAGGAAGCAGTCGAGCTGATGTCTTGGTCGGCCCAGGCGATGTTGCACGCGGCCCTCACGGGGAAACCGCCAGCTGTATCCGACTCAGAATGAAACGCAGCTCACACGATCGAAGCCTTTCCGGCGAATCGGGGCACCTGTTCACCGTCGAAACGCCGGTTCGCTACGCAACCGCACTCTTGGACGGGTCGATAGCGCCGGTTCGCTACTCAACCGGCGTTATTGGCTAGCTGTCCAGCGCGGACTGCATCCCTGCGGAGATCGTGCGATGCCGCACGAGCATGTCGTCCAGGCCAGCGTGTACTGAATTCCCGTCCCGCATGACCGGCTTCCCGGCAACGACGGTGTGCCGCGCCTTGCTCGGCCCGCAACGCAGCCACGCTTCGATCGGATCGCTGATCGCGCCCGCGAAGGCCGGGCCGTCCAGAGACCAGACGACCAGGTCGCCGCAGGCCCCTACGGACAGCTCACCGATCTCGCCGGTACGACCGAGGCAGCCGGCTCCGCCACGGGTGGCGATCTCGAGCGCATCCCGGGCTGACATGGCCGCGGCGCCGTGCCGGAGTTTGCCCTGCAGCATCG
>JBPCOF010000104.1:0-7193 GCA_051000515.1 Geodermatophilaceae bacterium
GATGTTGCCATCCTCGAGAACGAGAATCTCGTCGGCGGCGCGAATCGTGGACAACCGGTGCGCGATGACCAGGGAGGTACGACCGCTCAGCGCCTCGACCAGCGCTTCCTGTACGGCCGCCTCGGACTGCGAGTCCAGGTGCGCGGTGGCCTCGTCCAGGATGACCACCCTCGGCTGGGCAAGCAGCAGTCTGGCGATGGTCAGCCGTTGCCGCTCCCCACCAGAGAGCCGGTAGCCGCGCTCGCCGATCATCGTGTCCAGCTGATCGGGCAACGAGCGGACCAGCCGTTCCAGGCGGGCGCGGGTCAACGAGTCCCAGAGTTCGCTGTCGGCGGCCTCCGGTCGGGCGAAGCGCAGGTTGGCACCGATCGTGTCGTGCCAGAGGTGGCCATCCTGGGTGACGACGCTGATCGTGTCGCGGATGGAATCAAAAGACATCTCGCGTAGGTCGACTCCGGACAGCCGGATGGCGCCGCTGTCGACGTCGTACAGCCGCGCTGCCAGCGCCGCGACCGTCGACTTCCCGGCGCCGGAGGACCCGACCAGAGCGATCAGCCGGCCTGGTTCGGCGGTGAACGAGAGTCCGTGCAGCACTTCCTCGCCGCCGCGGGTGTCCAGCACAGCGACTTCCTCAAGCGAGGCCAGCGACACCGCGGTGGCCGGTGGATAGCTGAACCGGACGTTGTCGAACTGCACCGAGACCCCGCCGGCCGGCACTGATCTCGGTGCTTGCGGCTCGGCGATCAACGGGACCAGGTCCAACACCTCGAAGACCCGCTCGAAGCTGACCAGCGCGGTCATCACTTCCAGGCGGGCGCTGGCCAAGGCGGTCAACGGGGCGTAGAGCCGGGCCAGCAACAGCGCGAGAGTGACCACGTCTCCGGCGTCCAGGCTCCCCTGCAGGGCCAGATATCCACCCAGCCCGTACACCAGGGCCAGTGCAAGGGCGGAGACCAGAATGAGCGCAGTCACGAAGACCCACTGGTACACCGCCGTACGGACCCCGATGTCGCGCACCCGGCTAGCCCGCGCGGTGAACTCGGCCGTCTCGTCGGCGGGGCGCCCGAAGAGCTTGACCAGCGTCGCACCGGGCGCAGAGAACCGCTCGGTCATCTGCGTGGACATCGCGGCGTTGTGATCGGCCGCCTCACGCTCCATGGCGGCCAGCCGACGGCCCATCCGGCGTGCCGGCAGGACGAACACCGGCAAGAGGACCAGTGCCAGCAGGGTGATCTGCCAGGACACCTGAAGCATCACCGCCAGGGTGAGCACCAGCGCGACGATGTTGGTCACGACGCCGGACAGGGTGTCACTGAACGCCCGCTGGGCCCCGATCACGTCGTTGTTCAACCGGCTGACCAATGCCCCGGTCCGGGTGCGGGTGAAGAAGGCGACCGGCATCCGCTGGACGTGGGTGAACACCGCCCGGCGCAGGTCGAGGATCAGGCCCTCGCCGATCCGCGAGGACAGCCAGCGGCTGAGCAGTCCGACCGCGGCCTCGAGCAGCGCGATCAACCCGATCAGGACCGACAACCTGATCACCGTCGAGACCTCGCCATTGCCGACGATGGCGTCCACCACGCGGCCGGCGAGCACCGGGGTGGCCACGATCAGCACGGCGGAGACCACGCTGAGCACCAGGAACACGATCAGGTCCCGCTTGTGCGGCCGGGCGAAGCCGAGGATCCGGCGCAGCGTCTGCACCGAGAACTTGCGGCGCTCCTCGCTCTGGTTCATGGCGTGGTGCAGCGACATCCACGCAGTGACTTCCATGCTCATGTGCGGGCTCTCTCAGCGTCGGCGGTGGGTACACCCTGGCAGCGGGCTCTGACACTGTGTCGGTGCGAGCACACCGTGTCATGCGAGTTCACCGTGCCGCCAGAAAGACACTCCGGCGCCTGCGAAGCATCCGCCCAGCTGGGAACGCTGTCGACTGCGATTTCCCAGCGGGCGGGTGAGCCCGCCGGCGATGCCGCTCCCCACGGCTGGAGGCGGCCCACGGGATGCCCCGACGAGCGATGCGTCGAGGTGCCGGCAGCTTGCTCCGACACCTCGACGTGGCCGTACGGTCGCCGCACCCGTTCGCCGTACGGTCGCCGTACGGACGAACCCGGCTTACCGTACGAGGTCAGCGCCGCACCCGCAGCGTGACCGTGCTGCCAGTGGGCGTCGGGGTCAACGTCCCCTCCCCGAAGGTCCCGGCGTAGGAACCCGTACCCCCGGTGATCACCAGCGCAACCACGGCCCCCACCGAGTTGGTGATCCCCCGGGTGGTGATCGTTCCGCGGGTGGTGAGGAAGTCGACCTCGCACTGCTTGATTCCCGGGTCCAGGACGCTGACCGTCACGCAGCTCGCCGCTGTGTGGCCGGACACGTCTCCCGACGCGACATGGCTGTAGACGTAGAAGGCGTCGCCCGCGGACGGACCAGCGGGAGCGACGTCGACCGGGGTCAGAGTGTCGAGGACGTTCGTGAAGTTCAGGGTTCGCACGCTGTTCGCCGAGGCCACTTGACTGCCCCCTGCGACCAGCAGCGCCGTCATGCCCAGCACCCCGACGGATGCGGCAATTCGTTTCGAGATCATGGAAAACCTTTCGATCAGGGTCCGGAACGACCATGCGGGCCGCCGACGGCGCCCACTGCGTAGAACTCTGTCGATCGGTGGTAGGGCCGCGCTTCCGTGGAACCCGCAGTTCGGCGACCATGAGGCGGTGCTGGTGGGTCGCGAGTCCGAGCTTGCCCAGATCGGGCTGTTGCTGGCCGAGGCCCGCTCCGGGCGGGCCGGAGTTGTCGCCGTCTTCGGTGCCGCCGGGGTAGGCAAGACCGCCCTCCTCGACAGCGCGGTCGGGCTTGCCGATGGGTTCACCGTCATGCGGGTCGTGGGGGTGCCTCCGGAGCAGACGATCAGCTTCGCCGCACTCGCGGCATTGCTCTGGCCGCTGGCCAATCACGTCGAGGACCTCCCCATCCGCCAACGGCGCGCAGTTCTGGCCAGCATGGCTCGCGGCGGGGCGGAACGCGGCGCTGCCGGCGACCTGCTCGCGCTAGGGGCAGGCGTGCTGGCCCTGCTCGCCGAGGCATCGAGTGCTCGTCCACTGTTCGTGCTGGTCGACGACCTGCAGTGGGTCGACGAGGAGTCCGAGCGGTTGATCGGATTCGTCGCGCGGCGCCTGGGCGGTGAGCGAGTCGCGATGCTCCTCGCCGGACGGGCTGAGGCTGACCTTCCACCAGGCGGCCACCGACCCGTCGAACTCGGGCTTCTGGACGTCGGGTCCGCCGGGAAGCTGTTGCGCCAGCGACGATCGGAGCTGCATCCGGACGTGATCCGAGAACTGATCACCCGGTGCGACGGAAATGCACTAGCGCTGGTCGAGTCCGCCGGACAACTCGACGAGGAGCAAGCACGGGGACGGGCCGAGTTGGATCCGGAACGGCCGGTTCCGGCGCGGCTGCGGGCCGCCTACGACGCCCGCCTTGCCGTCCTGCCGGTGAACACCCGAAAGGCCCTGTTGCTGGCCGCCTGCGAAGGACGGGGTGAACCGTCCCTGCTCGTCGCCGCGCTGAGGTCAGTCGGGGCTGGCCAGGCTGACCTCGACCAGGCGGCCGAAGCCGATCTGCTACTACTGGTTTCCGGCCGTTACCGATTTCACCACCCACTGCTGGCTGCCTCTGTCCTGGAAGCGGCCAGGCCGGCCGTGCGCCGGGAAGCGCATGCCGCGCTAGCCGCAGTACTGGCCGGTCATGACGACGCTCGTGCCGTCTGGCACCGCGCGGCCGCGGCCGCCGGCCCAGATGAATCGGTTGTGCTGGCCCTGACCGAACAGGCACAACGAGCTGCTGGCACCGGCTTGCCCGAAGCGGCCGGTAGAGCCTGGGAACGAGCCGGCGAGTTGACCAATGACGGACCTCGGCGAGCCGGCCTCTTCGTGGCCGCAGCAGAGGCGGCGGTCCAGTCCGGATCCGGAGCCCGGGCGACCCGGCTGCTGGCGCGCGTCGCCGAGGCCGGTCGGCCGACACCGCAGACTCGGGCCCGCGGCCAGGTCGTCGAGGGACGGCTGGCACTCCTGCACGATCGCCCCGGCCCCGCTGCCCGGCTGTTCCTTGCAGCCGCTCCGGAGCTTGCCGGGAGCAGCCGACGGCAGGCCATCGACCTGGCCATTCAGTGCGCCGTCCTTCTGGGTGACCGGCCGACAGCCGAGCGCGCGCTCGAGTACGTGGCTGCCCCTGATCAGAGCTCAACCGACTCTGCCGACGTGTATCGGGATGTGGCGCGCCTACTGGTCGAGTACGACGTCGGCGATCCCGCAATCGATCCGCGGCTCACCGGCCGGCTGAAGGTCCTCGTGGACAACAAGCCGCCTAACGCCCCGCTGCCCGCGCTGATGCTTCTCGGAGCCGCCGCCAGGCAGATCGGCCAACTGGTTGCGGCGCGTGCCCTGTACGCGGAGGCCTGCGCTGCCGCCGCCGAAACGGGCGATGTTCCGGGCCTCGCGGGAGCGGTCTCCCGGTTGGCGTTCTGTGACTTCGTACTAGGCCGCTGGAACTCGGCCTACGCGGGAGCGACGGAGGTCCATCAGCTGATCGACGAGGCCTTTGCGCCGTCCTTCTTCGCCGATGCGCTGCTGATCCAAGCCGATATCGACTCAGCTCGGGGGCACGAGCAGCCCTGCCGTACGGCTTGTACCCGCCTGCGGTCCATGGCCGAGACGCTGGACGACGCATATCTTGGCGTGCTGGCCGACCGGGGCGAGGGGGTTCTCGACCTAGGCTCGCAGCGCTTGGATGCTGCCGTCCGGCGCCTGGAATCTGCCGCTGCAAACGCCGCCCGAGCCGGACTTCGGCTCCCCTATGCGTCTGCGGTGCCCGACCTCGCCGAGGCCTACCTCCGGCAGGGCCGCCGCGGCGACGCAGAGCAGATCATCGGCGGCTTCCTGTCCGCTGTCGGCCCTGGCTCGCCCGCACCGGCGCGCGCTCGAGCACTGCGGCTGCGCGGCCTGCTCGCGCCGCGCGGCGAGTACGACGACGACTTCGACACCTCGGTGGCGCTGGACGAGGCGGCGGGTCTGCGATTCCACGCTGCCCGGACCCTCTTGTGTCACGGCGAGCGGCTGCGTCGTGACCGTCAGCGGGTCGCCGCGCGGGTCCGCTTGCGCCGCAGCCTCGATGTGTTCGTTGCCTTGGAGGCCAAGCCCTGGGCCGAACGTGCCGAAGCAGAACTCAGGGCCTGCGGCGGCTCTTCAGACGGCGCAACCGGCGGCTCCGTGTCGGCGGTCCTGACGCCGCAGGAACTGCAGATTGCGGTGCTCGTCGCCGGCGGACTTCGCAACCGGGAGATCGCCGGGTCGCTGTTCTTGTCGCTGCGCACGGTCGAGTTCCACCTCGGCCGAGTGTTCCGCAAACTGGACATATCCAGTCGCACGCAGCTGGCCGCCCGAATGACCGACTGACCGACTGGTCAGTGGTCGACGCCTTTGACTCGTACGGCGGGATGGCCGGGGTCGTCGTAGCGCAGCACCACGTCCGCGGTGCGGACCGGATCGACCGCGGCGTCGTAGTCGTCGAGGGCCGGCAGGGTCCACTGCCATTCCTTGGACGTTCGGCGGCGCCGGGCCGAGGCGCTGAGGGCCAAGTGGATGGCCCAGTCGAAGGGCAGGTCGCGGCCGAGAAGCAGTTCGCCGCTGAGCAGCAGGATCAGCCCGGGCTCGGCCTGCCGTGCCGGATCGCGAGTCGCCCGGTTGGAGATCGGATCGCGAAGGGACGGGAGGTACCGACCGTTGCCGCCTGGGCCGGTCGGTTCGAGAACCTCTCGACGCAATGCCCCGTCGTCGAGCCAGCCGCTGGCAAAGGACTCCAGGTCGGTTCGCCCGTACTCTAGCCGCAGCGCCGCATCCCGGTAGAAGGTCTCGGCTCGGATGCGAACTGCGGGTCGGCCGCGGACCCGCAGTGGCGCGACGAGTGCGTCCGCGAAGCCGCCCGGGTCGGCAGCGCGCGGTCCATCGATCGCCACCCGCAGCGCCTGGCCCGGCACGTCGAGATCGACCAGCGCTGCCGACAATCTGTCGGGCAGGGCGGCGGGGTCCACGGGTTCGAAGCGGCGCCGGCCGCCAGGGGCCTCACGTGCCCCCACAGCCTTACGTGCCCCCGCAGCCTCACGCGCTCGACCGATGGTCAGTCGCCGGTCGCGCCGTCGATGCGTTCACGTAGGAGGTCTGCGTGCCCGTTGTGCCGGGCGTACTCCTCGATCATGTGCAGGTAGATCCAGCGCAGGCTGATGTCCTCTCCTGAGCGCGAACGTCCGAGGATCGCGTCGAGGTCCTCAGTCCGAGCGCAGAAGGCCCTCGACCGCTCGACGCAGCGGCGGAATGTGGCCACGTCGTCGGCGACCACCGCGTCCTCGAGCCGGTCGAAGTCACCGTCTGGATCGGCGTCGGAGTAGAAGATCGGCGCGACCGCCCCGTCCACCGGATCGTTGTTGAACCAACTCTCGACCTCGGCCATGTGCCGGACCAGCCCGAGCAAGGTCAGCGTCGACGGCTCGCACGACCGGGTCTTGAGCTGCTCCTCGCTCAGCCCTTCGCATTTCCGGAGCAGGGTGTCGCGGTGATAGTCCAGCCAGCCGTCGAGCAACGGTCGCTCCGACCCACGCCTGGGTGGATCGGATCGTTGCACCGCGAACACGTCCTCAGATGTCGTCATGGGCGCAGACGCTAGGCGCAGCCTCTGACCAACGGCGACTGCTTTGTTCCCCGCCGTCCCATAATGAAGTTCATGAGCGCCCGAGGCCCAGTCGCACGAGACCCAGGGCGCTCACGATCAAGGGCGGTCGATCCAGTGAGCCATTCTCAGTCCGTCATCATCCGCGGCCAGAGCGTTGGCGAGGTGGTCCAGGGCTGCCAAGACTGCCGCACTGTCGGGCACCCGGTGACCAGCGGCGGTCGGTCCCGCTCCCACCTTGATTCCGACGTCGTCCGGGCCGAGTACGGCAAAAGCGTCCTCATCGGTCACGTCGTCGCCGAGGTAGACGATCGCGGCGGCACCGATCTCGTCGGCCAGTCGCCGCAGCGCCACGCCCTTGTCGGCCTGCATGACCGCTATCTCGATGACCTCCTTGCCAACCTTGACCGTGCGGCCCTCGACCGAACCCGGACCGGCGATCGTCGCCTCGCGCAATGCCACCGCAGCGTTCCGATCCA
>JBPCOF010000106.1:0-4498 GCA_051000515.1 Geodermatophilaceae bacterium
GGTTAAGAGGTAGTTGCTGATGCGTCGGTAGGTTGTCGCGCTTCAACAAATAAAAGTACGATTAGAATCAGTTCGATCAACACGGTCACGGGTCCAAGCGGAACAGTCCATTCCTTATTTAGGATCCCATAAACGATGTAGCTCACGATTGTTATTGCCGCGTAGATCGCCAACAACCATCGGGCTAGCCCATGTAGATTTTTCAAAAAGGGAAGGGGTAGATAGACCAACCCCAACAGCCCCAACCATCCAATACCGTTAAGACCATAAATCAATCCGCCACTTGGATCCTCAAAAAAAAATTTGAAGTGAACCGCCGCCGCCACCAGCGTTAATAGGATAATCAAAATACGCAACATTTGCTCAATCTCCTATCGACTGTGAAACAATTGTTAAGCCCTCAAGTCAACATAGCACGAAGAGCCATCCTGCTCGCGTGAGCCTCGATCCACCGATCGGCGGGGCTGATGGTGGGCTCAAGGTTTCGGCGGAGAGTTTCGTGTCGGGGCAGCATCGAGCGCCTGACCTCGTTGTGGACCGTGCCCGCTTTGGTGGACACAAGATGAGTGTTGTCCACGAGAGGGAGGGAGATCATGGGTTCAACTCGTCGGCGTTTCACCGATGAATACAAATCTGAGGCCGTAGCCTTCGTTATCGATGATGGGCGGCGTCCCATCGCCGAGATCGCACGCAATATCGGCGTGCATGAGATGACGTTAGGTAAATGGGTGAAGAAGGCACCCACGCGAGTCCAGCGAGGCGCTGGAGAAGCCATTGAACGTGTCCGAACGCGAGGAACTCGAGCGTCTGCGGGCAGAGAATGCGCAACTACACATGGATGCTGCTTTCGCAAAAAAAGTAGCGACCTGGTTCGCGAGGCGAAAGCAGTGAAGTTCGCTGCGATCGCGAACTGGGCGGATCAGGAGCTGTTCACCGTGGCCTACATGTGTGACCAGCTAGCTAGGAACCTGTTCCAGCTCATCGGTCCAGTGCGTGGCCCAGTCACGAGCCCAGGCGCAGCACGATGGCGATGTTCGCGCGGTCAGCGGCGCGTTGGGCGTATCCGGCGGTGAGCCCGGCAATGAGCAGGGTGGCTGCCGCGGCGATCGCGATCGTGCCGACCGGGGCGGTGAGCAGCGGCGGAGGTGGCCGGCTGGGGTCGAGTTCGATGCTGCCGTAGACGGTGAGCACGGCAACCCAGCCCAGGGTGAGCCCGACCAGCAACGCGATGCCAAGCAGCGAGCCGAGCTCGGCGAACAGTGAACCCAGGTGCGCCCGCTTGGCCAGGCCCATCCGGCGGGCCAGGGCGTAGGAGGCCACCCGGCCGCGCTGCCGGGTCTCCACATACAGCAGCAGCCCTCCGACCGCGACGATCCCGACGAGCGCTGCCAGGGCGCGCAGGTAGTCGAAGGTCCACGCCACCGACAGGAAGTTCGCCACCCGAAAGACGGTGCTGCGGTCCTGGACCCGCTGGATCAGCGTGCCGGCGGGAAGGGCGGCGCGTACCGCGGCTTCGCTGCGGGTGCTCCAGATTTCACTCACCTGGGCATGGGATCGGTCGATGTCGCCCAGCGCCGCGGCGTCGACGACCACGATCGGATCCGGGAGCCGGCGGCCGGGGAAGGTCGCAGCGGTGGCCACCACCTCCACTGGCACGTCCTGATCGCCGAAGTCGACGGTGGTCACACCGGCAGGAAGGCCGATGGCCACCGCACGGACCGGCCCGCCGTGAGCCGTACGCAGCTGGTCGAGGAGGTCTTGAAGAGGGGCGGCCGCGAACCGTGGATCCCAGTAGGCCCAGCGCGCGAAGGTGTCCGGGTCCACGGCCAGGACGGTCACATCCCTGCCCTGCACGCTTGCGGATGGGTAGCGGTCCACGATCGTCCCGACCGCGTCGGTGCCCGGGGTACGGGCCAGCCGGTCGGTCGCGATCAGTGCGACGTCGCTTCCCACGACGACTCCGGCTTTGGCCTCCAGGGTGGTCTGCGAGGTGCTGGTCAGCGCCGAGGAGGAGACCAGCACCGCCACGGGAAGGCTGACCGTGACGAGCACACCGGCGCTGACCAGCCGGGACGCCGTCGCGCGGTTGATGGCCAGAAACCATCCGGGGCTGCGGCTGCGCGCTCCGCGACGAAGGGCGGGGACCAGCAGGGCGAGCAGCCGCGCGACCAGAACGGCCGCACCGAGCAGGAAAAGCATCGGGAAGGAGACCAGCAGGAACTTCAGTTGGGCGACGTTCTGCTCGATCACCACGCCACCGCCGCTGCGCAGTGCCAGCCAGATCGCCAGCGAGCCGGCCATCAGCAGCAGCTCCCACGGCGCCTGGAGCAGCCAAGACCGTTGGGAGCCGATAGGCGTCTCGGCCATTGCCCGCGACCTGGTTCCGGCGATGAGCCCGAGCAGGAGCAGACCAACCACCAGGCCGACCGCGGCGGTCAGGCCCGCCTGCCACGGCGCGGTGGAATCCACATCCGGGCTCGGACCAAGTCTGGCCACCAGCACGCGGGCCAGCAGCCAGCCCCCGGCAGTGCCGAGCACGGCGGGGATCGCCAGCTCCAGGCAAGCCTTCACCGCCAATGCGAGGGGGCCAACCCCTCGCGAGGACAGCAGCCGCACCTCTCGGATGCGCCGGTCGACCCAGTAACTGCCGGCCGAGCCGACCAGCAACAGTGCCAACAGGCTGCCCCCGATCGCGATCGGGACCACGGGGCCGCGCAGGCCGTCGGTGATCAGCTCTGTACGGGCGACCATCTCCGGCAACATCCCGGTCTCCACGGTCCCGCTCAACTGGTTCCTGATCTGCGACAGTTCGAAGGCCCGCACCTCCTGCCCGACGATGCGCTTCGCCGCGGACAACGTCAGATGCGAGGTCTCGATCGGGGACACCCAGCGGCGCAGGACACCGTACGGCGAGACCTGCCCGGCGACGCCGACGATGTCCGGGCTCGTAGCGATGACCAGCGGCGGCGGCGCCTCCACCGACGACTCGTTGAGGAACAGGTCGGCGTAGGAACACCAGTACGCCCGGACCGGGGTCTCGGTGAACAGGTCCCGGTACACCCCGACGACGGCGACGCTGGCAGCGCCGAGCCGCACCTCATCCCCGGCCCCCACTGCCAGCCTCTCGGCCATCGACGCCGGCAGCAGCACACCCTCCCCCGGCGCGCTCGAGACCAGGCTGACCTCGCCAGCCGCGCCATCCCGGTAGAACACCTGGCCCAGAGCAGTGGCACCGCCTGGCGTGTCGAAGGCGACACTGCCATCGGTGCGCACGACCCGGTACGGGTCGGCAAGCCCCACGCTCGTGATGGCTTGCGGCGCAAGCTCGCTCACATCCGATTGGCCGCCTCCGCCGGGACCGAAGCCGCTCTGGGCTAGGACCGGGAAGGCGGCATCCGGGCACTCGGCGGCCAACTGGACCCGCAACGACTCAGATGAGGCCGAGGACAAAAACAGCGCCGCGGAAGAGCCGGCGCAGGCCAGAATCGCCGCGGCCACCACCACAGCCACGATGACCGCGGGCTGCCCCAAGGACAGCAGGGGAGCCCGCCGCCACGGCGCCAGGCGCAGCCACCCCGCCGACTTCACCGCCCGCCGGGACACCCGCTGACGGTAACCGACTTACCAACGTTCTATGGCGATCCGGAAGCGATCGATCCCAGGCCGTTACCCAGGCAGTTCATGCCATCAGTGCTTGGCTTCGAAATTGGTCGGCGACGCTTTCGTACTGCGGCACCCGACCTACCGCCTCACCCACCGGCGCTAACCCTCCCTCTCTCGTCCAGATCATTGGCTAGAACAGCGGCCACTTCCTGGTAGGTCTGATGGACCGCACCCGCGAGGCTCGGCACGACGACGGTGTTCGCGCGCGCACTGATAACTTCGCCAAGTTGGTCGTACATTCCGGAAAGCAGGGCAGTCCCTCCAGTACGTGCGACGATGTCGCGCACCTGGCGGTGCCAGACGAGTGTGTCGTCGTCCCCGCGGCAGTTGAACCGCTGGATCGAGTTCTCTCTTGTGTAGCGTGCGTAACCGATGAGAAGCGCCACCATGGCGCACCTCCTGTGTGAGGCCCGGCCGCCGCGAGGCGGCGACTCCTGGCGGCGGCCGAAGCCGCTACCACAACCACACCCCGAACAGCCCGGTTCGCAAGACGATCGTCATCTGCGACAGAGTGCCGCTGGCGATTGACGGCGTTGTGTCGGCTGGCCGCGCCGATGGTTGTCTGTCAGGCGATGAGGAGTCTGCCGCCGATGTCGATCTCGTCGAGGTCGGGCAGTTCCTGATTGCGCTCGACCCACTGGCCTGATTCGAGATCGGCGCGCAGGTCACGCACCACGCGCTCCTCGACTGCCGGTCCTACCCGGTGCCACACCGATACGGCGCGCCGGACCTGCGCATCGAGGTACGCCTCCGGCCGGTCCCAGTAGGAGGGGAAGTTGCCGTCGCAGCAGTTCGACGGGATGGGCACCGGCTCGAGTCGGCCGCCGATCGCGCT
>JBPCOF010000134.1:0-3037 GCA_051000515.1 Geodermatophilaceae bacterium
CCGACCCGCATCGTGGTCGGCATCGGAGCCGAGTCGGCCGGCGAGATCTGCGAACGTACGTCGACCGCACTTGCCGTAGCACTCGGCATCGAGCCCACGATGTTCCCGGGTGGTCACATCGGCTTCGCCGACGACCCCGACGGGTTCGCCCCGGCTGCGCGCGGTCCTGCGGGAGAGCTGAGCCACCGACCCAGCCGGGACTCCCAGCGGCAATCCCGCCATCGACGGACGGCCCCAGGAGAAGCGGTGACCGCGCAGAGACCCCGGAACCGCTCGACCGCACCTTCACCGCCCCGATCCAGAAGGACGGAGCCTTCGCCGCATACGTGACCGTGCCGGACTCAGCTGAACTCTTCGGGACCAGGCGTCCGGTCAAGGTCGGCGGGACGATCGACGACCACCCGTTCACCGCCACCCTCATGCCGTCGGGCGAGGGTCCGCATTGGCTCCCGATCAAGGCGGCACTGTGCAAGCTGATCGGCAAGCATGAGGCCGGCGTTGAGGTGACGTTTCACCTAGAGCAACGGCTCAGCTGAGCCTCCGTACGACGCCCGCGCTTGGCCAGCACCGCATCGAGGGTGAGTGGGCTTCGGTCAAGGATGGCCAGGGTCAGCATTCCCGCCGCCAGCAGGAACACGCTGTTGTGGAACTGCTCCGCTGCGGGTAGCGAGATCATCATCGACGTCCCATAGACGACGAAGCGTTCGAAATCGCCAGGCACACCCCCGGTGCGCCGGCCGGGCCGAGGACTCCGAAGCGATCGGCGACGGCGAGGAGGAAATCGGCCGCCATCAGGGCTCGGACGACTACAGCCAGCCAGTGCCATCGTGGGTGCTGGTGCAGTGCCGCGAAGGCGAAGAAGGTCCCCAGGATGACCACTCCCAGGAGATCCAGACCCGGGGGGCGCTGCAGGATAAGACCGTTGAGGGGTTGCCACGGAGGCAGAGCCCGCACATGGAGCAGCCGGGAACGAACGACCGGGACCTGCAACGGGTCACGGCGTTTGGTCCTTGCCGCTCAGGCCGGCGACACCATGGCCGTCGGTGACCTGCTCGACCTCGTCACGCCCTACGTCCGCCGGCTGTGCGGCCCGATCGCCCTGGACGAGGGCGCCGACGCGACCCAGAGACGCTGATCGTGATCTTTCGAAATCTGGGGCAGCTGCGGGCTCCGGAGGCGCTGTTCGGCTGGGTGCGAGCAATCGCGGTCCGCGAAGCCGTACGGGTCGCTCGGCGCCGTGGGACGCACTCGGAGCTGACCGAACTGCCGGCTTCCGGAGACCCGCAATTGGCAGTCGATGTGGGCGACGTGCTGGGTCGGCTCTCAGCCGACCTCCGCGCCATCCTGGTGCTGCGGAGCTGGAAGGCATCAGCGAGCAACGGGCCGCCCAGCTGCTCACCGTCCCGGTCGGTACCGCGAAGTCTCGGCTCGCCCGTGCCCGCAACAGTTTCCGGAAGGAGTGGCAGTCATGACTGACCAGGACTGGCCGGTCGCCGCCTTCGACCCCGTCCGGCGGCTGCGGGTCATCGCCGCCGCCACCCCCGGCGCGTCCATCCGGGAGGTCGTCGTAGGCGCTCCAGTGGAGGAGGTCTGGGCGGTGGCCGCCGATCTCGAACGCGAACTACCGCACTGGCTGTCCCCGACATCCGGGCCATCCGGGTCGCCCGGAACGCCCCCGGCAGTGACCGCCTGGTGGCCCGGGCGATCGGCTACCCCGGGCTACGGGCCCGCTTCGACGTCGTTCTTGGACCGGGCTGGTGCCTGATAGAGCAGGTTCATCCTCGGTGGCATGGCCGCAACCGAGGAAGAGGGAACAACCAGATTCGCCCTCCTCGGCGGTATCCGAGGGCCTCTACGCCTTGTCGCTCCGGCCACCCGACCGATCACGGCTCGAATCAACGACCGCGCCCTCACCCGCTTCACCCAACACGAGAATCAGCGCGCACGCTGACGCGATCCCGGTGAATATCGCGTCGGACGATCCACCGGCATGCCCGCGCTGTGCGAGGTTGTCTGCACCACCTTGACGAATCCAGCCGCCTCGAACAGGGCCTCAGACCAGGTTGGCGCCACAGAAGTCGACGGTGGCCTGCAAGGCGATGGGTACGTATTCGGACGGACATCAGCGGTCGGCCGCGGATAATGCGTGGACACGGCGCTGGCATTCGGCCCAGGCTGGGCCACCATGACCGCACTCATCTCGCACACGTCCTTCGACAGCCTCGGCGCCTATGCGATATCGGTGTTCTGGGGGCAGGTGCTCGGATTCAACGAGGATCCTGACGACCCGAATGAGCCCGGCCACGAGGAATGCATGATCTTCTCCGCCGACGGTAGACAGCGGCTGCTGTTCATCGAGGTGCCGGAGGCCAAACAGGTCAAGAACCGCGTGCACCTGGACCTGATGCCCGCCGAAGGCACCCGCGACGAGGAGCTCGAGCGGCTGCTGGGGCTGGGAGCCCACACGGTCGACGACCGCCGCCGCCCGGACGGGTCCGGATGGGTTGTGCTAGCAGACCCGGAAGGCAACGAGTTCTGCATCCTGCGCAGCGACGCCGAACGCGCCACCTGACGAACCGAGGCCATCCGGTCGGAACCCAGCTCCGGTCGAGTGCCTGGCTACCGTGTCCACCTGCAGCTAGCGGTGGGTTCGGGCCGACGCCTCGGAGGCGAGCGAGCACGGCGTGCGCTAGCATCAGATGCGTGCGCACCACACTTAGCCTCGATGACGACGTCCTGCTCGCGGTCAAGGAGCGCGCTCGGCGTGAGAAGCGCACGGCCGGAGAGGTGCTGTCGGACCTCGCTCGTCAGGCACTGACAGGGCAGCCTCGGCAGCCCCAGGATCGCGGGGACGGGCAGCATGGGTTCCGACCCCTTCCGCACAGAGGCGCTGCCATCTCCAACGCGTTGATCGACAGGCTCCGGGAGGACGAACCCGCGTGAGGCGGGCGCTGCTGGATGTCAACGTGCTCCTGGCGCTGCTCGATAGTGATCACGTCGATCACGGCCGGGCCACCGACTGGCTCGACGACGAGAT
>JBPCOF010000149.1:0-3523 GCA_051000515.1 Geodermatophilaceae bacterium
TGACCAGCGACCGGCGGACCGCATCGGACCACTCGCCGCGGTAGGTGCACTCGGTCATCCAGTCCGACCAGAACCGCTCGGTGTCTACCACCGCCTGCAGCCCGTCCACGGCCTGCGGCGCCGCCTCGTGCGATAGGGCATGGGTGAGTACGAAAGGAACCCGCTCACCTGCGGTCACCTCGAACTCGGCCCATGACGCGCCGTCCCGGCCGTGCAACGGGATCGGGGTACGCAGCCACACTGCATCAGGTCCCGCGAGCGCGGCCAGACCGCCGTCGCCGTGCTTGACCCATGGCATGACCGAGCCGTAGTCGAACCTGAGCCGCATCTCGCTACGCATCGACACCCGTCCGCTGATGCCTTCGACCACGCGCACAAGATCGGCGGCACGGCCGCGCGGCGGCATGAGATCGACGACCCTGACGCTGCCCTCGGGCGTCTGCCACTCGGTCTCGAGTACCAGGGAGTCGCCTCGATAGCGCCGCCGTGTGCACAGTTCCCCGCTCGCCGGTCCCAGCCTCCACCGCCCTGCCTCGGGCGTGTCCAGCAACGCAGCGAAACAGGCCGGGGAGTCGAACCGCGGCAGGCAAAGCCAGTCGATCGACCCATCCCGGCCCACGAGTGCGGCGGTCTGCAGATCACCGATCAGCGCGTAATCCTCGATCCGCCCCGCCATCAGAACGTCACGACCGTCTTGATGGTGTCCGCGACGTCATCCCGGGACTGCACCAGCGCCTCCACGTACGACTCGATCGGCACCTCACGCGTCAACAGCCCCGAGAGCCACGACGCATCGGCCGCAGCGAGCGCTTCGGCGCCCGCTTCGTAGTGGCGGCGGTTGGCATTGACCGAGCCGAAGATCACGTCGTTGTCCAGCACCAACTCGCGATTGAGCCGACCGATGTCGACCGCGATCCGCCGGCCAGGTGAGGAGACGCCGGCCAGGCAGACGATGCCGTTGCGACCCGTGCCGTCGAGGACCTCGGCGATCACCGACGCGGCTCCCGTGCACTCGAGGACGACGTCCATCTCGAGTCGCAAGTCCGCCACCGGAATCGAGTGATACTGCGCTCCAAGAGCTTTCACCAGGTTGGGCTTGCGGCCCTCGGTTATCCGGTCGAGCACGTGGACCTCCAAACCGCGCTGGACGGCCAACAAGGCCGCGAGCAGGCCCACCGGTCCTGCGCCGGTGATCAGCACGCTTCGCGGTTCCCACACGGCGCGGCGGCCGATCCGCTCGATGTGCTCCCAGGCCTTGGCCACCACCGAGGTGGGTTCGAGCAGTACGCCGAGCTTTCCGAGCGCCGGGTCGAGTTTGACCAGCGACTCCGGATACGCGCGATAGCGATCTCGGGGCGAATCCGTGCAGACCCTTGATCCCGTGCTCGGTGTACCGGCCGTTACGGCACATGTCCCACTCACCAGCCGCACAGTAGACACACGGCGCCGGGTCGGGCCGACGGACGATACCGACAACGAGGTCACCGGGCGACAGCTCACCGTCCTCAGGAGCTTCCACTACCCGGCCGAGAGATTCATGGCCGAGTACTAGTCGCTGCTCTCCCGGCGGAGCCTGACCGTAGGTGCCCGAAAGGATCTCACGGTCGGTGCCGCAGATTCCCACCGCGATCGTCGCCACCAGAATCGGGCCGTCCCGTTCGTCGGGCTCGGCCACATCGCTCAGCTGCACGGAGCCGGCGGCGCCAGGGACAACGGTGAGGGCCCGCATGCCCATCAGGCGTCCCCTTCCTCGATCTCAGCCAGGTATCGAGAAGACTTATCCATCCCGGCGAGGATCAGATCCGCCTCTCCAGAACTGCCGGTGTAGACCGTCTCACCCGCGGGGATCGTGATCCTGAGCGGCGTAGTCGGTTCGGCATCGTCGACGACCAACGCGAGGGCGCCCACCTCCGCCTCGACGCCGACGGCCCCTAGTTCGATCTCCTCGTCGGTGCTGCCACAGGCGGCAAGCCCGGCGGCGCTGAGCAGTGCCAGCGCTGCGATCAGGCCGGCGAACAGTGGTCGAGTCACAGTCATGCGCGCCCATACTGGCGCAATGTGGTCGCCGCGGTGATGGCGGCCGCGCGGGCCCTGGTCGGTCTGATAGCCGCGTCCATCGCGCGGGTCGACGACGTGGTTACCGTTCCCCAGCTCCGCGTGCTGGTGCTCACGTCGACGCAGGGCGCACTGAACCCTGGGCGCGGTGGCCGAGGCACCGGGAGTGCACGCATCTAATGCCACCAGAACCGTCGATCGCCTGGTCGTCGCAGGTTTAATTGATCGGCGGGACTCCCCCGCTGACCGACGCCAGCTCGAGTTGACCCTGACCTCCAAAGGGCGGGACTTGGTGGAGTCGGTGATGTCTCACCGACGAGCGTGGCCCGAAAGGTGTTGTTCGGCATGCCGGCCAGCCGTCGACGCGCCCTGATCCCCGCGCTGAGATCGTTCGCCGACGCGGCCGGAGAATCAACCTCCGATGGGTTGTGGCCAGCATCGGATGCCTAGCGAGGCGCCGGTCATTTCTTGGAGGACACTTTCTCCTTTGTCCCCTCGGGCGACCCGCGAGGTACTTCTTCGACTTCTTCGACGCTGGACAGCAGGCGGCTGGGCCAGCTGCTCCGGCGCCCCACCAGAACTAGGAGCGTCGGGACGAGCAACGAGCGGACCACGACCGCGTCGAGCAGGATCCCCACAAACATGGCGAAGGCCAACTCCCGGAAGGGTCGCAGAGGTACAAGCGCGAGCATGCCGAAGCTCACTGCCAAGGTGATTCCGGCCGCGGTGATGGCGCGGGTGGTCTGTGGCACGGCGGTCACGATGGCCTCTCGCAGCGGTAGACGGCGTGCAGCCTGCCAGATGTGGCCTACTCCGAAAATGTTGTAGTCCGACCCCAATGCCACCAGGAGCACCGCGGCCGCGAACGGAACGTAGAAGGTGAGTCCGTCATGGCCCAGCACGGTTTGAAAGAAGAATGTCGTCAGGCCCAGTGAAGCGGCGAGCGCGAGGACGCTGCAGGCCAGCAGGTACAGGGGGGCGACGAGAGCTCGAAGGAACAAGATCAGTAACAACAGGTTGACTGCAAGAGCCGCGATCGAGATGCGGCCGAGGTCATCCTGGGTACCGTCAACAATTTCGGCTGAGATCGCGGTGTCGCCGGCGAAGCCGGTTCGCGTCCCAGACAGGTTTGCCCGCTCAAGCAGCTCGGGCATTCGTTGCTGCAGCCGCATAAGGGTGTCGACGGCGGTGGCACCGAGTGGCCCGTCGTCGAGGACGATGAGTAGCCGGGCGGCGTCACCGGAGTGTGACACGAAAAGCCCCAGGTCGGTTCGGATCTGGATGTCGTCAGGTCCTATCACGCCAGCCACGCCGGGCTGGCTTTCGATCATCCCCTCTAGTACGCTGATATTCCTCCTGCGGTCCGCGAGATCGGCATCGCGTAGGAGCAGCACGGTGGGCGACAGGATGCCTTCGGCGAAACCCTGCGTGGCCGCGTCAGCGGCGACCCGTGGCTCGCTGCCCGGTG
>JBPCOF010000155.1:0-5243 GCA_051000515.1 Geodermatophilaceae bacterium
CGCGAATGGGCATGTCGGACATACGCAGGCGGGTAATGAATACGACCCGGCCCAACGTCTCCCGGTCGTAGGACCGGCGGCCACCACCATCGCGGCCGACCGAGACCAATCCGATCCGTTCGTAGTAGCGCAGTGTGTGGGCTGTGACGCCGGTCAGTACCGAGACTTCGGCGATCGGCAGAGCGTTGCCCAGGCCGGGGGGCAGATCGAGCGACCGGACAAGCTCCTCGGACAGCGGCGGCAACTCGTGGCCGGCGGCGTGTTCGAGGACCAGGGACTGCAAACGCTCGGCGACATCGTTCATGCCGGTAACGGTAGAAGTGTGAGCGCGCTCGAAGTCAACACTGACAAGACGCGGGAATAGTTGCCGTTGCAACCGCCTTGAGGCTTGACGTACGTACCGGTCATCCGCCCGGAAGAAGAAGGATCGCAATCATGACGAAGTCAGAGCTCCTCGAGACGGTGGACGTTCGGCGGTCAGCGGAGCGGGATGTCACAAAGATCTCGTGGCTCGACTCGAAGCATTCGTTCTCCTTCGGCGGACACTACGACCCGCACAACACCCACCACGGCCTCCTGCTGGTCAACAACGACGACGTCGTAGGGCCCGGTGCCGGCTTCGAGACCCACCCGCACCGGGACATGGAGATCATCACCTGGGTCCATCAGGGATCGCTCGTCCATCAGGACTCCACGGGCCACTCCGGATTGATCTATCCCGGTCTGGCTCAGCGGATGAGCGCGGGCACCGGCATCCTGCATTCGGAGAAGAACGACTCCTGGCGACTGCAGGGCGGTGCGACACACACCGAGCCGGTTCACTTCGTCCAGATGTGGGTGGTTCCTGACGAGACCGGTATCTCCCCCGGATACGAGCAGCTCGAAATCGAGAACGACATCCTTTCCGGTGACCTGGTACCTGTCGCTTCCGGCATGGACCAGCACGCCGGTGCTGCAGCCATCCGGATCGCGAACCGGTACGCCGCCCTGCACGCCGCACGGTTGCGGCCCGGCCAGAGTGTGCAACTTCCGGACGCCCCGTATCTGCACCTGTTCGTACCGCGCGGCACGGTCACCCTGGAGGGCGCCGGCGGCCTGGAAGCAGGTGACGCTGTGCGGTTCACCGCGACCGGCGGCCAGCGAGTCACCGCCGTCGAGCCCGCTGAAGTCCTGGTCTGGGAGATGCACGCCGGCCTCGCGGCGTGAGGCGGCTCTTCCCCTGACACCGACCAGCAGCGCCGCTCACCCCGCTCCGAGCCGACGACCGCTCTCCTGAAGTATTGCCGGCGTGCTCGCCGGTCTAGGACGCGCCGTCGCGCGCCACCCGCTTGTTGTTGTCACTGCCTGGCTCTTCCTGGCCGCCCTGGGCTTCACCGCAGCACTCGGCGGTTTTGGCGAAGGGCTGTTCCCCCGGCTGAGCTCCGGTGACCCGAGCGTGCCGGGAGAGGCACGCGACGGGCAGGACATCCTGCAGGACAATGCCGAGACCGGGGGTGGCCTGATCCTGCTCGTCGACGGGGTGCAGGTCACCGATCCCGGCCTGGTCGGCCCGATCAGTAGCGCTCGTGAAGAGTTGACCGTCCTCGACGGAGTCCTTCGCGTGCTCGACCCGCTGGCCGCCCCAGGTGGTCCAGGAGGACCCTCGGCTACCGGGTTGGTGGCCGAGGAAGGCGACGGCCTGCTGGTCGTCGTGGATCTGAAACCCGATCTGAGTGAAGCCGACAACGACGCCGCCCTGACGTCGGTACAGGCTCTCCTGGACGACGCCGCCGCGGAGATCACGCAGTCGGTCGAAGGCGCCCGAACACTCGTCGGCGGCACCCAGCCACTGATCACCGCCATCACCGATCAGGTCTCGGCCGACCTCGCGACCGGTGAAGGCATCGCGTTGCCGGTCAGCCTGCTGGTGCTGATCCTGGTCTTCGGGGGCTTCCTCGCCGCCGGAATGCCGATTCTCGGCGCGATCGCCTCGATCGCCGTCAGTCTCCTTTTGCTGCTTGGCTTTTCGCACCTGATCGACCTCGACGCCAGCGTGGTCAATGTCGTCACCGTGCTCGGACTGGGCCTGTGCATCGACTACGGCTTGTTGATCGTCTCTCGCTTCCGCGAGGAACTTCGCAAACTGCCACCCGACCTTGAACCAGAGCCCAGCACGCAGCCCGTGGCGCTTTGCAGCAACACCGCCAGCCAGGAGCGCGTGCGTACAGCGCTCGCAGCCACCATGGGCACTGCCGGCCGTACCGTCGTCTTCTCTGCCGTCACCGTCGGAATCAGCCTGTCCGGTCTGATGCTGTTCACGGCCGACTTCCTACGCGCGGTGGGTGCCGCCGGGATCAGCATCGTCGTGGTCGCTCTGTTCGTGGCACTGACCCTAGTTCCCGCACTGCTCGCACTGGCCGGATCTCGGCTCGTCCGACCGGGTCTCCTGCACCGGATACCCGGCCTACGAGCATTGCTGCGTCGGTTCGGTGACATCTCCCCACCCGAGGGCGTGTTTTCGCGCTTGGGCCGAGTTACCCAGCGCCGCCCGGTCCTGGTGGTGCTCGGGGTTCTAGCCATGCTCGCCCTGATGGCCGCCCCTGTCGCAGATCTGCAGCTTCGCAACTCCGGAGTCGCTCTCCTGCCCGAGTCCGCGCCGCAGCGGCAGTTCTTCGACACCCTGACCGCCGAGTATCCGACGGCAGGTTTTCCCGCCGTACAGATCGTAGGTCGGGCCAGCCCCGCACAGATGACCGCACTGGCCGAGCGGGTGACCGAATTGAATACCTCGTTCACCGTTGCGCCACCGAGGCAGGTCAGTCGCGACTACAGCGTCCTGGACGTCTACACAGCCGGCGGGGACGCGGCCAGCCCGCCGGCTCAGGCCCTGGTCGAGGCCGTCCGGGCAGATCGCCCCGACTACCAGACGTGGGTCACCGGCCAGAGCGCCGGCCTGATCGACTTCGTGGACTCCATCACGGATCGAGCGCCGCTGGCCATAGCCGTCGTGGTCTTTGCCACCTTTCTGTTGCTGTTCCTGATGACCGGCTCGATTCTCGTGCCGCTCAAAGCATTACTGATGAACGTCGTCTCGCTGGGCGCCTCGTTCGGTGTGCTGGTCTGGGTGTTCCAGTACGGCAATCTCAGCGACGTGCTCGGCTTCACGCCGACAGGGGGGATCGAGACGACGATCCCATTGTTGGTGCTGGCCTTCGGGTTCGGGCTGGCGATGGACTACGAGGTCTTCCTGCTGAGCCGAATCAAGGAGTTCCGCGATAGCGGGATGTCCAACAACGAGGCGGTGGTGGCCGGCCTACAACGCTCCGGACGGATCATCACCTCGGCCGGCCTGATCGTCGTCCTCGTCTTCGCCGGCTTCGTGGCGGGTCAGCTGATCATCATCAAGCAGACCGGCGTCGCCCTCGCAGTCGCCGTCGCCATCGATGCCACCCTGATCCGCTGCCTGCTGGTGCCGGCCACGATGACTCTGTTGGGCGAGTGGAACTGGTGGGCGCCAAAGCCATTACGACGCGCCTACATTCGCTTCGGCGTACGGGATAGCTAACGGCCGGGTGTGATTGCTGGCCGAAGGCCGCAGAGCAATTCGGTGAGCTTGCCGTCCGGAGACCGGTACACAGTGCTAGGGCGATCGGCCAGACGCACTGTCACCACATGCAGCTTGCCGTCTCGTTGAGCCGATATATCGACGATGTCGGCGGCCAGCACGTGTGTCTGGCCTTCGACTCAGCCGGCGTACTCCGCGGCGGTCGCTGCGCGCTTGAACAGCGGCGCCCCGGGAGCCCGGCGCACTCTCGAGGCCCCAATCCGCTGAGCCTGACGAAGGTCCCCGCCGATCTGCTGCGAGTTGCGCGAATACCCCCGAAACCGAAAGACCGACAGCCCAATCATGAGGGCGCAGAGCAGGGCGCCGGGTATGAGCACAAGAAATAGCGGTGGGTCGTCGAGCTTTGACAGCAGCGAACCCATCAGCCAGATCATGCCGAGACCGCCGAACAAGATCCCGAGCCCGAGCAACGCTCACTACACTGCACGAACCGTCTCCTCCCATTGGGTAGAGGCACAGACCGGAATCTCCGGAGCTCCGGGGCGGTTCATTGAGGTGGGTATCGTTTTCGCGGTGGCAGTCGACCCGACACGTCCGGAGTCGGTTGCGCGGTTCGTACGCGCATGTGGACTAGGTGTTCTGGCCACGGTCGATGCGTCTGGGCATCCCGAGGCGGCGCTCGTAGGGCTCGCCGTACTCGATGATGGGACTCTGATTCTGAACGCCCCCCGGGGCTCGAGAAAAGTTGCGAACGTTGAACGCCGTTCGCGGGTCGCGGTCGTTGTCGGATGGCAGGACGACGTGACGTTGCAGATCGAGGGATCGGCCGTCGTTGCCGCCGGGTCAGAACGTGAGCACTTCGGTCGCGCCTACAACAGTCAGCGTCCTGGATCACGTGCGCTCGACGAAGACTTTGCTGTGGTTGTCGTACGACCAGACTGGTTGCGCAGCTACGACGCCACCGCGGATACACCACGCATTGAGGAGGCACGCTGGATCTGATCGATCCTGGACCCTGTGCGTGCCACATCGACGGCAGCTCGACCGATTCCGACGCTGGTTCAGCTGTCCAGCAGCGAACCACTGAAAGCGAGTTGTCGTCGCCCTGGGCGGCCGAGGCTAGGCGGGGCCGGTTCCGCAGTGCTGTTGCGGCGTGCCTTACAGCCTGGCCAGCGCTGCCTCCGCGGCCTGAGCCAGGACCAACAACACCCCGGCCGGTCAGGCCGCCCCAGCCGCCGACGGCGGCCTTCCGACAACGCCGCAATCGAGTCACCGACCGGTCGCGACCAAGGTGATGAGGTTAACTCAGGCCGGCGGGCCGAGGCCGACTATGACCGACAGAGTGACACGGAGTCCCGGGCGGTTGGTCGACCACCCGAGCACCCGTTGGCTGTCGACGACCTGAGAGGTCATCGACAGTCGACGACTCATGTTGGAACGTGGAGACATGACAACATCCAACATCGCAGCACCGGAACGGCTCCTCAGCCCGCCGGGAAAGGCCGCAGTGCGGCTGGCGCTCGCCGTCGACGCCACCTTCACCGGCCTGAATGGAGCGATTTACCGCTACCGGACAGGTGTCGCGTGGCGTGATCTTCCCGCGAGCTTCGGTCCATGGCAGACGGTCTGGAAGCGTCACCACCGATTCTCGACCGATGGGACCTGGGACAAAGTCCTGGCCGCGTTACAGGTCCAGGCC
>JBPCOF010000250.1:0-9158 GCA_051000515.1 Geodermatophilaceae bacterium
CCCCTGGGAAGGCGACCGTGACCGACATCATCGGCTCCACCCGCACCACCACACCGTCCGACACCGTTGCCAATCCACGCTGGCGTCCGGACGGCGTGACTGGAGCGGCACAGCAGCTGGCCGCGATCGTGCGGCCCGCTCTCGGGGGGGGACTGCCGGTCCGGCTGCGCGCCTGGGACGGCAGTGAGGCCGGCCCGACCGATGCGCCGACCGTCGTCGTGTCCTCGCCGACGGCGCTGCGGCGGCTGCTCTACCGGCCCAACGAACTCGGCCTCGCCCAGGCCTACGTCACCGGCGAGATCGACGTCGAGGGCGATCTGCTCGACGGGCTGCGCAGGGTCTGGCAGACCGTCCGTCAGCGCGGCGGCAAGGGCAGGCTTGGCCTGCCTGCCATGGTCAAGGCCGTGCGCACCGGCTTCGACCTGGGCATCGTCGGGAAGCCGCCTGCACCGCCGGACTCCCAAGCCCGACTGCGTGGCCGTCTGCACAGCAAGCGCCGTGACCGGGACGTCATCTCCCACCACTACGACCTGTCCAACGACTTCTACTCGCTGATCCTCGATGACGACAACAAGGCCTACTCCTGCGGCTACTGGACCAGCGACGATCCGTCGTACACGGTCTCGGACGCTCAACGGGACAAGCTGGACTTGGTCTGCGCCAAACTCGGGCTCGAGCCCGGCATGCGGCTGCTCGACGTCGGCTGTGGTTGGGGATCGCTGTCCATTCACGCCGCGCAGCACTATGGCGTCAAGGTCGTCGGGGTGACGTTGTCCGAACAGCAGCGCCAGTTCGTCCAGAAGCGGATCGACGACCTGGACCTGGGCGGGTTGGCCGAGGTTCGGCTGCAGGATTACCGCGACGTACCCGATGGCCCCTTCGACGCGGTCTGTTCGATCGAGATGGGCGAGCACGTCGGGAAGGGCAACTATCCGAAGTTCATCGCGGGCCTGCGCGACAAGCTCCGTCCCGAGGGACGGTTGCTGATCCAGCAGATGTCGCGCAAGGACAAGCACGGCGGCGGTCCGTTCATCGAGGCCTTCATCGCCCCGGACATGTACATGCGCCCGGTCGGGGAAACCGTTGCCCTGATCGAGGATTCAGGCCTCGAGGTGCGCGACGTCCACGTGCTTCGCGAGCACTACGTACGTACGATCCATGCCTGGTACAGCACGTTCGAGGACAACTGGGACGAGGCAGTCGAAATGGTCGGTGAAGAGACCGCCCGTGTGTGGCGGCTCTATATGGTCGGATCCGCGCTGTCCTTCGAGGAAGGCAGGATGGGTGTGGACCAGATATTGGCCGTGCGCTCGACTCCGGACGGGCGCAGCGGGCTGCCAGCTACCCGGGACGGCAGTTGAGCGGCCAGGCGGAGCCCGGCCCGCGCCTTGGCTGGGGTAAGAGTTGAGCGGCTTTCCTACCCAGGACTTCTTGCTTGCTCTGCCACTGACGGCGGTGGCCGTTGCGGTCGTCCTGGGGATCACGTTGCTCGTCGCCCTGCGTATCGGCAAGCATGCAGTCGTCGACGTGGCGTGGGGCCTCGGGTTCGTGGTCATAGCCGTTGTCTCCTACGGCGTCTCGGCCGCCCTTGACGAGGGCGACCCCGGTCGCCGACTGCTGATCACCGCGCTCACCGGAATCTGGGGCCTGCGGCTGGCCACCCACATCGGACTCCGCTCGCGCGGGCATGGCGAGGATCCGCGGTATGAAACATTGCTGGACAAGGCAACTGGGGGCCGTACGGCTTACGCAGTGCGCAAGATCTACCTGACCCAGGGCGCGGCCATGTGGTTCGTGTCCCTGCCCGTGCAGGTTGCCGCCTTCCAGCCTGAGGGTCTTGGCTTCGAGGGCTTCGGCTTTCTGGTCTGGATCGGTGCCTTCGGCTGGGCGCTCGGGATGTTCTTCGAGACCGTCGGTGACCTGCAGCTGACCCGGTTCCGAAACGACCCGGACTCCAAGGGAAAGGTGCTGGACACCGGCCTGTGGCGCTATACCCGCCATCCCAACTACTTCGGCGATGCTTGCATCTGGTGGGGCCTGTCGCTGATCGCCTTCAGCGCCTGGCCGGGCATCCTGACCGTGCTCTCGCCGGTGTTCATGACGTTCCTGCTGGCAAAGGGAACGGGCAAGCCGACGCTCGAGAAGGACATGGACAAGCGCCGGCCTGGCTACACCGACTACATCCGCCGGACCAGCGGCTTCGTGCCGCTGCCACCCCGTACGCTCGCCGATTCTGACCGTTCGCCCCAGCCACGTGCATTCCGGGCTTCGCCAGGACCCTCCACATCCCGACACAGAAAGCAGCCATGAAGACCATAAGCGCCGGATCGACCGCTCCCGATTTCACCCTTCCCGACGAGACCGGGACGCCCCGCAGACTCAGCGACTTCCTGGCCTCGGGTCCGGTTGTCCTGTTCTTCTACCCGGGAGCGATGACGTCCGGATGTACCAAGGAGAGTTGCCATTTCCGGGACCTGGCAGCCGAATTCGGGGCGGTGGGTGCGCAACGGATCGGCATCAGCGCAGACACCGTTGCCAAGCAGAAGGAGTTCTCCGACACCCACAGCTTCGATTACCCACTGCTTTCCGACTCTGGCGGCGAGGTGGCTACCGCGTATGGGGTCAAGCGCAAGTTCCTCACTCCGGTCAAGCGCGCGACGTTCGTGATCGGTACGGACGGGAAGATCGCCGAGGTGATCACCAGCGAGATGAACATGACCGTGCACGCCGACCAGGCGCTCAAGGCATTGCAGGGCAGTTCCGCCTCCTGACCGAAGTAGGATTGGGCAGCGCCGTACCGCACTGGTTGCTCGACCCGCCACACTCGAGGCATGACAGATCCCGATCTTCTCGACCTGCACGCACGCGCGGTGCAAGCCAGCGTCGAGGTGGTGTCGCGCGTCCGCACCGAGGATCTCGCTCGGAGGACCCCATGCGGGAACTGGAACCTGGGGAATCTGGTTGCCCACATGACCGTGCAGCACGACGGGTTCGCGGCTGCCGCGGCCGGAAAGGGTGGCGATGTGTCGCTCTGGGCCGTGCAGCCACTCGGCCCGGATCCGGTCGGCTCGTACGCCGCCTTTGCCGATCGGGTGGTGACGGCGTTCGCGCAGGATGGCGTCCTCGAGCAGGAGTTCGCCTTGCCCGAGATCAGCCCGCTCACCACCTTTCCCGGTAACCAGGCGGTCAGCTTCCATCTCGTCGACTATGTCGTGCACGGGTGGGACGTCGCGCGGAGCATCGATGTCGCATACATCCTCGACCCGGACGTGCTCGACGTTGCGCTGCAGATCGCGCTGGCGGTTCCAGACGGTGCGGAGCGGCTGACCGCCGGCGCCGCGTTCGCTCCCAGCGTCGTCATGGCTGCCGCCGATGACGTCGATGTGCTGGACCGGATCGTCGCCTCGCTCGGCCGCGATCCGCGGTGGCGCGCACCGGTTGACTGAACCGTCTGCAGCTGCATCGACCTTGCCTTCTGCATCGAGTCACCGCTCCTAGTCGCTGCTAGCGCTAGCCCGCTGCTCGGCCAGAGCCTTGAGCTTCCGCAGGCTCGCGGCGATGCCCTTGCGGTTGCGGCTCGGGAAGTTCACCAGCTCCATCACGCGTGCGTACGGCGAAGCGGACCAGTCCCAGGACTCAGTCACCCGGGTACGTCCGGGCTCGAACTCGTCCAGCTCGTAGCGCCAGGTGTGCTTGGCGAAATGCTGCCAGGCGATCAACCGGTTCTCGTCGTACTCCACGACGGTGTTCCGTACCCGGTAGGCCAGGCCGAGCTTCATGTTCATGCCGAAGCGGTCACCCAGTGCGAGCTTGCGTCCGGCCCCGCTGGCGGTGACACCCCGGACCGACTCGGTGCCGTCGATTTCTCGATGCGCGGCCGGGTCGGCGAGGATCGCGAAGATCGCCGCCGGGCACGTCTCGACGACGATGCTGTCACAGATGATCCGCGGGCTTGCCATGCGATCAACTCTAGGCAGTCGTCGGTGCGCAAACGTCAGCGATTCCGGCTACCGTCACGCTATGTCAGGCGGGCCGCTCGAAAAGGACACCTGCCGCGACTACGTGTTGCCCCGGCTCATCGCAGCAGGCTGGGCTGGCGACCAGATCGTCGAACAGTTCCCGATCACTGACGGAAGAATCATCACCGTCGGCAAGAAGCACCGCCGAGGCGAGTCCTTACGGGCAGATTATGTCCTCGAGTACGAACCCAGCGTGCCGATAGCAGTTGTCGAGGCCAAGCGCGAGTACTCCATACCCGCCAAGGGTCTGCAGCAGGCGAAGAGGTACGCGCAGCTGCTCGATCTCCCGTTCGCATATTCGAGCAACGGCCGGGGAATCGTCGAGGACGACCGGGACACCGGCCTGGAGACGGACAAGCTGAACGCTTTCCCTTCGCCCGAGGCGCTCTGGATGCGATATCGCGCTTGGAAAGGCATCGGCGAAGACTCGGTCGCCGAGGGACGGCTGCTTCCGTTCAACCGAGCGCTGCGCAACCCCGACGGCAGCGTCAAGGCGCCTCGGTACTACCAGCGGACGGCGATCAATCGGTCGGTCGAGGCGATCCTGCGCGGCGACAAACGTCTACTGCTGACGCTAGCCACCGGCACCGGTAAGACATTCGTCTCGATGCAGATTGTGTGGAAGCTCTGGAAGAGCGGGTGGCGAACCGATCGCAACCCTCGAATCCTCTACCTGGCCGACCGGAACGTCCTCATCGACCAGCCGATCGAGCGTGAGTACAAGCCCGCTTTCGGAACCGGTGACGACACGCCGATCTGGAAGCTTCGCGGCGAGGCCAAAGCTGGGCGGGAGATCTACTTCGCGCTCTACCAGGCGCTGGCCGACAGCGGCGAGGACCTGAACGGAATGTTCCGGGACTTCGCGGCTGACTTCTTCGACCTGGTGATCGTCGACGAATGTCATCGCGGTAGCGCGCGCGCCGAGTCGTCGTGGCGCGCGATCCTCGACCATTTCGCGCCGGCCACCCAGCTCGGCATGACCGCGACACCCAAGCGAGAGGAGACAGTCGACAGCTACGAGTACTTTGGGGACCCGATATTCGAGTACTCGCTGGCCCAGGGCATCGACGACGGTTTTCTTGCTCCCTATCGCGTCCGCCGGGTGGTCCTCAGCCCGGATGCTCACGGCTGGGCACCGACCCAGGGGCAGCTGGACCTGTTCGGCAAGGAGATACCCGAGGGTCAGTACACGACGAAAGACTTCGAGCGCGTGGTGTCGTTGCTCAGCCGGACAGACGCAGCCGCCAAACACCTCACCGACTACCTGCGCCGCACCGACCGTTGGGCCAAAACGATCGTCTTCTGTGTCAACCAGGATCACGCGGATCAGATGCGCAGGGCCTTGCACAATGCCAATGCCGACCTGACCCAGCAATATCCCAATTACGTGGTGCGCATCGTCAGCGATGAGGGCGAGATCGGGCGGGGTCATCTCAGCGACTTCGGCGACACCGAAACCGATGTGCCCGTCATCGCCACGACGTCGGAGATGCTGTCGACCGGTGTTGATCTGCCCACTGTGCGAAACATCGTGCTATTCCGCCCGGTCGGCTCGATGGCCCTGTTCAAGCAGATGATCGGCCGCGGCACCAGGCTGTTCCCGGACGAGGACAAGCTCTCCTTCGACATCATTGACTACTCCGGTGCCACTGCCCTGTTCAGCGATCCGGAATTCGACGGCCCGCCCGAGCGCGTGGACGAAGAGGAAATCGACGGCGACGGCGACGTCGTAGAGACCACGGTCGTCGAGGAACCTGAGCCGCCCTTCGATGCGGGCGAGGGCAATGGCGACACCGGCGACCGCAACGACTCCGTCGATCCCGATGACCTCGGAGAGCAGCCCAGGACAAAGTTCTACGTGGACGACATCGAGGTATGGGTCACCGCCGAGGCGACCTACCACCTCGACCCAGAGACGCACCGGCTCCGACTCGTCGAGTACCGGGACTTCGTCACTGAGACTGTGCGTTCGCTGTTTCCTGATCCCAGCGAGCTTCGCGCGGCGTGGGGCAGCAGGATCGGGCGTGCGGACGTGCTCAGTGCGCTCGAAACTCACGGCATCGACGCCCTCGACCTGCTCGAACGAACGGGTCTCGTCGAGGCTGACCCGATCGATGTGCTTGTGCACCTGGCGTGGAATCAGCCTCTGGCCACTCGCATCGATCGAACCCGTCGGGTGCGCAAGGAACACGAGGAATTCTTCGCCGCCTTCCAGCCGGCCGCCCGCGAAGTGCTCGCCTTCCTGCTGGATAAGTACGCGGAGCACGGCATCGGTCAGCTCGATGATCTCGGCGTGCTGCAGGTACCCCCGTTGTCGTCCCTGGGTTCGCCGGCTGAGATTGCTGCTCGGTTTGGCTCGGCGAATGACTTGAGGGCTGCCGTGACAAAGCTGAGCGAGCTGCTCTATGCCGCGTAGAGTGAACGGTTCGATACTAAACGAAAACTTGAGTTTCACGCGCGGGGGATGCCTAGAAATCAAGTTTTGATATAGCCTTCGCTTCGACCATGCCAGCCAAACGGCGCGACCTGCGCAAGCGACTGTTTGGTCTCGTCGCAGACCAGGCCGGGTACTTCACTGCAGCCCAAGCGAAGAGCGCCGGCTACTCCTATCAAGCGCAGTCGCACCACGTCAACGCCGGCAACTGGGTTCGCATCGACCGTGGGCTCTTCAGGCTCGCCGAGTGGATTCCCGACATCCATGACGACCTCGCTCGCTGGTACCTGTGGTCAAAGGGGCGAGCGGTCGTGTCGCATGAAACCGCGCTCTCGGTGCACGGCATCGGCGAGTTCGAGTCGGGGCATGTGCACCTCATTGTGCCTCTCGGCTTCAGAATGCGCGAGGACGGCCTCACTCTGCATCACGCAGACCTACCCGAATCCGATGTGGTCGATCGGATCGGATTCAGGATCACCACTCCCGCTCGCTCCCTCATCGACGTTGCCGCCCGCGGCCCAGACGAGGATCAGCTGGCGCGAGCCATCGTCGAGGCTCGGGAGGCTGGTCAGCTGACGGTGCGCAGTCTCCGGAGTCGAGCTGAGGCGGTCGATGTTGGAGCAGCGCTCAACATCGAGCGCGCCCTTCAACGGATCAGTACCACATGACCTACGTCACGCCGGAAGCGCTGCGCAGAGCACTCGAGCATCGACTCCTCACCCAGTCGACGCAGACCCGGATTAGTCTCGACCGACTCCGCCGCCGAGTCCTATTCGAACGCATCGTCGCAAGACTTCAGGCGGCAGAGCCCGGATCTTGGGTTCTCAAGGGAGGCATGGCGCTCGAGGTGAGGCTCCGAGATGAGGCTCGCGTCACGAAAGACATCGACCTCGGGTTCCGCGGTGATGTGGAAGGCGCGCAGGAGTTGCAGGAGCGCCTGGTCGAGGCATTTGTCGCCGATCCTGACGGCGACCGATTCGTGCTCAGCGCAGGCTTGCCAGTGCAACTTGGCGCCGACGGGGGCGGTCACCTGAACTGGCGCGTGAAGGTCGCAGCGTCGCTGGGTGCCAAGTTCTTTGGCGGCATCCAGCTAGATGTGTCCCCGCGGGCCCACGAACTTCTGGCGACCGATCATGTGATGCTGCCGAACTCGCTCGAATTCGCCGGGATCCCGGCGCCGGTGGTCGAGATCATCGACGTCAACCGCCACGCGGCCGAGAAGTTCCACGCCATGCTCCGAGACTTCGGCGATCGAGAGAATTCCAGAGTCCGTGATCTCGTAGACCTTGTCATCCTGCGCGAACATGACCTGCTCAAACCTGAGGCGCTGGCGTCCGACATCAGGCAGGTCTGGGCTGAGCGTGATGGCCTTACCCCGCCTCCCGCCCTTTCGTCGTTGCCCGAGTCCTGGCCCGACCGATACCAGCGATCAGCCGCGGACAACGACCTCATCATCCAGTCATACCCAGAAGCCGTCGCCGTCGTGGAACGGCTGTGGACCGAGATGTTTCCGACCGAGGAGAGCTGAGCGACGTGCCCAACGCAAAGAAGACGGCCACAGCCGCATCTCCGCAGGCGAAGCTCGCTGCCGTCATCAAGTCGGCGCGCGATGCGATGCGCAAGGACGCGGGGCTGAACGGCGACCTCGATCGCATCCCGCAGCTGGCGTGGCTGCTGTTTCTCAAAGCGTTCGACGGCCTCGAACAGAACCGCGAGGTGACCCTGCGCGACTTCCGTTCGGCCATCGAGGAGCCGTATCGGTGGCGTGACTGGGCGGCCGACCCCAACGGACCTACCGGAGAAGCGCTGCTTAGCTTCGTAAACGGCAAGCTGCTGCCCTACCTGCGGAAACTCACTGGTACGGGCACCCACGATCCGCGTGATGTGTTGGCCGCCGTGTTCAAGGAGACGAACAATCGGATGTTGTCCGGCTATCTGCTGCGCGATGTAGTGAACAAGATCAACGACATCAACTTTGCTTCGGCCGACGATATCCACACGATGGCGCACCTCTACGAGTCGATGCTGCGCGAGATGCGGGACGCGGCCGGCGACTCGGGCGAGTTCTACACGCCGCGGCCGGTCATCCGCTTCATCGTCCAACAGGTCGATCCGCAACTTGGCGACATCATCCTCGATCCTGCCTGCGGCACCGGCGGCTTCCTCGTCGAGGCTCTGGAACACCTGGCGCCGCAGGTCACGACGACTCAGCAACGGCGCGCGCTGCACAACAATCTGCGCGGTATCGAGAAGAAGCCGCTGCCCTACCTGCTCGGGATGATGAACCTCGTCCTGCATAACGTGGGCAATCCGAACATCATCCGGGGAAACGCGCTAGCCCGGCCAATAACACAGATCAGCAAGGGCGAGCGAGTCGACGTCATCCTCACCAACCCACCATTCGGTGGGGAGGAGGAGAAAAGCATCCAGTCCAACTTCCCCGTCGGCAAGCAGACGGCCGAGACTGCCTGGCTCTTCCTGCAACTCGTGATCCGCCAACTCAGAGACGGTGGCCGGTGCGGCATCGTCGCTCCCAACGGCCTGCTCTTCGGTGACGGGGTCGGGGCCCGGATCAAGCAGCAACTGCTCACCGAGTGCAACCTGCACACCGTTGTACGGCTGCCCGACGGTGCGTTCGCTCCGTACACCGATATCCCGTCGAACCTGCTGTTCTTCGACAAGACCGGCAGGACGAAGGAGGTGTG
>JBPCOF010000303.1:0-7464 GCA_051000515.1 Geodermatophilaceae bacterium
ACCGGTGGACAGGTCGTCCAGGACCACTGCCTCGTGCCCAGCCTCCAACAATGCGGCCGTGACTACGCTGCCGATATAGCCGGCACCACCGGCGACCAGAACCTTCACGCCGGGCAGCCTAGGCGAACACCGCGGTCGCACCCGGCGCTGACTCACCGCATGAGGAGGCGATCGGGTGTCGCTGCACGTACGGCCCGCCATCGCGGAGCTCCCGGCCTACAAGCCCGGGCGCAGCGCAGCAGACCTGGCTCGGGAGCTGGGGCTGTCCCGAGCGATCAAGCTGGCCAGTAACGAGATCGCCTATCCGCCGCTGCAAAGTGTTGTTGCAGCCATCGCCGAAGCTGCCTCCGACGTCAACCGGTATCCCGACAACGGCGCCACGGAACTCACCGCGGCGCTGGCACGGCGCTTCGACCTCCCGGTCGAGTCGATCGCCATCGGTTGTGGATCGGTGAGCCTGTGTCAGCAACTGCTCCAGTCCTACACCGGTCCCGGCGACGAGGTAGTCATCGCCTGGCGCTCGTTCGAGGCCTATCCACTGCTGGTCACAGTCGCCGGAGCCACCCTGGTGCCGGTACCGCTGCGCGATCAGACCCACGATCCCGAGGCGATGGCAGCCGCGCTCACCGACGCGACCAAAGTGGTGTTCGTCTGCAACCCGAACAACCCCACTTCTACGGCGTTGGGCCGCTCGGGACTCGAGGTCCTGCTCGATGCCGTCGGCCCGGACACGCTGATCGTGATCGACGAGGCCTACCGTGAGTTCGTTACGGACCCGGACATCCCGGACGGGCGCGAGTTGATGCACGGCCGGCCCAACGTCTGTGTGCTGCGGACCTTTTCAAAGGCCTATGGCCTGGCCGGTCTGCGGGTGGGGTACCTGCTGGCCGAGGACCCGGCGATCGCCACGGCGGTACGCCAGACCTACGTCCCATTCAGCGTCTCGACGCTGGGCCAGGTCGCAGCAGTCGCGTCCCTGCTGGCCGAGGACGAGATGCGTGAGCGCTGCGGGGCGGTGGTCGCCGAGCGTGAGCGGGTCACCGCGGCGCTGGCCGACCTCGGGCAGCCGGTCCCGAACAGCCACGCCAACTTCGTCTGGCTTCCACTAGGGCCCGCTGCGCTGGAGTTCGCCGGTTTCTGCGAAGCACGTGGCGTGATCGTGCGTCCCTTTGCCGGAGATGGCGCACGGGTCACGATCGGTCGGCCGGACGAGAACGACGCCTTTCTTTCCGCGGTTGCCGTTTGGGATTCTTCGCGAGGCTGATCGACGGCTATCCGAACCTGCTCGGGCAAGACTGGATGGACGTCGTCACGGGAGGCGTACCCGCTCCGGCAGGTCGGCGGCCGGGACGTCGAAAACGCTGAGGAAATAGACCGGTGCAGCGCACATCGTCGGGCCCTCGGCGCTGCCGCTCTCGAGGAGTTGCGCATCCAAGACGCCGTCCTGGAGCACCAGCTGCGCCGAGTCCTGCTTGCAGCCGACGTGGCTGAAGGCACAACGGCGGGCGCCCTCGCCCAAGGGCGGTAGGTCGGTGGCCGCGCCACTGCCAAGCCCGCCGGGCATGAGCCGTCGGGGCGCCCTCGCTTTCGCGGCGACCTGAGGTGTTGCAAGGATGGAGGGATGTCGCGCCCCAGGGTGCTGTCAGGTATCCAGCCGACAGCCGACTCCTTCCACCTCGGCAACTATCTAGGCGCTCTGCGGCAGTGGGTGGCCCTTCAGGAAACGCATGACGCCTTCTACTGCGTCGTGGACCTGCACGCGCTCACCGTCGAGCCCGATCCCGTCGCCTTGCGGGATCGGACTCGTACGAGCACCGCCCAGTTACTGGCGATGGGCGTCGATCCGGAGCGGAGCACGCTGTTCGTGCAGAGTCACGTGCGCGCGCATACCCAGCTGGCGTGGATGCTGGCGTGCATGACCGGGTACGGCGAGGCCGGGCGCATGGTGCAGTTCAAAGAAAAATCAGCGAAGTCAACCGACGGAGACCGGGTGACCGTCGGACTGTTCAGTTACCCCGTCCTCCAAGCCGCCGACATCCTGCTCTACCACGCCGACGTCGTACCGGTCGGTGAAGATCAGCGCCAGCATCTCGAGTTGACCCGCGACCTGGCCAAGCGGTTCAACAGCCGACTGGGACAGACCTTCACCGTGCCTGACCCCTACATCGTCAAGGAGACCGCACGGATCGCCGACCTGTCCGACCCGGCCGGGAAGATGAGCAAGAGCGCGTCGAGTGCCGCCGGAATCCTCGAACTGCTGGACGACCCCGCGGTCAACACCAAGAAGATCAAGAGTGCGGTCACCGACACCGGCCGGGAGATCACTCACGACCCTGAGACCAAACCAGGCGTGTCGAATCTCCTCGTGATCCTTTCCGCGCTGACCGACACCGGCCTGGACAAGCTCGAGGAGCAGTACGCCGGAGCCGGGTACGGACAGCTGAAGGCTGATGTGGCCGACGCGGTCGAGGCGGTGATCGGGCCGATTCGGGTGGCCACCAGGGACCTGCTCGACGACCCGGGCGAGGTGGATCGGATCTTGGCCACGGGGGCACAGCGGGCGGCCGCGGTAGCCGATGTCACCTTGACCTTGGCCGAAGACCGGATCGGGTTGCTGCCCAGCGTGCCTGCGCACCGATGAGCGTTCTGGGGATTGCGATCGCGGTCCCGGACCCCCTGGGCACTCTGTTGACCGAGTGGCGGAACAAGGTCGGTGACCAGCTGGCGGAGCTGATCCCACCGCACGTCACCTTGTTGCCCCCCACCGATGTGGCCGGGATGGTGGTCCAAGAGGTGCACGAGCACCTGCTCGGCGTCGCCGCGCGCCATGCACCGTTCCAGCTCCACCTGGCCGGAACCGGATCCTTTCGTCCGGTGTCGCAGGTGGTTTTCGTCAACGTGGCCGACGACATCTCGGCGTGCGAATTGCTGGCCGGCGACATCCGATCGGGTCTGTTGAGCCGTCCGCTGAACTTTCCGTACCACCCGCACGTCACGATCGCCCACGACGTGCCGCCGGACATGCTCGACGTGGCCTATGACGGACTCCTGCATGTGGACGAGCGGGTCCAGGTGGATGCTTTCTGCGCCTTTGAGCGGGATTCGTCCGGACGATGGGTGCCCGTGACGCGCTATCCGTTGCGGGGGACGGCGGGTGGCTGAGGGCGCGACACTACAGACTCCGAACGACAACAGCGCAGCGAAGCAACCGGGCCGCCTCGATCGGCTGCGCGAACGTCATGGCTGGCTCGATCACGTCGTTCGGGCCGCCACCCTCTATGTCGATCGAAATGCCGACGTCCTGGCCGGAAGCATCACCTACTTCGGATTTCTGGCCCTGTTCCCGACATTGCTCCTGGCCGCATCGGTGTTCGGATTCGTGCTGGCCGGCCGGCCGGAGTTGCTCGACGACGTCATCGCCCAGATCGTCGACTACATCCCGGGTTCGGCCGGGGACCAACTGGTCGAGGCACTCAACGCGGCGATCGAGTCGCGTAACGCCGTGGGAGTCGTGGGACTGCTCGGGCTGATCTATGCCGGGCTCGGCTGGATCAGCAAGCTGCGCCTGGCGATCCAGACGCTGTGGCGGGGCAAACCGGAGACCGGCAACTTCCTCCGGGACATCGCTCGTGACCTGCGTACGCTGGTCGGGCTCGGCGGCGGACTGACTGCATCCCTGGCAGTCACGGCAGTGGGTACGGCCGCAGCCTCCTTCTTGGTGGATCTGGTCGGACTCTCGCAATTTCCCGGCGTCACCCTGCTCACCGGGGCGCTGGCCATCGCCCTGGCCATTGCCGGCAGCACCCTGGTCTTTTCCTGGTTGTTCGGAAGTATGTCCGGTCACGACATCACCTACCGCGCCGTCCTGCCGGGCGCGATCCTGGCCGCGGTCGGCTTCGAGGTCCTCAAGCTGATCGGCGGGTTCTATCTGTCGCTGGTCTCCAACAGTGTCTCTGCCGGGGTGTTCGGCAGCGTCGTCGGAATCCTGTTGTTCATCTACCTGGCCTGCCGCTTCCTGCTGTTCTGCGTCGCCTGGACGGCCACCCTGCCGCGGTTCGCCGCACTGGGACTGGCTCCTGCTGGAGAGGTGGGAATTCCGTACGCCGCACGAGGCGGCTCCGGCGGGGATCAGCCGGATGCGGCGGCAGTGCTGGCCAGGGCAGTTTCTGCGGCTGGTCGTTCTCCTGATCGACCCTCGGCAGCGCCGGTAGCCTCACCCGCTGTTGTCGCCGCCGGACTCTTTGCAACCGGTGCCGTCGTCGCTACCCTCACCCGCCCGCTCGTGCGTCACTGGTGGAAGCGAGATCGGGCGCGTCCCACCTCAGGTGACCCGGCCGCAAGGCAGGGTTAGCGCGGCGGTCGAGTCACCGGCGACCGGCCCGTGTCATTCCGACTCCTGTACCTCGTCCGCCCAGACCTTCATGGCCACGAGTTGCGGGGCGCCGTACGTCGTGACCATGGCCACGTCGAGTGCGTCGCGGCCGCGTCCGACCACGACTCGGCCCTTGCGCGGTCTGTTGTTGCGGGGGTCGAAGGTCCACCATCGATCGTCGAGATAGACCTCCATCCAGGCGGCAAAATCCATTTCTCCGGGCGGCAACACGACATCCATGTCCGGGAGGTAGCCGAAGACGTAGCGGGCCGGGATGTTCAGCGCCCGGCAGAAGGTGATCGCCAGGTGGACGTAGTCGCGGCAGACGCCCTGACGTGATTCGTGGACGTCGACGGCCGTTGTCAGCGGGGTGCTGGAGCCGTGAGTGAACTCCAGATGCCCGTTGACGTAGTCCACGATCGCCTGTACGCGGCGGTAACCGGGTGCCTGCGCACCGAAGCGCTCCCATGCCTCGTGCCCCAGGATGTCGGGTAGAACGTAGCGACTGGCCAACGTGTAGTGCAGGGCGTCGTCGGGCAGCTCGCTGACGGGGGTTTCTGGAACGTCGAGGTCGACCTCCTCGGTCTCATCGGGCACCTCGACGAATGCGTCGTAGCGCACCGTGGACGCTCCCACCGGCAGGGTCAGCCGCTGACAGTTGTTGCCGTACAAGTCGGCGTAGCCGTGCCGCTGCACCGTCGGCGTCGTTTCATACGTCTGCTGCAGGACGGTCTGTGGTCCGGCCGCCGACGACTGGACCAGGAAAACCGCAGGGGTCTCGGCCGCGGCTTCGTACCTGAACTCGCAGCCCACCCGAATCTGGCGCACTGAACTCATCTGCGAATGCTGCCTTCCTGTTGTTTCCGAGCTGTCAGGAGGCTCGGCCGTACCAGCCTTCTGGTACGACTTGCACATGGGAAGCCTGTTCGACGGCTACTCCAGCGTTGCCTACGACGAGATGTTCGCCGGGAACGGCGCGCCGCACCCGCACACCAAGGCGTTGTTCGACGCGCTGCAGTTGCTCTCCAGCGCCGACCTCGAGGAGCGGGTGGCCGTCCTCGACCGCAGCATGCGCGACCAGGGCATCACCTTTTCACACGCCGGGAAGGAGTGGATCTTCCCGCTCGATCTGATCCCCCGGCTGATCCCCTCGGTGGAGTGGGCACGGATCGAGGCGGGGGTGATCCAGCGGGTGCGTGCACTGGAGGCATTTCTCGCCGACATCTACGGACCCCAGACCGTGCTGGCCGACGGCATCCTGCCGCACTCGCTGGTGTCCACCTCGACCGCCTTCCAGCGCGCGGCCGCCGGGCTGGAACCAGCCAACGGGGTCCGGGTGCACATCGCTGGAATCGATCTGGTCCGCGATGCCGAAGGCGTGCTGCGAGTCCTGGAGGACAACCTGCGGGTGCCCTCCGGTATCTCCTACGTCGTAGAGAATCGCCGCACGATGGCCCGGGTCTTTCCCGGACTGTTTCTGGAACAACGGGTGCAGCCGGTCGCGGGACACGTCGCATTGTTCCTCGCGGCGCTACGGGCCGCAGCGCCGGCGGGCATCGAGGACCCCACGGTCGTGCTGCTGACCCCAGGCGTCTACAACTCGGCGTATTTCGAGCACGCCTTTCTGGGCCGCAAGATGGGCATCGAACTGGTCGAGGGACGGGACCTCTTCTGCCGGGACAACGTGCTCTACATGCGCACGACCAGCGGAGAGCGCAGAGTCCATGTTCTCTACCGTCGGGTAGACGACGACTACCTCGACCCAGTGCACTTCCGCTCGGAGTCGGTGGTTGGCTGCTCGGGTGTGCTCAACGCCGCACGAGCCGGCAACGTGACGATCGCCAACTCGGTGGGCAACGGGGTGGCCGACGACAAGTTGACCTACACCTACGTGCCCGCGCTGATCGAGTACTACCTCGGTGAGCAGCCGCTCCTGCCGAACGTGCCCACCTACCGGCTGGATGACCCCGAGGTGCTGCACGACTGCCTAGGTCGGCTGGACGAGCTGGTGCTCAAACCGGTGGACGGGTCCGGAGGGTACGGACTGCTGATCGGACCGGCAGCGACCGAAGAAGAGCTCGCTGCCACCCGTGCCGAGGTGCTCGCGAACCCGCGAGGCTGGATCGCCCAGGAGGTGGTCATGCTGTCGACGTCTCCGTCGTTGGACGGGGACCGGCTCGCTGCCCGGCACGTCGACCTGCGACCCTTCGCGATCAACGACGGAAGCCGGATCCGGGTCCTGCCCGGTGGGCTCACCCGAGTTGCTCTGCCGGAGGGCAGTCTCGTCGTCAACTCGAGTCAGGGTGGCGGGTCGAAGGACACCTGGGTGCTGACTTCCTCGCCGGTCCGGAAGGGCGAGCCCTCCGTTGTGACGCCACTGCCCGCGCCTACGGTGAAAGCCAAGGCGCCGGATCTCGGGCCAAGATCCGACCAACCGCAACAACAGCAGCAGGGCCGGGGCTCGTGCTGAGCCGGGTCGCCGAGGCATTGTTCTGGATCGGCCGCTATGTCGAGCGCTCCGAGGACACCGCCCGACTCCTCGACGTGCACTTCCACCAGGTCGTAGAGGACCCGGACACCGACGAGGGCGAGACCTGTCGTGTTCTGGCGGCGGTGATGGGGGTCGGCGCAGATTCAGCCTCAGACTCAGAGGCCGACTCCCCGCGGGACATCCGCGAGGCTCTGGAAATACTCGGCTATCAGGCGGACAATCCCAGCTCCATCGTCGGTGCACTGCTCGCCGCCCGGCAGAACGCCCGGGGCGTACGCGAGTCCCTGTCCGCCGACATCTGGGAGTGCCTGAACACCACGCACCACGAACTTCCCACCCGGATCGAGGCAGCCAGGGAGTTCGGCCCGGCGCCGTTCTTCTCCTATGTGCGGCATCGGGCGGCGATGCTGGCCGGGCACGCCGACGCGACCATGAGCCGCGACCACGGCTACGACTTCCTGGTGCTAGGGCGCAGTGTCGAGCGGGTCGACATGACTGCCCGACTGCTGGCAGCCACCCTCAGCACACCGTCGCCGGAGGACGGGTGGATCGCCACGTTGCGGGCCTGCTCGGCCCATGAGGCCTACCTGCGCACCTACCA